>CAIMNS010000106.1 GCA_903842945.1 uncultured Burkholderiales bacterium
AAGTTGGCGCACACTAGCTCACCGCACGGGACTTGAATTCAAACGCCATCCCTTTCAAAGCGCTTTGTCGATCATCTTGTTTGCCCTTCTGAGCCTGAGCGGTTTGGCCTTTTTTGAATGGGGCGTTTTCAATGCAGTCTTCGTACCCGATGAGACGGCTTGCCAACTGGCCAGACCCCTAGGTGCATGTTGGGGGGTGATTGCAGAAAAATACAGCTTGATCCTTTGGGGGCGTTATCCATTTGAGGAGCAATGGAGAGCACTTACTGCTGTTGTCATGATCATGCTGACCCTGGGCTTGAGCTCTTTGGGTGCCATGTGGCGCCATGGTCATCGATCATGGCTTTACGTGTCTTGGGTCGGATGTGCCCTCTTCTTTGAAATTTTGATGTCAGGTACCTTTTTTGGCATCGATACCCACCTAGGTCTCGCCAAGGTTGAAAGCGAACTATGGGGCGGACTGCCCCTTACACTTCTTTTGTCCATCGTCTCCATTGCGCTTGCAACACCTTTGGGAATTTTGTTGGCTCTTGCAAGAACCAGTGACATGCCCATGCTCAAAACTTTCGCAAGCACCTACATCGAACTGGTGAGAGGCGTGCCTTTGATTTCTGTGTTGTTCATGGCCAGCTTTATGTTTCCATTGCTCATGCCTGGGCTCAAATCTCCAGATGTCTTGCTGAGGGTTTTGGCAGGCATTACACTTTTTTCTGCAGCCTACACCGCAGAAGTGGTTCGCGCGGGGCTGTTGAGTGTGAGCGCCGGTCAGGTGGAGGCGGCACAAAGCCTAGGCCTTGGGTATTGGGCCACCCAGCGCTTTGTGGTCTTGCCTCAAGCTTTGGCTCACGTTCTACCAGGCTTGGTCAACAACTTCATCTCTATTTTCAAAGACACCTCATTGGTGACCATTGTGAGCTTGTACGAATTGACGGGCGCCTTAGGATTGGCTTTGAATGGAGATGCCAATTGGCGACCCTTTAAACTAGAAGGGTATCTTTTCATTGGTTTGATTTACTTTTGCTTTTGCTTTGCTTTGTCTCACTTCAGTCAAAAATTTCAACATTCACAGCAACACCACTCCTAGAATGCGTGCATGAACAAGCCCACCATGATCGAATTCAACCTTGTCAACAAATGGTATGGTAACTACCATGCGCTAAGGGACATCAACTTAACAGTCACGGAAGGTGAACGCGTGATTGTGTGCGGCCCCTCTGGCTCAGGAAAGTCCACCCTCATTCGTTGCATCAATGCTTTGGAAGACTTTCAGTCTGGCACGCTCAAGGTCAACCGCATCTCTTTGAGTGAAGATCTGAGAAGCGTGCAATTGGTGCGTCAATCGGTCGGCATGGTGTTTCAACAATTCAATCTTTTCCCGCACTTAACGGTTCTGGAGAATTTAAGCTTGGCGCCCATTCAGGTCAAAAAAATGAGTGCTGAACATGCTCATTTTTTAGCCATGGCACAACTCACACGCGTGCACATTGAAGAGCATGCTCACAAATTTCCAGCGCAACTGTCTGGTGGCCAACAGCAGCGGGTCGCCATTGCACGTACCCTTTGCATGGAGCCCAAAATCTTGCTTTTTGATGAACCCACATCCGCTTTGGATCCGGAGATGATTCAAGAGGTGCTGGACGTTATGATTGAGCTCGCCGCACAAGGCATCACCATGATCTGTGTCACCCATGAAATGGGCTTTGCCAAGCGTGTTGCCTCGCGGATTGTTTTCATGGATCAAGGGCAAATCATGGAACAAGCCGGTCCCGAGATCTTTTTTACTCAACCCCAGCACCCCAGAGCCCAATCGTTTTTAGCCAAACTCTTGGACCACTGAGCCCCGTTAGAACCACTTAATAGGACATCTGCATGCAAACACAAGTAGCTATCATTGGCGCAGGACCAGCTGGTTTGCTCTTAGGTGCTTTGCTTCACAAAGCAGGCATCGACAACATCATCATTGAGCGCCAAACACCCGAGTATGTCCTAGGCCGAATACGGGCAGGGATTTTGGAACAAGTGACCGTCGACTTGTTAAGAGATGCTGGGGTTGGCTCAGGTGTTGATGCCGCTGGCACGCCCCACCACCAAATCGATCTGGTCTTTCAAAACAAACGTTACCCGATCATGGTGAGCGAACTTACCCAAGGAAAAGTGGTGACCGCTTACGGTCAGACTGAGGTCACGCACGATTTGATGACACATCGAGCCAACCTAGGGCTCACCTCTTTTTACAGTGCAGATGAGGTCGATCTTCACGACATTGAAAGCAAGACTCCAAGGGTCAGTTTCTCTAAAGATGGCCGGCGCCAAGAAATCAGCTGCTCATTGATCGCGGGTTGCGACGGGTTTCATGGCGTTTCTCGTAAACACATCCCAAGCAACATCCTCAAAGAATTTGAGCGCGTGTATCCTTTTGGTTGGATTGGCGTGCTCGCAGATGTACCCCCTGTGTCTCCCCATGCCATCGTGTACGCCAACAGTGATCGGGGCTTTGCTCTTTGCTCAATGCGCTCCATGACCAGGAGCAGGTACTACTTGCAATGCCCCTTATCGGACCAAGTCAGTGAGTGGTCCGATGAACGGTTTTGGGATGAACTTCAACTCAGACTTGATCCCGAACTCTCTGCCCAGCTGATCATGGGCCCCTCCATTGAAAAAAGCATTGCTCCTTTGAGAAGCTATGTGGCCGAGCCCATGCGGCATGGGCAACTCTTTCTTGCTGGAGATGCGGCACATATCGTCCCACCCACTGGCGCAAAAGGATTGAATTTGGCTGCGACCGATGTCAAGTATTTGAGCGAAGCGATGATCGAGTTTTTCACAGCCAAGTCCAGTCGCGGAATTGACCACTATTCAGACAGGTGCCTAAAAAGAGTTTGGCGAGCCGAGCGTTTTTCTTGGTGGTTGACCAGCCTCATGCACCGATTTCCTGAAACCGGAGAATTTGGTCAAAGAATTCAAGAAGCTGAACTTGACTACTTGGTCCACAGCCGGGCCTTGTCAACTTCATTGGCAGAAAATTACGTTGGCCTGCCCTTGGATTTTGGTCATCAATGAACCGCGTTGACAGCGCTTGGCTCGATCTTCCACTTTGCAATCACTTTTGTTGGCCCCAGGTGCTCGTCAAAACCTAATATTTGAACGTTCAAAGCACCTTTTTTGGTGACTTTGACGTCTGCCCAAGCGTACATGCGGTCTTTGGGATTTCTAGCGTCTTCTTTCTTGACGCTGAAGGGCGAGCCACCCGCGCCTACGATGATTTGCCAAGACTTGCCGCCTTGTGCCTTCAAGGGCTGTGAGGCATCGTACACGTGCTCGTGGCCACAAAAGTAAGTGGCACCATAGTTCTCTATCACACTCCAAAACGCATCCCTCTCGGCAGGTTTGACATCCAAGCCATCCGCCTCCTTTTTGCCACCCACTTCAGGAAAATAGGTGAAAGGCATTTTGTGCCCAAATGCCAAAAAAGTATTCGCACCCCTGAGCCTGGCTTGCTCGAAGTCTCTGGCCAACCAAGAACTGCTCACCACATTGTCACTTCCAACCGGGTCGGTGTTGATCACGGCAAAATGAATTGACCCAACATCAAAGGAGTAGTTCAACTGGGTTTGAACAGTTTGGACATGGTCCAACTCTGGGGTAGAGGTGTTGTTGATGTCCCAGTAGGTGATGGGTTTTTTAACAATCTGATTCCAACGGTTCATATCGATGATCAAGTCTCCCATGTTCTCACGCCACTGCTTTTCCAAATAAGGTTGAGCGAATTTGACCGTTCCTTCAGGCGTTTTGGTAGGCATTTGCACTTCGTGGTTGCCCGGTACAGGCATGACGTACGTTCCAGCTTCCATCAGGGTGGCCATCATGCCTCGCCAAAATGCATATTGCCGCTCGTTGTCGATGCTGTCTTTGGCGTAGCCCATGATCATGTCGCCATTGAAAAATAAAACCTCTGAGCGCGAAGCGGCAATTTCTTTGATCACGCGAGACAAAACAGGAGACGCAGTTAACCATCTTTTGTCTTGCTCGCTGATACCAGGCGTTCTGGCGTCCGTGCGACTGTCCCCTATGCTAGAAAAATGAAAGATGACGTCTGAATCCTTGGAAGGCTTCTTTTGAAGCTTTGCCTTTTTGAGATGTTCTGCCCCTTGCGTTGAGCTGCTTGTGTTTTGAACCACGGCTTGTGCAGTGGACATGGATGCTTGAGCATGAACAGCTTCGTGAACCCATGAACTCAAGATCAAAACACAAAGTCCTAAACCTATTGAAAACCTTGAATGGAAGACTTTGTTCATATAAACCTTGAGAAATGTTATGCCAAGCCTGAGTGCTTGAACCCAATGTTTCGTTATTTTAATCGACTTTAAAATTAAAAAACCTCACATCATTTCTATGCCCTACTTGCTTCAATGTGTCACCTCTTGGTCATAATTTAATCTTATAGTTTTAAATCGATCTTTACAAAGCACATCGCCATGCAAAACAACTCCAGACGCGACTTCATCATCCAACTCTCATCGGTTTCTGCTACTCTTGCCAGTGGAGGTATTTTGTCTGCGTGTGGAAGTGACTCGGCTCCCATGGTGAATTTCAATTATGGTGTTGCCAGCGGAGATCCTTCCCTTGATGGCCTGGTGATTTGGACCTACGCAAGGTATGCGGACGCTTCACTCATGAACAATTCGGTGGCCTTGAAGTATGAATTGGCCATGGACAATGCATTCACCAACGTGGTCAAGTCAGGTGACGCGAACGCTACATCTGCAACGGGTTTTACAGTCAAGGTGAACCTGAGCGGCTTAAAGCCTGGAACCGATTATTTCTACCGTTTCACCAGTGGCTTCTTTAAATCCGGGGTTGGCAAGACCAGGACTTTGCCAAGCATGGATGCCAAGCAAGTGAAATTGGCAGTTTTTTCTTGCACACTCTACTCTGCTGGGTTCTTCAACGCTTATGCAGAGGCCGCCAAATCCGATGCACAGTTTGCCATTCACCTTGGAGATTACATCTACGAGTACGGTTCTGACCCCAGCAAATTTGGTAACACCGATTTGCTCAACAAAAGCTCTGCATCAGCCTTGTCACGCGTAGCGCTACCCGCCAATGACATTGTCAGCTTGGACGATTACAGAACGCGCTACGCACAGTACAGAAGCGACCCCAATCTTCAAGTGCTTCATGCCTCCATGCCATGGATCACCGTGTGGGACGATCACGAGTTTGCCAACAACGCTTTCATGACTGGCGCTGAAAACCACGACCCCAAAACCCAAGGCGACTGGAACACCAGAAAAAACAATGCCGCTCAGGCCTATCACGAGTGGTTGCCCAATCGCAATGAC
Organism: uncultured Burkholderiales bacterium; assembly: GCA_903842945.1. GTDB lineage: Bacteria > Pseudomonadota > Gammaproteobacteria > Burkholderiales > Burkholderiaceae_C > Limnohabitans. The sequence goes on from CAIMNS010000106.1 coordinate 5,343, forward strand.
CCTTTGGACGCGGCCAATCGCTTCAAGATCTACCGCAGATTTGATTTTGCCAACATTTTGTCGCTTCACATGCTGGACACTCGAATCGAAGGACGTGTGCAACAGTATGCGAATTACGGCACGGCCGTGTCTGTTGCTGACTACCAGCCCTACATCTCAGGACTCACCACCGGTTCTGACATCAATCGGACCATGATCAGCGCTACACAACTTGATTGGCTACAAAAGGGTTTTGCATCTTCGACGGCCAAGTGGCAAGTTTTAGGCAACCAAGACATCATGGCAAAAATTTGGTGGCCAGCCAATGTGCTGACCAGCCTTGGCGCTGTCTATTTCAATCCAAGTGCCGCCAACCAAGCTGCATTCTCTCAGTCTGTCACGGATTACTTGACCGCCAAGATGACCCAGGCTTTGGGCGGATCTTTGACAGCTACCCAAACCGCACTTCTTGACCCGACAGCCAACCCTAAATTGCCTTACAACTTGGATGCTTGGGATGGTTACCCCTTGAACCGCGAACTTGTGCTTCAGTCTGTTCAAGCCTTGAACAAGCCTTTGATCGCCCTGTCTGGCGACTCACACAATGCTTGGTTTGCTCAACTCACCACCTTGAAGGGTCAAAAAGTCGGGGTTGAGTTTGCGGGCAGCTCTGTCACGTCCCCAGGCTTTGAATCCCTTGGACTGGCCAGCATTGCTCCCGCACTTGACGGCAGCATCAACAGCAAACAGTGGATCGATGGCAATGGCAAAAACTTCGGCATGATCGACGATTTGAATTTCATCGACACCAAGTCCAGGGGCTATTTGATGATGACCTTTACCCTTGACTACGTCAAAGGGGAATACATTTATTTGGACACGGTTGTTTCAAACACCTACAAATCCTCTATCGGAAAAACCATCACGGTGACCCCCGACCTCAAGGCCACTTACAGCTGATGTTGATGCGCATGGCCGGTGGCTTGCGCCCTTCATATTTAAGTTTCAATTTGATATGCTCTTGCATGATGTGCAGGGGTGCGTAGGGATCAGACCCTCTTTTACCTTGAAATAAATTCTCCCATCTGTGTCACTTTCATGAAGATGACCCATGTAAAGTCCTGGCCATTCATCTCATTAAAACAACTCCGCTCAAATCGTCACACATTTGAAATATTTGACCTCTACCATTGCGCATTCACTTTACTCAATCTTCAGAAAGATCCGTCACATGAACTCAAGGTGCCCTTTTCCACAAAAACCCATCAACAAAGTTATTTCTTTGGCTTTACTGACCTTGACTGGGCTAGGCGCCTTTGCTGATACGGTTGATCTGGGAACCGTTGGTGGCAACAGTGGCGTGAGCGCTGCGGTGACCACCAGTTTGAAAGCTGACAGAGGCACAGCGTCTTCTGTGGCCCCCACCCAGGCCAACCTGTCTGCTACACAACCTCAATCTTTCATCTCCAGAAGCTTTATTGAAGAGTCCACGCCTCCCACAGGCAACTTCAACACCATCACCGCGATTGCACCAAGCGTGGCTTCCACGCCCTCTACGAATGGACCTGGATTGTCTGATCAAAAGATGTCCATGCGCGGCTTCCAAGACGGTGAATACAATGTGACCTTTGATGGCATCCCCTTTGGTGACACCAACGGTCCTACACACCATTCCACGGCCTATTTTCCTGCCTCCATCATCGGTGGCATGTTGATTGAGCGCGGCCCAGGCAATGCCAGCAACATCGGCTTCTCGACCTACGGCGGCAGCGTGAACTTGTTCTCCAAAGCGCCTTCAGCCACGCCGGTTCAAAGTGCCTATGGATCGATTGGCACCTGGGGTACTCAGCTCATTGGAGCCGCTTACGAGAGTGGCCGTATGGCTGGAAGTGACGCCACCTTGCAAATGAATTTGCAACACATGCAAAGCCAGGGTTATTCGAGTGGGTCTGGCATCAACTTGAACAACTTCACTTTAAAGTACCAGCGTCCCGTGGGTGACAGCTCCTTGTTGACCCTTTTCGTCTCACCCGCCAACGTTACCACCTACGTCACTGACAATGCCAACGGGCCCACTGCAGCTCAAATGAAAGCTTTTGGCAAGAATTACGCCATGAACAACAATCCAGCAAGCCAAGGCTATGCTGGCTTCAACTATCAAGCCAAAACAACCGATATCGAATACATTCGCCTACAAAGCGACTTGGGCAACGGATGGCAAACCGACAACAACGCCTACACCTACGCCTACACCAACAACACATGGGCCGGCCAAGACCCTTCTTTGTACGGCCCAACGGGTGACTCTTCTTTGGCCATCACGACCCTGGCCAAAACCTCCCTCAAGCTACCCAACAACGATGTGCCTGGCTACTTGAAACTCAATGAGTTCCGTGTGTATGGCGATGTTTTTAAAGCCACCAAAAAGTATGGCGCAGATTTGTTGCGTGTGGGTGTTTGGTGGGAGTTTTCCAGAACAGAGCGTCACAATTTCGAGGCCGATATGACGGCCAACTTCACGATTCTTCCTGGCGTCAATGGTCAACCTGCTGGCGTGGTCACCACGGGCAACTTTGCACAACAACATTCGCATTGGCACCAATACCAACCCTTTGTTGAGTACGAGTGGAACGCCGCACCTGGCATGACCGTGACACCTGGCTACAAAGTCATGTATTACGGCATGGATTTGACATCTGCTTCAAATCAAAAAGCTCAAATCCCACAAAGTTATGCTTATAAATATGGTGCTTCACTGCCGTTTTTAACCATCAACCAACGCCTTGATGCACAAAACTCAGTCTATGCACAGTACGCAACAGGCATGCAGCTGCCCCCAACCTTTGGTATCGGAACTGCAACCTCCTCTGCCCCAGCGCCACAAACCACGACCAACTACCAAGTGGGTGTGGTTCACAAGTCAGACGCTTTGACAGCTGCAGCGGACCTCTACTACATCGACATGAACAACATGCAGTTCAACACGGGCACCAATGCGAACCCCAACTGGATCAATGTGGGCGGTGGCATTTACAAAGGTGCAGAAGCTGAAGCCACGTACATGCTGGGCAGCGGTTTGGCTGCATACGGTAACTTTGGCATCAACGATGCCAATTACAAAGCTTCAAACGCCGACGTCAAGCAACCCGTGGGTCAAATCCCCAATGCCCCTAACGTCACCTATGGTTTAGGTGCCTTGTACAACCAAGGGCCTTGGAATGCCTCCCTGATTTTCAAGCGCATCGGCAACCAATACAACGCCAAGCTAGGTTCACAATTGCCCTACATCGACAACACCGACTTGAACGTCTCTTACAACTTCAAGCAAGTGAGCACCTTGGGTGCCAAGAACTTCAAGTTGCAGTTCAGCGTTTTCAATTTGACGGATCGACAAAACTTGGTTGCGGCCTCTGGTCCGATCAGCAGTTCTTCAACACAGTACCTCTACCAAGCGCCTAGAAGCTTCATGCTCTCTGGTAAGGCAGACTTCTAAAATTTCTCAGATGTATCCAGGGCCAGCAATGCTGGCCCTCTTTGATTGTATAGACCATGAATTTAGACAACTTATTGACCATCGCCAACGACTCAGGTGGCACCTTGTACCTGATGGCTGTGCTGATGCTGATTGCCTTGACCGTCATCATTGAACGCACCCGACATTTGTTGAACATGCAAAGTGCCGGCGAACAGCTGATGCAACTTTTAAGACAAGACCCCCTTCTCAAAAGTGCAAACGCCAAAGAGTTGATGCAAAAGTTCCAAGACATGCCACACACCAGAATCATACAAATTTTGGAGCACGAGCCCACGACGACCTCTCAAGAGCGTGTGGCCGATCACCTGGAAGAAGCCTTGATGCACGAAGTGCCGATGCTCGACAAATCCCTTTGGATGCTGGACACGGTGATCACCCTGGCACCACTTTTAGGTCTATTTGGTACGATCATTGGCATGTTCAACGCGTTTTCTGTGCTTGATGATATCCAAAACGCGGCCTCCCAAGTCACTGGGGGCATTGCCGAGGCCTTGGTCGCCACCGCCTGCGGTTTGTTGATCGCCATGATAGGTTTGATCTTCTTCAACTGGCTCAATACCCATGTGAGGGTCATCGTTCACCAACTGGAAACCCTCAAAGTCATGCTGCTGAACCGTCGAGCAGGTCAACAACGTCACTAATTATTTTTGTAAGACACCATGCGTTACTTTGAAACCCGAAAAGCCCGGATTGAAATCATTCCGATGATCGACATCATGCTTTTTTTATTGGTGTTTTTTGCCATGATGACGCTGAGGATGATCCCCACCTCAGGTCACATCAGCAAACTGCCCACGAGTTCGACCTCCGTGAAAATGCCACCCCCCAAACTGTTGATTGAGATCAAGGAGGATGGCGTTTTTTATGCAGAGGGCTCAGACAAGAACGCGGAACAAATCACCAACTTGGTCAAATCCAGAAACCCAAGCGAATTGGCTGTCACCCTTGCCGGCTCGGACAAAGTCAATTTACAGCAATTGATGTCAGCCATTGACGCGGTCAAACGCGGTGGTGCCCTCCAAATAGGTTTGGCGGCCAAACAATCACCATGAGCTTTTCTTTGTTGTTTAAATTCACCACCTTAAGCCTATGAGCGCCAGGTCTCCAAGTATGCAAGAGTTGCAAAACAGCTCTGCCCCATCGGTTTTTAATTACACGCCCCCCGTCAAAAAAGCCTTTTGGAGCTCCCTTGGAGTGGCGTTCACCATCGAGCTCGCCTTGGCTTTGTTGTTTGCAAGCTATTTGATCTTTAGGGAAGTTGCTCCCATCTTCACGTCCTTGCCCATTCAAATTGAAGATGTGCCTAAAACCGAGCCCGTCAAGCAAGAACCTAAAAAACCAGAGCCCATCAAACCTAAAGTTGAACCCAAGCCCCTCAAGTCCATTGTCACACCCCCACCTGCCCCAACGCCTACGCCAACGCCCCAACAAGCAAGCCCCGTGGTGGAGACCCCCACTGCGTTCAGTGCGCCAGCCCCCCCTCCAGTGATGCCCGTGGTGAACAACAAACCCTTGGGTCCAAGCGATGAGTTCAAAGCCAAAGTACAGGCCGCTGTCCAAGCCGCTTTTTACTACCCCATGGCGGCTCAGGAAATGGGCTTGACAGGACGAACGCGAGTGAGCTTTACCCTCACCAACACCTCGGCAACAGATGCCAAAATCGTCCAGAGCAGCAGCATCGGCATCATTGACAGGGCTGCGTTACAAGCGGTGCTGAAGGCGGTCTTTCCCACACCTCCCAACGAGCTCAAAGACAAGCCCCAGGGCTACGAAATTTGGATTGAGTTCAAGCCCAAGGCCAACTAAAGAGTCGGCCTTGGCCCCGGGTTGACCTCACTCGGCCCGTTCAGCACCTTCAGCCAATTCAGCCCGAGGTTTTATCAGCCCTGAGCCTCGCGCCCAGTCCTTTTTTCAAAGGCGTGCTCTGGGTAGAAGCCTTGGGCGGCAGACCCGTGTGCTGGGTCAACAGTTGCCCCTTGGCGGGGATCTTTTTGGCCAATGCACTCTTGGCTGCTTGATTTGAAATGGACTTCGATGAAGAGGCCACGTGCGCTTGGGTCGAGTTCTTTTTTCTGGCGCTTGTGTAGGTGCCGTCCGTCAGAGGCTGAAACGTCGGGATCAAATGGTGCTTGCCGTTGCCTATCAAATCCGCACGTCCCATGGCCTTCAAAGCCTCTCTCAGAAGAGGCCAGTTGTTGGGATCGTGGTAGCGCAAAAAGGCTTTGTGAAGACGTCTTCTTCTGTCGCCTTTGACCACATCAACCTCTTCACTCTCACGCGTGATCTTTTTAAGGGGATTTTTACGACTGTGGTACATGGCCGTCGCCGTCGCCATGGGACTCGGGTAAAAAGTCTGGACTTGATCGGCTCGAAAACCATTTTTCTTCAGCCACTGAGCCAGTCTCATCATGTCCTCGTCCATGGTCCCAGGATGCGCGGCAATGAAATAAGGCACCAGGTATTGTTTTTTTCCCGCCTCGGCACTGAAGCGATCGAACATTTGTTTGAATCGGTCGTAGCTGCCCATGCCGGGCTTCATCATTTTGGACAAGGGGCCAGTTTCCGTGTGCTCTGGGGCAATCTTCAAATACCCGCCAATATGGTGGGTGGTCAACTCCTTGACGTACTCAGGCGACTCGACGGCCAAGTCGTATCGAAGCCCTGAACCAATCAAGATCTTTTTGATGCCTTTGAGTGCGCGAGCTCTTTTGTACAACTTGATCAAGGGGCCATGATCTGTGTTGAGATTGGAGCAAATGCTGGGGTAGACACAAGAGGGCTTTCGGCAAGCCGATTCGATCTCTGGGGTTTTACAACCAATTCGGTACATGTTGGCAGTTGGGCCACCCAGATCAGAAATCACCCCAGTGAACCCTTGCACCTTGCTTTGGATGTCCTCGATCTCTTTGATGATCGAGTCCTCACTTCGACTTTGGATGATCCGCCCTTCGTGCTCTGTGATCGAGCAAAAGGTGCAGCCGCCAAAACATCCCCGCATGATGTTGACAGAAAACCGGATCATCTCCCAAGCCGGTATCTTGGTGACGCCGTCATGACGCCCCTGCGGGTCTTCGTAGACCGGATGCGGACTTCTGGCGTAAGGCAGACCAAACACCAAATCCATCTCCTGGGTGGTCAAGGGTATGGGGGGAGGATTGATCCAAACATCTCGCGCGCTGTTGGTGCCCTGCCCATGGGCTTGCACCAAAGCGCGGGCGTTGCCTGGGTTGGTCTCAAGATGGAGCACGCGGTTGGCATGGGCATACAAAACCGGATCTGACTTCACGGCTTCAAAACTGGGCAGCCGAATGACAGAGCGGTCTCTGGGCGGCACCTTGTAAGCGCCTTTGCCAACGAATTGCGTGTCAAAGCTCTCCTGCCCTGGCCCTTGAGGTGCTTGAGTTTGAAGGGATTGCACTTTAGGCACGATTCGAATGGGCTGTCCACTCAAACCCAAGCGCTCTATCTCTCGGGCCTTTTGCTGCGCATCGACATCGACCTTGCACTCTTGCCCCTGCGCCACGGCTTGTTCGGAGACCATCAAATAGGGGTTCACATGGGCTTCGACTCGACCGGGAGCATCCACACTGGTGGAGTCGATCTCAAACCATCCGATGGGCGTTTCTCGCCTGACAAAGGCCGTTCCTCGAATGTCAGTCATTTGATGAACAGGCTCTTTGGCACCCAAGCGATGAGCGATTTCAACCACAGCACGTTCTGCGTTGCCGTAAAGAAGCAGATCGCACTTGCTGTCAAGCACAATGGACCTGCGCACCTTGTCTGACCAGTAATCGTAGTGCGCTGTGCGCCTGAGGGAGCCCTCGATGCCTCCAAGGACAATGGGCACTTGGGGGTAGGCTTCTTTGCAGCGTTGGCTGTAGACAATGGCGGCACGGTCTGGCCTCTTGCCACCGACATCTCCAGGCGTGTAGGCATCGTCAGAGCGAATTTTACGGTCAGCCGTGTAGCGGTTGATCATCGAATCCATGTTGCCAGCGGTCACCCCCCAAAACAAATTGGGTGGCCCCAAGGCTTTAAAAGGTTCAGCACTTTGCCAATCAGGCTGAGCAATGATGCCCACTCGAAAACCTTGGGCTTCAAGCATGCGCCCAATCACGGCCATGCCAAAGCTTGGATGGTCCACATAGGCATCTCCTGTCACAATGATCACATCGCAACTGTCCCATCCCAAGAGATCCATCTCGGCACGGCTCATGGGCAAAAAGGGGGCGACACCAAACCGCTGAGCCCAGTACTTCTTGTAAGAAGTCAAAGGCTTGGCAGCTCGGTGGAAAAAAGAGACGTCGGTCAGGGTGTTCATAAGTTCAACCACCAAGTGTAGTGCCAAGTGAGAACATCTGTAGACATGCGATGATTTGCCAACATGATTCCAATGTCTTTACGGCTGATTGTGTGGCATTTGGAGACTTTTTCCAACGCTCTTGGCGTTTTTGATTTTTTTCATCTCTTATTGCCTGGGGTTCAGGAAAGCCACCCTCTCTCTTTGTGGAAAAGTTGTACCTCCCATGAGGGGCTTTGATTTCAAACTAAAATACCCACTGTTTATTTGTTCAAACGTCAACATGACTCAACACCTCCAACGTGGCCCTGTAAGCCACTGGGATCTCTTTTGGTCCTTCACCCGACTGGCTTTGCAAGGCTTTGGCGGCGTGCTCACCATCGTGCAAAGAGAGTTGGTGGAGAAAAAACAATGGCTCACCAACGAAGAGTTCCTTGAAGACTGGTCGATTGCTCAAGTCCTTCCTGGCCCCAATGTGATCAACCTCGGGCTGATGATTGGGCAGCGGCACTTTGGATTTTCAGGCGCCATGACGGCCGCTGCAGGCCTGATGTTGATCCCAAGCCTGGTGGTGTTGAGCCTGGCCATGGTGTATGCAAGCATTTCAGACAACCCCATCACCCAAAACGCCTTGCAAGGCATGAATGCGGTCGTAGCGGGTTTGATCATGGCAACTGGTTTGAAACTCATCCCGGCACTGAAAAAAAACCCTTTGGGTTACTCCCTGTGCATCTTTGTCGTGCTCTTGACCTTGGTGCTGATCAATGTGTTTAAACTGCCCACCGTTTGGATTTTGCTGGTCATTGGTGGCGCGTCGACTTACCTGGCCAATCAGCAGATCAAAAAATCCAAGGCCATAGAGCCCGATTGAGCGCATTGACGCATCTCTCTTTAAGCCAAAGACACGCCATTCATCCCAAATTCATCCCAAGCATCACACCCATCACACCCCTCACACCCATCACACGCTTATGTCCTTGACCCTTTTGGATTGGTTTTCATTGTTCTTCAATTTCATTGGGGCCTCCCTCTTGGCCGTGGGCGGCGCCATCAGCGCAGCACCTGAGATGCATCGGTTTTTGGTCGATGAGCATCACTGGTTGGACGACGCCACGTTTGCAAGCTCCATCACCGTCGCTCAAGCAGCACCTGGGCCCAATGTGCTCTTTGTGGCCGTGATGGGGATGAATGTAGGCCTCATTGCAAGCGGTGGTGTTCAAGCCGGTTGGCAAGCATGGGCCTTTGGCATGATGGCGGCCTACACGGCCTTGATGGGCATGCTGATTCCGTCTGGCATGTTGACCTTGGTCATCACCAAGTGGGCTCAAAAGCACAAAGACTTGAGCATCGTGAGGTCCTTCAAAGCTGGCTTGGCGCCGATCGTCGTGGGTTTGCTCTTGTCAGCAGGTTATGTGCTCAGCATGCACAACAACAACCTGTCCACCGACTGGCCTCTTTGGATCGTCACCTTGGTGAGCACGATGTTGGTGTGGAAGACCAAGATGCACTTGCTCCTCTTGATTGGCAGTGGTGCTTTGCTTGGGGGCTTGGGTTGGCTACAAGCTTGAGCGTTGCCTCAAAGATTCGTACAAACAAATACCGCTGGCCACTGAAACGTTCAAACTCTCAACGGCACCCATCATCGGAACAGACACCAAGAGATCGCAGGTCTTTTTGGTCAACTGCCTGAGTCCTGAGCCTTCAGCGCCCAAAACCCAAGCGATAGGACCTTTCAAATCGGATTGGTACAAGGTCTTTGGCGCCTCATCGCTAGCACCCACGATCCATATGTTTCTCTCCTTCAACTCGTTGAGGGTTCGTGCAAGGTTGGTGACCATGAAGTAGGGCACCGTCTCTGCTGCTCCACTGGCCACTTTGGCCACCGTGGCATTGATCCCCACCGCGTGATCTTTAGGAGCAATGATGGCATGCGCCCCTGCACCATCGGCCACCCTCAAACAAGCCCCCAAGTTATGGGGATCGGTCACACCATCCAACACCAAAAGCAAGGGGGGGACTTCGCTTGGGAGAGTGTCCAGCAAATCATCCAACGAATGCTGCTGCACCAAAGGGTTGACCAGCGCAACCACCCCTTGATGACCCAGTTGTCCGCAAAGCTTGGAGAGTCGCAGTCCATCGGCTTCAATCAACCGAATTTGGGCCTCCTTCGCTTTGTCAAGAAAGCCACGCATGCGTGCATCCCGCCGGGTGGGTTCAATGTAGATCTCAACGATCGAGTCGGGGGCTGTTTTGACACGCACGCCCACGGCATGAAACCCATAAATCACTTTGGCTGTATTTGAAGTCATACCTGAAGTATGACAGATAACGACTGGACTCCAAGCCCTTGAGCTCACAAATCGTCCATCTTCTACCGATGGCCTAGGGGGCCCTATGAGCCTTGGTCTTCTTGAACATCACAACTAGCGGGCGTTCAAAATAGGGTTGATTTCAATTCAACACAAGGGCCTCAAGCGCTGACCAATCTCCCAGCCACCAACTCAAGCCGTCGACCCAGTTGATTGGCCAAAGCGTTGTCGTGGGTGACCAAGACCAGCGTGGTCCCGAGTTCCTCGTTGAGCTCAAGCATCAAGGACAAGATCCGCGCACCCGTGGCATGATCCAAACTGCCCGTGGGCTCATCGGCCAAGAGCAAGGCGGGTTGCACCACAAAGGCTCTTGCCAAGGCCACGCGTTGTTGCTCACCGCCACTCAAGACCTTGGGGAAATGCGCCAAGCGGTTCTCTAGGCCCACCCGAGCAAGCATCTCTTGTGCAGCGCGCTTGGGGTTGGGCTTGCCCATCAACTCAAGAGGCAGCATCACGTTTTCTAGGGCGTTCAAGTGCCCCAGAAGTTGAAAGCTTTGAAAGACAAATCCAATTCTTTGCGCACGCAGATGGGCCCTTTGGTCTTCGTCCATTTGAAAAAGATCGGTCCCCTCTAAAAACACCGTTCCACGGCTTGGACGGTCCAAGCCCGCCATGATGGAGAGCAAGGTGCTTTTGCCGGAACCGGAAGCGCCCACGATGGCTGCGGTCTCTTGGGCTTGCAATTCAAAATCAATGTCTTTTAAGATGACCAACTCTCCTAAAGAGTCGGGCACAACTTTGCTTAAGTTTTGAACTCGAATGATCGGTGAATTCATGCAGTGGGGTTTTTTGAAAAAAAGAGGTCATCTTGAACCATCACGCAAGCAAGCCTTGCACAAACGAGCCATGGCTTTTCAGGCGTGATTTATACTGGAGCTTGTTCAATCCAACGATCCTCCAGGCTCAAGCACCTTGTATTGTCTCTCAACTTTCGCTTTAAATTCACGCTCAGCACCTTTCTTTGAGCGGTGTGCGGCAGTCCACCAGCGGCTTTTATTTGCTCTGGCATGGTCCTTGGTCATCTTGTGCTTGTTGCATCCTGCGTTGGCTTGTGGTGCACCAAGCAGCCCCAGCGACAACACCCTCGCCTCTTCAAGCTCTGAGAGCCAAGGCCCCTACAAAAAAATTCTGGTGGTGGGCGACTCCTTGAGCGCAGAATATGGCCTGATCAAGGGCCAGGGCTGGGTCGCTTTGCTAGAAGAAAAGTTAAAGGCCGAGCATCGCTCTTGGCGCGTCATCAATTCAAGCATCAGTGGCGACACCACCTCTGGCGGACTGGCCAGGTTGCCGGCGCTCTTGGCCACGCATCGTCCCCAAGTCGTGGTGCTGGAACTTGGCGCCAACGATGCCTTGCGAGGATTGGACTTGAAAATGACACAATCGAACCTTCAAAGCATGGCCAAGCTTTGCCAGCAAGCCCATGCCAAACTGTTGCTCTTGGGCATGCAAGTGCCCCCCAATTACGGGCGTCAATACAATGAAGACCTCAAAGCCACCTATGTGCTCGTGACCCAACAGCACCGATCCATGCTGGTGCCTTTTTTCTTTCAAGGCTTGGTCGATCACATCGCCAAGTTACCTGGCTCACAAGACCCAACCGATGCTTGGTTTCAAGCCGATCGCATCCATCCTTTGGCCAAAGCGCACCCCTACATTCTGCAAGGCATTTGGCCGACACTTAAAAATTCCATGAAGGACTGAACCGATGGCCCTTCAACAGATTTCGCCCCATGAGGCGGTAGCACTTTGGGTCACTCAGACCTCAGCATGCTCCAAGAAAGCGCACGCCTTCAGCGCCATCATCGATGTGCGAAGCGAAGGTGAGTTTGCCCTGGACCACTGGCCAGGCGCCATCAATTGGCCTGTCCTCAATGACGAAGAGCGCATCTTGATTGGCACCTTGTACAAACAAGTCAGCGCCTTTGAGGCACAAAAAAAAGGGGCGGCCCTGGTGGCTAAAAACATCGCCAAGCACATTGAAGCGCACGTCATGGACTTGCCCAAAGATTGGCAGCCCTTGATCTACTGCTGGCGGGGGGGGAAACGAAGCGGCTCCATCTCTGGGGTGCTTTCACAAATTGGTTTTAAGGTGCATTTGCTTGAAGGCGGCTACAAGGGGTTTCGTCGACAAGTCATGCAAGAGCTTCCCCAACTGATCGAACCCCTTCACTTTCAAGTGATCTGCGGACGAACGGGTTCTGGTAAAACGCGTTTTTTACACACCCTGAAAGCCGCGGGTGCTCAGGTCTTGGATCTCGAGGACTTGGCTTGCCACAGGAGCTCGGTCTTGGGCCAAGTGCCTGGCGTGCCACAGCCTTCACAAAAACATTTTGACACCCTCATTTGGGAAAAACTGTTGAGCTTTGATCCGAAAGAGGTGATTTTTTTGGAGTCTGAAAGCAAGAAGGTGGGCAACGTGTCTGTGCCTGAGGAGTTGATGCAAAAGATGCGTCAAAGCCCCTGCACGCACTTGGAGCTTGGTATGCAAGACCGGGTCGAGCTGCTGATGCAAGACTATGCCTTCATGGCCGATGCACCCGATTTTTTCATGCAAAAACTCCAGGCCCTGGTCACTTTGAGAGGCAAAGCGGTGATTGACTCTTGGTGCGAGTGGATCAAGGCAGGTCAAATTCGTGAAGTCGTGCAAGAGCTTTTAGAAAAGCACTATGACCCCACGTACGATGCGTCGATGAAGAGAAACTATCAAAAAATTGATGAAGCGCTGCACTTGAAGTTGACCTCTTTGGATGAACTTCAGACCCAAGCCCTGGCCCAAGAGGTGCGGCAAGCTGCGGCGAGCGAAAGCATCACAAGGCCTTAAGGGCTTGCCTCAAATCATCCAACAGGTCTTGGGGGTCTTCTAGGCCTATACAAAGTCGCACCACGTGCTGATCGCGCCATGGTGCTGAGGAACATTCTCGCATGGCGCCGATGTCGTAAGGCAAGACCAAGCTCATGGGGCCTCCCCAACTGTAGCCAATTTGAAAGAGCTTCAAGCGATCACAAAATGCTTCAACTCGGTGCTGTGAGTACTCGGGTTTGAACACCACACTGAAGATCCCTGCGGCCAGGCCCTCAGGCTTTTGCGAAGTCACGCAAAGAGCCTTCCAGTGGGCGTGACCTATGGCATGCGGCAAAGCCGGATGCAAAATCTCTGCAAAAGCGCTCTCACGCATCAAGGCATGGGCCAAGAACCGAGCCGCTCGGTCTTGCGCCTCGTAGCGAAGCACCATGCTTTGTAGGCCCTTTAAAATCGCATCCACATCATGGGGCCCCACACCCGTGCCCAAGTGCATGTGTGCTTGAGAGAGGGCTTGTGCGATAGCCAGCTCTTTGGACACCACCGACCCCATGAGCACATCACCACCGCCACTGGGGTATTTGGTCAAGGCATGGACCGTCACATCAACCCCCAGCTCAAAGGCATTGAAGGCCAAGCCCGCACCCCAGGTGTTGTCCAAGGCGATCAGGCTTGGACGCCGGCCCGATGGCGCGTGCCGAGCATTGTGAGCTTGAGTGGCCTTGCACAAACCCACCAAGTCAGGAAACTCCATGGTGACAGAACCTGCCGCTTCCAACCACACCAAGCGAGTTCGTTCGTTCAATTTGGCACTGAAGTCAGTCAATGACATCGGGTCATAGCGCATGGCGGTGATGCCAAAATTTGACAACAAGTGCTTGAGCATGCTGATGTTGGGACTGTAGGCGTTGTCTGGCACCAAGACATGGTCGCCGGCGTGCAAAAAAGCCAAGTTCACATGCGCGATGGCCGACAAGCCACTGGGCATCAAGGAGCAGTAAGTGCCCCCCTCCAGGGTGGCTAGTTTTTCCTCAAGGGCAAAGGTGCTTGGTGTGCCGTGAAGGCCATAGGTGTAGGCACTTTTATCTTGCCATCTCCTGTCCTTCATCGCTTGCACGCTAGGGAAGATGACCGTGGAGGCTTTGTAAATGGGCGCTTGAGGGGATTCAAACTCTTGGGGCGCTTGGTACGGGTGATGGATCAAATGGGTGGACTTGATCTCAGACATGTTGGCTGCCTTTAGGCTTACGCCCCTGACCTTGGTGTAGAACGCTCATCACCCGCATGCCCCATGAAGCTGCTGACAAGCGTGCCAGCGCCTCCAAGCTCTTAGAGCTTCCACTTGGAGAGGAGTTGCTCGGGCCTGAGGGCATCATAAGCCTCAAAGGGTTGATGGATCCAAGGGTTGGTCGGCAAGAACTCCACCGAGTAATCGGCCTCAAAGCTTGAGAGTCCCTTGGTCCAAAGAACGGCAGTTTTGAGCTCGGTGATGGGCTTGTAGCTGGTTTTAAGCAAATCCACCACCGCCTTCAAGGTGTGGCCAGAGTCGGCCAAGTCATCGACCAACAAGACTCGACCGGCGATCTCTCCTTTGGGGGTGGTGATGTAGCGCGCCAAGTCCAAGTGACCTTGAACGGTGCCCGCCTCTGAACGGTAAGAGCTCGTTGACATGATGGCCAAAGGGCGATCAAAGATTCTTGACAAAATGTCCCCTGGCCTCATACCGCCCCTGGCCAAACACAAAATGTTATCAAACTCCCAACCCGAATGGTGAATTTTCAGGGCCAACTTTTCGATCAAGTTGTGGTACTCGTCATAGGAGACATACAAGTGTTTACCGTCTTCAGTCAACATAAAAACAATCCCTTTAATTTTTTAAATCAGCAAAAACGACTCGAAACTCTTAGGCCTCGGACATGAACTCGGTGGATCAAGGTGCAACGAAAGGCTCGGTGAGCACCATGGTGTGCGCGCGGTCTGGACTGGTCGAGACGATGTGGATGGGCACTTCGCACACGTCTTGAATGCGTTTCAAATAATTCTGCGCCTCAAGGGGCAACTCTTCAAAGTGGGTCACGCCACGGGTGGGCTTGCTCCAGCCGGGCAGCGTTTCATACACCGGCTCGCAACGAGCAATGTCGTCGGCCCCCATCGGCAAGAGGTCCACGGTTTGACCCTCCATCACATAATGCGTGCACAGCTTGATTTCTGTGAGTCCATCAAGGACATCCAATTTGGTGATGCACAAACCACTCAAGCCATTGACTTGTGCACTGCGTTTGAGCATGGCAGCATCAAACCAACCACAGCGCCTGGATCGACCCGTGGTGACCCCTTTTTCTGCACCCACAGTGGCCATGTGGTGACCTGGCGTACCGGGCGTCTCCCAATCCAGTTCGGTGGGAAATGGACCACTTCCAACGCGGGTGCAATAGGCTTTGGTGATACCCAAGATGTAATGCAAGAGTCCAGGGCCCACGCCGCTGCCAGCGGCCGCATTGCCAGCCACACAGTTGCTCGAGGTGACGAAGGGGTAAGTCCCATGGTCAACATCAAGGAAGGTCCCTTGAGCGCCCTCAAAGAGCAAATTGGCCCCCGCTTTGTGCAAAGCATTGAGTTCTTTGGACACATCGGCCACCATGGGGAGCACCTCTTTGGCGTACAGCATGGCCTCTTGGAACGTGCTCTCAACATCCACCTCAGGGGCGCCAAGCACGGTTTTTAGAATGTGATTGTGCAACTGCAAGTTGTCTTGTAATTTTTCTTTGAAGCGAACCGGATCTTTCAAATCCTGCACCCTCAGTGCACGCCTAGCGACCTTGTCTTCGTAGGCTGGACCAATGCCTCGGCCGGTTGTCCCGATCTTTTTGCCACCGGTTTTTTCTTTGTAGGCTTCACGAGCGATGTCAAGGGCAGAGTGGTAGGGCAAAATCAAAGGACAGGCTTCGCTGATGCGCAGTCGATCCCTCACCTTGACACCCACGCGTTCGAGTCCGGCAATTTCTTCCAACAGTTTGGGCACCGAGAGCACCACACCATTGCCAATAAAACACTTCACGCCTTCACGCATGACGCCACTGGGAATCAAATGAAGTGCGGTCTTCACACCCTGGATCACGAGCGTGTGCCCAGCATTGTGTCCACCCTGAAAGCGAACCACGCCTTGTGCAGATTCGGTCAACCAGTCGACCAGTTTGCCCTTGCCCTCGTCACCCCATTGAGTGCCCACGACCACAACATTTCTTCCTGGGGTGCTTTTCATAAAAACAAAAACCTATCGTCGATAAAGTTAAAAAAACATGCACCATTTTGCAAACCTTCAAAAAGGTGATGCGTTGTGCAAAGGGGCTGCTCCCTGGCTTCATGCTCCTTGGCGCTCACATGCTGACAGACTCTCATCAAGGCCCTGATCCTCTAAGCCCTTAAGCTCACCACAGACCATACACCCTTTTGCAGCACCAACTCGCGATCACACTCAAACTCATCGGGCAATTGAACCTGACTGGGCAAGGCACAAATGACGCTCTCACCCGAGAGCCTCAATCGAGAGATCGCCTCACGCAATGGAGCATCCTCGGACCAAGGCGCTTTGATGGCCGCTTTAGGGGCTTGTTTGGGGAGCACCTCGACCAGCGCCTTCAAATCCAGGCTAAAACCCACGGCCGCTCTGGCCCGACCAAAGACCGCGCCCACCTCATCGTAGCGACCACCTCGCACCAAAGCATCCGAGCCGCCTTGCACATAGATCGCAAATCGAGCACCACTGTAGTAGGCGTAACCTTTTGAATCGGCCAAGTCAAAACTCACACGCACACTCATGTGCGTGGACAACCAGAGCAATTCATGCAGCGCACTCACGACGTGTGGCCAGGCCGCAAAGGCTTGGATGGCCTCTTGCACCACCGAGGCGTCTCCATACAAATGCACCAAGACGTTCAAGGCCTCACGGGTCGGGTCGGGTAGGGACAGGGCACGGGCCAAGGCGAGCACTTTTTGAGCATCTTTGTTGGCCACCGCCTGACGAAGGCTTGATGTTTGTTCATCGCTCAAGTGCAAATCTGCCAAAAGACCTCTGAGCACACGAGCATCTCCAAAATCGACTTGAAGGTCCTTGCATTGAACCGCCTGAAGGCCTGAGAGTGCCAACTCCAAGACCTCTAAATCGGCTTCAAGCCCAGCATGACCAAAAAGCTCCGCCCCAAGTTGCAAAGGCTCACGCGTTGCAAAAGGACGATCGGGCAAGGTGTGCAAGACCGGTCCGCAGTAGCACAAACGACACACGCCCGCTCGGTTGAGCAAATG
>CAIMNS010000107.1 GCA_903842945.1 uncultured Burkholderiales bacterium
ATGCTTGATTACCAATTGAGATTGATCAAGCTGGCTGGGTGTGGCCAAGGAAAAGCTCAAACCTTGGGCACTCCCCATTTCCAGAGGCAATATGTTCATAGAGGGTGTGCCGATGAATTTTGCGACCGTGAGGTTGGCAGGCGACTCATACAGTTCCGAGGGCGTACCTATTTGTAAAATTTGACCTTGGTCCATTACAGCCACACGGTTTGAAAGCGTTAAAGCCTCAGTCTGATCGTGGGTCACATACAAAAATGTTGACCCAATTCGTTGATGTAAATCTGCCAGTTCATCCCTGACTTGAATGCGTAGTTTTGCATCTAAATTCGAAAGTGGTTCATCCATCAAAAATGCATCTGGATGTCTGACCATGGCTCTGGCCAAGGCAACTCTCTGACGTTGGCCACCAGATAATTGAGCTGGCTTTCGCTGCACCAAGTTACTGATTTGTAAGCTATCACAGAGATTTGTAACTTCAGTTTGAATTTGCGCAAGGATGTCTTTGCGCCTAGGTGAAAATGCCCCTAGAAGTGCGCCAACAAAAGGTTGCCTCTGGAGTAAGCCTAGTCGGGACATCAGCAGGGGTGTTGCAATGTTTTCTGCAACTGTCATATGAGGGTAAAGGGCGTAGTTCTGAAACACCATGGCAATATTGCGTTCCTTTGGGGGCAGGTCATTGACTTGCCTGTCCCCAATGAATACTTCGCCTGCGTCAAAATTTGTCAACCCAGCTATAACTCGCAAAAGTGTAGATTTGCCGCAGCCAGAAGGGCCAACTAGTGATACAAACTCACCAGGATTAACTTCCAAATTGATGTTATCTAGAACAAGCTGCGAACCATATCTTTTCGTCAATGACTTGAGCTTGATGGATTCAGTCATTTCTAGCTTTCAGTGAATGCATTTCGCCATTTCAAAAGTAATTTCTGAAGTGTGCAAATATTTTGAAATTTGAACGACTCTCAATAGTATTCTTTATAAAGTTAATGAGTGACGGTTTTGTGAAGGACTAAATTGCTCCATACCCATTCAGTGATTTGAGGACTCCATGCCACAGGGTGCCCCTCGCTTTCGATTGTTTTTATTTCTAAATTTTTAAACTTCCTTTGAGAAAATTCTGCTATCTCACTAGGGCACATTAGGCTAGAGGTGTTGTGAAGCAAAACAATTCGCCCTTCATATGACTTCACTAAATCGGATAGATTGATTCCAATCAAGTCAAATTGATACGGTAAGTCAAAGTGAGAGGGTGATTTAATTTCTGCGATAACTCTGGAATGAATTTTGGCAGTTGCAATCTCAATTGCTAAACTATCAATTGACTTGTTAAGTTTTGATAACGCTGCCCACTCAATTTTTAGTCCTATGTCATTTAGCAGCACGCTGAAAATTTTGTGATTGAATTTTTCAATTAAGTAAACGGCCAAAACACCACCCATGCTAGTGCCGATCAAATGCAAGCGAGCATCCTTGTTTGTGTGCTTTTCAAGCACGTAGTTCTTCAAAAAATCTTCAATGTCATTCAAGTAGCGACTCAGTGAATAGTTTGTCCCCATATGAAGAGAATCTGAATCGCCTCGACCGCAATAGTCAATGCTCAATAGTCGAATGTTTGAGTTTCTGAGGTTAGACTCAAAAAATGGCGCAAAGCTATCTCGGGTCTCAAGCAAACCAGGCAGGCATAGAAAAATATCCTCAGCTTCAAAATTGCATATTTCTGTATAAGCAAGCTTGCGATGATGAGGATCGTTTTTAAGTAAAAAAGTCCCGTTTTTAAAATTCAATTTTGACATGTCAACCCCTGTACTACATGAAGTCATTCCGACTTATCAAGTTGCACAGGTATGTTGAGTTCCAGTTTTTTTTCATCAAACCTAAATCATTCCAAGAAACCAACACTGGCCTGCCCACTTGAGACGTACCATTGTTTATGAGATCGTCCGAGTTTGAAAGTTAATATAAATATTAAGCTTAGATTTTGTTACATACGTTCTGTCAGTCCTTCTGGACTGGCTGCATAGCCTGTAAGTGTTTTGTCTGCGTGCTTTAAACGCCAGTTAAGCATTTTTTGTGCATAAACTAGCATCGTTGCCGCATATTCGGGTTGCATCGCCACGTTGTTCATCTGATTGGGGTCAATTTTCAAGTCGAAAAATAAGGGTGGCAGTGCTGGAAAATGAACGTATTTGTAGTTCTCATCTTGCACCACAGCCAAAGAACTTTCATCCATGTGCGTTCCTAAAACGTCTTCAGGCTTTGAGTAAAAAATATTTCGATAATCGTATTCATAATGCACTTCTGTGCGCCACTTGGTGTGCGCTTTGTCTTCGTGCAAGAAATGACTCAATGATTCACCATCACATGCCCTGGGTACGGGCTGTCCTAGCCAGTCCAAAATGGTTGGCATTATGTCGATCGTTTCAGTAAATTGTTTCACCAAGTTGCCGCGCGAAACATCTGCCGCAGCTTCTGGGTCACGCACAATCATTGGAATGTGAAAGCTTTGATCAAAGTAGCCAATTTTTCCTAGCAGATGATGGTCGCCCAATTGCTCGCCATGATCGCTTGTGAACACAATCAATGTGTTGTCCCATTGGCCTGTCTCTTTAAGGAACGAAAATACGCGCCCTAGTTGATCATCAATCTCAGTCATGAGTCCGTAGTAGGTTGCACGCATTTGAAGAATTTCAGCCTCTGTCATGCTGCTGCCAAGGCCTTGGCCATTTTGGAAAAAGCTTTTTCTGGTGATGTTGTCTATATAGAACTTGAGCAATGGGTGCTGGGCAGATTCTTGGGTTGGCGTTTGGGCACGAATGGGTTTGGGACATTCGGCAGCCAAGTACATGTCGTTGTAAGGGGCCGGTGCCGCAAAAGGCGGGTGAGGGCGGTAATACCCCAGATGCAAAAACCAAGGTTTGTTTTGAACACTGCGCAAATAGTCCATGGCTCGGTCTGTAAACCATGTCGTGTCAGACAAATGCGCCGGAATTCGACTCGGCTTGTTTGTTGCCCCAACCTCTTCTGATTCCAAATTTTCTGGAAGCCAAATGTCCCAAGGATTTTCAGGCAACTTAACGCCTTGTGACTCAAGCCATCCAAAATAAGCTTCCATTTTCAAGCCCCAAGATCCAACAGGCTTCCAGCCTTCCATGTCACTGCCCAGGACCTTGAAGCGAGGGTCTTGGGCGGCAGTTTCTCGTGGGTCGGGTGTGGTGGTGGTGTAGCCAACCAGTGCTGGGTCGTATCCAGCCTTACGAACTTCAATTGCCAAGTTGGTGTGGCGCGCATCCAGTGGAATGGTGTTTTGAACTGCACGGTGGTTCATCATATACAAGCCTGTCAATAAACTTGCGCGGCCCGGGCCACATGGAACGGCTTGTGTAAAGTGATTGGCAAAGGTAACCCCTTGTTTGGCCAATGCTTCAATGTTTGGCGTTTTGATTAAAGGGTGACCGAGCATTGGCAAGGTATCACCTCGCCATTGATCGACAACGATCAAGAGAACGTTTTTGTTCTGTTTCATTTTATTTTCCAATTCAAACGGAGTGATGTCATTTAATTTAGCGTGGGATCTAGACGGTCTCTTAGCCAATCTCCAACCATACTGACTGAGAAGGTGGTGATAACGATGAAGAAGCTGGGAGCAAGCAAAATCCAAGGGGCAGATTGCAAATATTCACGACCATACCCCACCATGTTGCCTAAGCTTGTCATGGGAGGTTGAACGCCTAATCCTAAAAAAGAGAGACCCGATTCAAGCAAAATAACTTCTGGGAACGTCAAGGTGATACTTACGATAAGGGTGCTGGCAATGTTGGGCAAAATATGTTTCAAGTAAACCCGCCAAGGCGATGCACCCAAGTCATAAACAGCTGCGGCATAACCTTGTTCATTTGCAGCAATAGTCAGGCCACGTGCAATGCGTGCGGCACGCTCCCATCCATAAAACCCCATTAATGCTATGAAAAGCAAAAGGGTATTGCCAAAAAATGCCAACACAGCAAGCGCAATAATCATGAAGGGCATGGAGGCTTGGAAGTCAACTAAAACCAAGACCAATTGCTCTACCCAGCCCCTAAAATGGGCTGCCAAAAATCCCATTCCTATTCCTAGTGCTGCAGAGATCAAGGTGCTGCTAAAAGCCACCAACAAACTGATCCGAATTGAATAGAGAAGCCTTGATAAAACATCTCGTCCTAATTCATCTGTTCCAAGTAGATGGTTTAAATTGCCACCAAAGAATATGGGAGGGAGCAATCGATCTGATAAGTTTAATTTCGTGTAAGCGTAAGGGGCGATTAGATCTGCTGTGAATGCGACTACAACCATGCCAGTGAGCCATGTCAAACAAATCAATACCAACATTGGCAAAGCTTTAAGTTCAGAGCACCAAAATTTAAATGTTTTCATTTATCAGCTTGCGACGAAGAATTGCGCACTCGGGGGTCTACCCATCCGTACAAAGCATCTACCAATAAATTTGAGCAGACCATGGTTGTTCCAACCATCAAGAGTAGACACTGAACAACAGCCAGATCTCTGTTAGCGACAGATGTCACCAGCAATCGGCCCACGCCCGGCCAAGAAAAAACACTTTCGACCACCACGGCACCTGCAATAAGACTACCTACCATAAAGCCTATGACGGTCAAAGTTGGGATAGCAGCGTTTGGCATCGCATGGTGTTTGACAACCATGTGCCATTTCAGGCCCTTTGCACTCGCTGTGCGAATGTAGGGCTGCCCCATCACTTCTAGCATGGCTGAGCGTGTGAATCTTGCCAACACGGCAGCGCCCCCTAAACTCAATGTGATAACTGGCAATATGATGTGTTTTAAACTGCTGTCACCGCCGCTTGGAAGCCATCCCAATGACACAGAAAAAATCAAAACAAGTACCAAGCCCAAGACAAAACTTGGCACAGTGTGGCCAGCAATTGATAGGCTGATTAATGCGCGATCTATCCAACTGTTTCGGTACAGGGCAGCCATCACTCCAGCAGGAATACCGATGATCAGTTTTAAGAAAAATGCAGGTATGGCCAGTGTCAAGGTTGCAGGAATTCTGGAAATAACCAATTCCATCGCAGGACTTTTATCTCTCATGGAATAGCCAAAGTTGCCTTGCAGTAGGTTTCCTAAAAAGCCGAGGTACTGATCCCAAAGCGGGGCATCAAGACCCCAGCCTTTTCGAAACGCCTCAAGCGCTTCGGGGGGCGCATCGGGCGACATAATTAGCATAGCGGGGTCGCCAGTCATTCTTAAAATAAAAAATGAGAATGTCAGTATCAGGAAAAGCGTCAAGCTGGCCCTGCCCAGCCGAGTGATTAAATAATTCAACATGCCGCATCCTTTGTGACGAGATGACAGGCTGCAAAATGTTCATTATTAATTTGAGTCAGCAGGGGTTCCTTGACAGAACAAACGGGCATCGCCAAAGGACATCTTGTCGCAAATGCACACCCAGGTTTCAAAAATAATGGGCTGGGTGGATCGCCCTGCAGCAATATTCGTCCCTGATTTTTTCGATGACTCACAGAAGGAATGGCAGAGATGAGGGCTTGGGAGTAGGGATGCTGCGGCGATTTAAATAAAATTTCAGGGGGCGCTTGTTCTACAATTTTTCCCAAATACATCACAGCAACGTTGTGACTCACTTGCCTAACAACCTTCAAGTCGTGGCTGATGAACAAGCTAGCAACGCCATATTTTTCTTGAATTTCTTGTAATAAATTGATTACTTGCGCTTGGATCGAAACGTCAAGTGCCGAAACGGGCTCATCGCAGACCAGTAATTTGGGACTCAATATCATAGCCCTAGCTAATACAACGCGTTGTCTTTGCCCACCAGAAAGTTCATGCGGGTATCTGTGCCAATGGGTACTTGATAAGCCAAGTTCTCCTAATAAACTCTGTGCTTTCTCAGTTTGGGTTCGTCCATCTTCAATATGATGAATCTTCAGAGGTTCTGTGACTTGGTCAATGACCTTTAATCTTCTGTCCAAAGCACCTAGTGGATTTTGGTAGACCATTTGCATGCGTTGGCGAGTCGATCGCCATTGTGCATTTCGCATTGCTGATATTTCTTGACCCTCAAACACGATGCTACCCGCCGTTGGTTTCATTAAACCTAAAACCAAACGAGCAGCGGTCGTTTTGCCACATCCGGACTCACCTACCAAGCCTAAGGTTCGACCTTCATTTAAGTTAAATGAAATTCCATCAACTGCACGCAAGCTTGCGCTGCGCTGGATCCAACCTCCAGCGACAGGTACTTCAAAGTGTTTGCTAAGCTGGTTAACTTGTAGCAAATTCGTTAATGGGGTACTCATGTGATTGGGTGGAAACAAGCCACTTGATTTAAACTGTCCACGGGTAACATTTGCGGCACTGTCGATCGACAATCATTTTGTGCGCGTTGGCATCGAGGTTCAAAACTACAACCCGTCGACAGACTGCCAGGCTCGGGTACCTGACCTGCAATTGCATTCAAGCGGCCAACTGGCGTATCAAACTCTGGAATTGAGTCAATCAAGCCGCGTGTGTATGGGTGGCGAGCCATCCTAAAAATCTCGCCTGCATCAGCTGTTTCGATTGTTCGACCTGCATACATGACCGTTACACGATCGCATTGTTGTGCAATGACACTCAGGTCATGTGAAATGAGGACCATGGCCATTTTGGTCTCGCGACGTACTTCGCTTAAAAGATCTAGTATTTGAGCTTGAATGGTAACGTCGAGTGCTGTAGTTGGCTCATCGGCGATCAACAATTCTGGCTCGCCTGCGAGCGCCATTGCAATCATGATTCGCTGGTTCATTCCGCCGGACAGCTCATGAGGGTAAGACATAGCACGCTGCTTAGCATTAGGAATGTGAACCTGATCCATGAGCCTGATGCTCTGGGCCGTAGCTTGTTGGCGAGTCAAAGATCGGTGAAGCATCAATGCTTCTTCTAATTGATGGCCTACTTTATAA
Organism: uncultured Burkholderiales bacterium; assembly: GCA_903842945.1. Lineage (GTDB taxonomy): Bacteria > Pseudomonadota > Gammaproteobacteria > Burkholderiales > Burkholderiaceae_C > Limnohabitans. Next base: position 6,977 of record CAIMNS010000107.1, read on the forward strand.
ACTGGATTTAGAGCTGAAGCTGGATCTTGAAAAATCATGGCAATTCTTCTTCCCCGAACTGCAGACAACTCAGCATCATTCAGCCCGTGTAGCGCTTGTTGCTTAAGCCAAAACTCACCATCTACTTTGACTTGATGACCCAACAAACCAAGCACTGCAAGCCAAGTGACACTTTTTCCACAGCCCGATTCACCCACTAAGCCCAAGCATTCATCCGGAAAAACATCAAGGTCAATACCATGTAAGACTCGCAAATCATTGTTAGGTGATTGCCTAGAAGGGAAGCTCACCTTTAAATCATGAATGCGGATCAATGGAGAATTCAGCTCTAAATGAGCTGAATAATTTACCGAGAATGTCATTGCTTGGTGCTTGGCATACGAAGGTTAGACGCGCGAAAATCCATCGTGAAAGTTGGTGACCATTTCCATTGAATGTCTTTACGTTTACCGTAGAAAACCACATTGCGGTGCAGCACGGTGTAAGCAGGATCTTCACGTTCTGCAATCTCTAACATTCGGGCAAATGCGCGTTGACGATTGTCAGTATTTGTTGAGGTTTCAAGCAAAGTGGATAAGGTATTGAATTCGCTATTACGCCATTCACCCATTTGTTGTTGTTGTCCGTTAGGTCCGTGCTGGTTCACGATAGAGCTAATAGGATCATTGAAGGGTGCAGAATTTGACCAGTCACGCACAGCACGTGGACTTGTGGTTTCAAAAATTTGTCCCCAGTTCTCTTTCATCTGTAATTCAACATTTAAGCCCACAGCACGCCACATTTCAGTTAAAACTTGCGCTGTTTGAACTTGATTTGTGTAATAGTTGTTAAGCACTCTAAAGGGAATGGGTTCACCTTTATAGCCAGATTCCTTGATTAGTTTGATTGCTAAGCTCGGATCATATTTGGGCACAGTCCAAGCTTTTTGAAACATGGGTCCGTAATACTCCCATTGCAAACCAGCAGGAACTGATGTTCTGTCAGCCCACAAGGATTTCACAATGGAATCACGGTCAATAGCATGAGCCATTGCCAATCGAATTTTTGGATTCGCTAATTGAGGATGGTTTTTGTCAAACACAATGATTCGGTGATTAAGAACGGGGCCACCCACAACTTCAAATTTTGCATTTGCCTCAATGGTTTTAATTTGATCGGGTGGTACGTCAGTAACAAAGTCGTACTCGCCACTGAGCAAGCCATTGACTCGGCCCGAAACTTCTGGAACTACCTGATAGCGAACTTCTTTCAAAGTTGGTTTTCCACCAAAGTAAGCCTCGTGTGGCACCAGGATTAAGTAGTTGTCTGGTTTAAATTCTTTGATCTTGAAGGGCCCAGCTGCAACGGGATTTCGAGCCCAAGTTGCCCAATCTTTTGAAGCTAGAAATGCTCTTTTAGAAATAATTTCCGAAGACCGAGCAATGCGACCTTCAAGTGTCATATCTGGGGCTAAATTAATAAATCGAACTGTATATTTGTCGATCACTTTAACTTGCTCTAAGGAGGGCCACATGCGTCTCGCAACTGCCGGGACTTCAGGGGGAAGAGTGACGTTTGATATTTTTGCTGCTGCAGCATTTGTTGGGTTAGTGCTTGTTCCAATAGTGGATGCAACTTGACCGACACGAATGGGCTTGGTGTTACCAAACATATATTCCGGTCCAAATGTGAAGGCAACATCTTCAGAGGTCATCTCATCACCGTTGTGAAACTTAACACCTTGGCGGAGTTTTAATTCCACCGTGTAATCATCAATGCGTTTCCATGAAGTAGCTAAACCTGGCTTTAAGGATAGATCTCCTTGTCTGTCTAGTTCAATCAAGCCTGCGTAGATCATTGGGAAGGTTCTAGAACCGACGTTTGATTGCTCTCTTAAAGGTGTTAAGGTGCCTGAATTTGCGATTTGTTGCACTGCTACGCGTATTGAAGGAAGATTCGTTTGTTGAGCAATTGACATTGAAACAGCAGTTGTCAGAGCTGCGAAAATTACAATTTTGGTTGAAAAGGTCATGCGCATACTACTCCTAGAAAGAATTTTCATTTTCACTTTTGGGTGTGTATTTTTAAGGGCAATCGGATGAATATTTTGTGACGGCGATGGAGTCATCCTTTGCCAAGAAGGTATGCGACGTACTCGGAAGTAAGGCACGAGATAACCCGTGCCTTATGATGTCTTCGAAATTAAATCTCAATCTTTAGAATGACCTGTAGCTTTTGCTCAAGCGTGTAGCCAACGCTGCCATAAACAGCAAAATCAGTTTGCCCGCGTCCATGTCCCGTAATGCTTTCGGCC
>CAIMNS010000108.1 GCA_903842945.1 uncultured Burkholderiales bacterium
CATGGGTTTTTTACGGCCCAAAACAACCAGCGAGCTCCATTCACCCTTCGTGAAGCGATGGACTCTCCGCAACGCGATGTAAGCCGGATCGTTCTACCACCTTCCTCGTACCTGCATGAGCAAGAAAAAATCAAGGATCGGTGGCCAGCCGCTTTGAAGTTTATTCAAGACAAAAAACTCAATGAATTCTTTGCCGAAGATTCAGCCGATATTGGCATCATTGTTCAAGGTGGTTTGTACAACACCTTGGTTCGGTCCTTAGAAAGGTTGGGCTTGGCTGATATCTATGGACAAACAAAAATTCCACTGTATGTGATGAATGTGACATACCCATTGGTCGATGCAGAGGTGATTCGTTTTTGTGCCGGTAAAAGGGCGGTGTTGATGGTTGAGGAAGGGCAGCCCAATTTCATAGAGCAAAATTTAAGCATGATTTTGAGGCAGGCCAATGCATCAGCAGCTCTCCATGGTAAAGACTTTTTGCCCATGGGCGGTGAGTACACCAATCAGGTGGTCTTCAAGGGTGTGAAGACTTTCCTTGAAAAATATGAAATTGAATTTTCTTCTTTCGATCATCACCAAGTGAACAAGACCGATGAGATCAAATCGATTGAGCAGTTGGTTCATCCAAGGCCACCTGGCTTTTGCACAGGATGTCCTGAGCGACCCATCTTCACAGCCATGAAATTGATGGAAAAAGAGATCGGTGAACACCACATCAGTGCAGATATTGGTTGCCACTTGTTTTCTATTTTGCCCCCCTTCAATTTGGGCAATACAACCATGGGATATGGCTTAGGTACGGCAGGCTCTTCAGCGTTGAATGTGGCAGCATCCAAAAAAGTCATATCCATCATGGGCGATGGAGGGTTTTGGCACAACGGGCTCACCTCAGGTATCGCGAACGCCGTTTTCAATAAAAGCAACAATTTGACTGTCGTGGTTGATAACAGCTATACCTCAGCAACTGGTGGTCAAGATATCTTGTCATCAAAAGCCTTGAATAAAAACAGAAGCACGGGCCATGAAATTGAAAAAGCTGTAAAAGGTGTAGGTGTGCAGTGGGTTAAAACAGTCCACAGAACCTACGATATTGCCACCATGAAAAAACTCATGAAGGAGGCGATGAGCAGCAAAGAAAAAGGCCCCAAGGTTTTGATTGCACAATCCGAATGCATGCTCAACAAGCAAAGAAGAGAAAAACCACTTGTAAGAGCCTCCATTAAAAGAGGAGAGCGTGTTGTCAAAGAAAAATTTGGTGTCGACCCAGAAACCTGCACGGGAGACCACTCTTGCATCAGACTATCAGGTTGCCCTTCATTGTCCATCAAAGAAAATCCGGATCCTCTAAGACTTGAACCGGTAGCAACTGTGTTGGACAGTTGCGTGGGTTGTGGGGTTTGTGGAGAAGCCTCGCATGCTGCAGTTTTATGCCCATCATTTTATAAGGCGCAAGTCATCTCTAACCCCTCTTGGATGGATCGTGTTTTGAATCATTTACGGCATTGGGTCATTGATCAATTGCAACAAAGAATGATCAAGCGTCAAATGGAATATCGGTTTTAAACATCATGAGTATTCAACCTTATAAAATAGCCATACTTGCCATGGGCGGAGAGGGTGGTGGTGTCTTGGCCGATTGGATCGTTCAATTAGGGGAAGCCAATGGTTTTGTTGCCCAAACCACTTCAGTACCTGGTGTGGCGCAAAGAACGGGTGCGACCATCTATTATGTTGAGCTGTTTGAAAAAAAGTTATCCGATAGTGACTCTCAACTCCCTGTCTTGTCCCTGATGCCCATGCCTGGCGATGTAGACATTGTCTTGGCCTCAGAGCTGATGGAGGCGGGACGAGCAGTGGTGCGTGGATTGGTCACTTCAAACAGAACCACTTTGATCGCTTCTACTCACCGCGTCTATGCCTTTAGTGAGAAGTCCCATATGGGGGACGGTCGAATAGACTCCGGTCAACTTCTTGAAAATATCAAGAAGGTGTCAAATCGTTTTATCGGTTTTGATATGGAAAAAGTCGCCCAAGACCATCAAAGTGTGATCAGTGCTGTTTTGTTTGGCGCTCTTGCGAGCTCAAAAATTTTGCCATTCACTAAATCTCAATTTGAGGAGACTGTACGCCAAGGTGGCGTTGGTGTGGCGCAAAGTCTAAAAGCCTTCGATACAGCTTACTTCTTAAGTGAGTCTCCATCTGATGCTGAGGTATCAAAACCATTGATGAATCAAATAGATTCGTTCAAATTGCCCAGCCAAAGTGGTCTTCATCCCAAAATAAAAAGTTTGATTGAAAGACTGGAAAATGCTTTTCCAATGAACGTTCAAGAAATCTTATTGCATGGTGCTCGGCGCTTGGTTGAGTACCAAGACCCTGACTATGCACATTTGTTCCTTGATCGCATGCTTGCTTTGAAAAATACATTTACCAGCAACGAAAGTGAATTGATCAGAGAAAGTGCCAGGCACTTGGCGCTTTGGATGTCCTACGAAGACACCGCACGGGTCGCAAGTTTAAAAATACAAGCCTCCAGGTTTGACCGTGTCAGACAAGAGACCCACGCAACGGTGGATCAACTCGTCCTGATCAACGAGTACATGCATCCACGAGTTCAAGAGATTGCAGAGACACTTCCTTCAATTCTTGGGCGAATGATATTGGGGTCAAAAATTTTAAGATACGCATTAGAGGCGTTGACATCCAAAGGAAGAGTCGTACAAACATCAACGATCGGTGGATTTTTAGTTTTAACGCTGGTGGCAAGCGCTAAGCGCTGGAGACGCTCAACATTAAGATTCAAAGCGGAAGACGCGAGAATTGAAAAATGGATGGCCCTGATAAAATTGCTTGCCGCACAAAATTCAGAAAAAACCCTTGAGTGGATCAAATGTCAAACTTTGGTCAAAGGCTACAGCGAGACCCATGAAAGAGGTGTTAAAAATTTCGAATTGATTTATGAATTTGTTCAAAAGAATGTAGATACATTGCACACCGATATCAAGGCGCTGCGTTTGGCTGCTTTGGCAGATGAAAAAGGCATTGCTTTACAGGCAGCTCTGACAAAAATTTGAATTACAAATTTTTGAAGACCACTCCATATATTCAGCAAGTTGCGATTTTATTGATCTGCGCTTTGGGTTGGCAGATTTTCCCTGATAAGGGATTCGGGCCTTATCTGGCAATCAATCCGCATGATATTTTTGAATTTATCTTTATTGCCCTTGCAATCTCTTTTTTTGCCTCTTTGTTCATTCGCTTTGTAGATGATCGATATGGTGTAATTTTTGCGGGTTTTTTAGGTGGATTTGCTTCAAGCACGGCCACCATCCATCAAATGGGTGAGATCAGTAAAGCTGATCATGAATTGCTTCAATTGGCATCCATCGGTGCCTTGCTATCTAATGTTGCGACGCTGGTTCAAATTCTGATTTTGACGCACCTGCTAGCGAACAATTTGTTTTTAGTTTTGATCTTACCTGTAAGCTTTGGAGTTGCTTTACTTTTTGCAACTGCTTTATTAATTTACACTTTTGATCAAAACACTTCAACAGGTAAGACTCAAAAAGTCAACCTGCCCTTTAACTATGGGTCTACCTTTGCATTAGGCTTAATGCTTTTGGGCGTCACCGTTATCTCAACGGGATTGAATTTGGAGTATGGCTCTTCTGGGTTAATTCTGAGTGCTATCTTTTCAGGTCTTGCAGATGCTCACTCCATTATTGCAAGCATCGCCAATATGCTTAAATCCCAGGCGCTTGATCTTTATGATGCCAAGATGGCTGTGTTAACGGCTTTTACTAGCAATTCTTTGTTCAAACTAGCTCTAGCGATCAAGTCTGGTGGTGCGCCTTTTGCAAAACGCATTGGCTTTGCAATTGCTCTGTGTAATTTAGGTGTTTGGGCCTTGGCCGTTTTTTTATAAATGAAACACCTTAAATGGTGAGTTCAGCTCAATTCAAACCCTAGTCATTGACTTTTTATTATTCAAACAACAGCGGTGACTTCGATTTCAATTTTTGCGCGAGGTTCAACCAAGCCGGAAACCTCCACACAAGTCATCACTGGGAAATTTTTACCCATGATATCTCTATAAACAACGCCTAATTCTTTCAATCTGGCTTGGTATTCATCACGGTTTGTGATGTACCAAGTCATTCTGACCATGTGTTCTGCAGAGGCGTTGGCTTCATTTAAAAGTGCAATGATGTTTTGAAGAGTTTGTTTGGCTTGATCAATGAAGTCATCACTTTCAAATTCGTTTTTTTCATTCCATCCAATCTGCCCCCCTAGAAATAAAAGAGAGCCATTTGCCAGCACGGCATTGGAGTACCCACGCGGCTGGGCCCAATGAGGAGGATTGAGTTTTTTATGCATCGAGCGTTATCTCTAAATAGGGTTCAAGCGCAGTTCTAAATTTTTCGGGTAACTTGGTGGGTTTGTTGCTTGCCAAGTCAACATAGACAATGGTACCTGTGGCTTTTAGTTTAAGTTCTCTTTGAATATTTTTTTGTTTGTTGGCGCCAAAAATTTCGTATTCCATACAAACACTTGATCCTCCCAACTTAGAAATTGACAACTCAATTTCTACCTCATCACCTTGTCGACACATCCCACAAAATTGAGTTTTCATGTCGACGATAGGAACACCACTGCCTTCATCGATGATGTGGTTCAAGGAATAACCAATGTGCAAGAAAAAATCTTCTTGAGTTTCGTGCAACAAAATGTAGTATTGAGGGTAAAAAACGATACCAGCAGGGTCGCAATGTTGAAATCGAATGCGTTTTGGGTTGACGAATTTCATTGTCTTAATTTAAATCTTTGAATTTTACCTGTCTCCGTTTTAGGAAGACTTTCCACATATTCAATTTTTCTCGGGTACTTGTAGGGTGCGAGTTGTGCTTTCACATGGTCTTGAATCGATTTTGTCGTTGAATCATTGGCTGAAATATTGGCTTTGAGAATAACAAATGCCTTGACGATAGCACCTCTTGCATCATCAGGTTCTCCAACAACAGCACATTCCGTCACACTTGGGTGGGACAATATACAGGTTTCTATCTCTGGACCAGCAATATTGTATCCCGACGAGATGATCATGTCATCCGTTCTTGACTGATAGTGGAAGTAGCCGTTCTCATCCATCAAATACGCATCCCCGGTCACGTTCCATCCGTTTTTAATGTATTTGGCTTGTCTCTCATCGTTAAGATATCGGCAGCCGGTGGGGCCTTTGACGGCAAGATGACCGATTTCGCCAGCTGGAAGTTGATTGCCATTGTCGTCAAGAATACATGCCTTGTAGCCTTTCACAACTCTACCCGTTGCGCCAGGGATTGCTTCCAGCTCATTTGCAGAAATGAAAATATGAAGCATCTCAGTAGTTCCAATGCCATCAATGATTTCAATCCCCGTGACTTGCTTCCAAAGAGCTCTGGTCGGCCCAGGCAGCGCTTCTCCAGCGGAGACGCATTTTCTAAGTCCGCTGTGCTTGTCGATCAGCCCTTCGAGTGCCAATTGTCTGTAGGACGTCGGGGCTGTAAAGAGAACAGTTGCCTTGAATTTTTGAATACCGATGAGCAAATCTTTTGGAGAGGCTTTCTCCAGCAATGCCACACTAGCTCCAAATGTCATGGGGAAAAGAATCAAACCTCCAAGTCCAAAGGTGAATGCAATAGGTGGACTTCCAATAAAAACGTCTGACTGTTCAGGTTTTAGAACAAATTGTGGCCAACAAGTACAAATAGACATCACATCGCGGTGAGTGTGAATCGTGGCTTTGGGAACCCCAGTTGTGCCTGAAGTAAAAGCCAAAATACAGCAATCGGTGGACAGGGAAGAAAAATTCTCAAATTTTGTCGAATGCGACAAAGCGGTCATGTCCAAAGAGTTGACGCCATCGAGTTGTGATTCTGCTGAGCGAAGAAAGCTCACTTGTTTTAGGCTTTTTGAGTGACATCCTTCTTGTGCCTTCAGCAATTCCTCTCTTAAAGCGTGTTCGCAAATCGCATGACTGATTTGCGCTTTATCAATGATTTGTATCAATTCTAGGGATCGTAACAAAGGCATTGTTGCAACAGCGATACCACCTGCTTTGACGACGGCAAACCAAGATGCCACCATTTCAGGTGTATTGGCTGAGCGCAATAAAACTCGATTGCCTGGCTTTAAATGCAACTCTTTTTTCAAGACATTGGCCATTTGGTTAGCTCTGTCAAGAAGATCTTGGTATGTCCAAGTTAATCGATCACATTGGATACAGATGCGGTCTCCATACCCCTTGCTGATGGCCATGTCTAAGATTTCAACCGCACAATTCATCTTGTCTGGAAATTCAAGCTCAGGTAGCTCAAAAATAAAGTCCGGTTGCAGTTCGATGGGCGGCAAGTTATCGTGGACAAAAGTATCTAAATGAGCTGTTTTCATGCGATCAAACTCTTCTTTGTTGATGTTTCAAGGATTGGGAAAATCAAGAAATTTGTCTGTGGTGTTCGAGGACAGATTTAGCGATGATCAACATTTGAACTTCTGTGGCACCTTCGTAAATTCGAAGAGCCCGGATTTCTCTGTACAGATTTTCAACAGTGACGCCACTCACAACGCCCATGCCGCCAAACATCTGCACTGCAGCATCAATCACCCATTGAGCATTTTCAGTTGACGTCATTTTCGCCATTGCTGCTTCCTTGGTGACGTTCTTTCCTTGGTCTTTAAGCCAAGCAGCTTTGTAGGTCAGCAACTCAGCGCTTTCAATGCGAGTGGCCATTTCCGCCAACTTGACTTGAGTGATCTGAAAATCGGCCAACAGTCCATTGAACATTTTTCTGGTCTGCGCTCTTTCAAGGGCTTCATGAAAAGCTCGCTTAGCAAAGCCCAATGCCGCACTTGCAACTGAAGTTCGGAAAATATCGAGTGTTCTCATTGCTATTTTGAACCCTTCCCCTGACTCGCCAATTCTGTTGGAGACAGGTACCGAGCAGTTGGTGAATTTGATTTTGGCTAAAGGGTGGGGTGCAATCACATTGATGCGTTCTGCAATTTCAAAGCCATGGGTGTTGGCGTCAACAATGAATGCGGAAATACCTCTAGAGCCGGGTGCGTCCCCAGTTCTGGCAAAAACCACATAAAAATCAGCTATGCCGCCATTCGAAATCCAAGTTTTTTCACCATTGAGTATGTAGTGTTCCCCCGAGAGTTTCGCCTCGCAGCTCAATGCTGCAACGTCAGATCCTGCATGCGGTTCTGACAGCGCAAAAGCAGCGATGGCCTCACCCTTAGAAACTTTAAGAAGGTAACGTTCTTTTTGATCTCTGGTGCCTGCGATCGAGATGGCGCCTGATCCAAGGCCTTGCATGGCAAATGCAAAGTCTGCCAAACCACTGTGTTTTGCAAGAATTTCTCTGATCAGGCAAATCGATCGATTGTCAATTTGTTCATGTTGACCCCCATATCCTTGACCAGAGATACAAAATTTAAGCCAACCATCTCGTCCAAGTTGACTGACGAGCTGCCTGCATTGTGAGTCTACGTCGGTGTGATCCACATCATGGAGATGGGTTTTAGCCCACTCATGTAAATTTTTTGACAAAGACTCATGGTTGGAGTCAAAGAAGGGAAGATTCAAGTACGAGCTGTCTTGCATGGTTTTGATCAAAGTTCGTTGAGGGGCTTGGGTCGTTCAAGTGTGATTTGCGGGAGTGAGCATATTTCTGAGTTGATCCAAGGATGAATACAAACGCTTGAGCTCTGATGAGTCTAGATTGCTCATGATTTCACCGATCCAAGACTCGTGGGCTTGTGCCATGATAGTGAATTCACGCCTGCCTTTTTCAGTGCAGATCAGTACATACGATCGTCTATCGTTGGGGTCATCTTGCCTTAGGACCAGTTCTTCTTTCACCAATTGATCAGTCAAACCCGTGATATTGCCTCCGCTGACCATCAATTTTTTTGAAAGAGCATTCATTTTCATCCCATTTGGAGCTCTCACCAATTGGGCCAAGAAGTCAAATCTAGCCAAAGTGATTCCAAACTGGCTTCTTAGTCTTTGTTGAATTTGTTGTTCTATGAGATTGCTGCATGCATAAAGTCTTAGCCATGTTCTGACACTCAAGTGTGTGGGCGGTTCATTGACCTCTAAGGGATCTATTTTCAATCGTGTGTCTTTGCTGTTCATAAGCGTATTTTTCATGTTTTAGGACATCACTTCGCCACCTGAGATTGACAGTGCTTGGCCATTGGTACTTTGAGAATGGTCGTGGCAAAGTAAAAGAACTTGCTGTGCCACTTCTTCAGGTGTGATCAACCTGCGTTGAGGGTTGTTTTTGATCAACTCCGTAAGTGCTTGATTGGGGCTAAGATGAGTTTTTTCTACAATGGTCTTCAAGCTTTCCGAGACAAGGTCGGTGTCGGTAAAGCCAGGGCATATGGCATTGAAAGTAATTTGACTTTTAGCAAACTCTAAAGCCAATGACCTAGTCAGTCCAAGAACACCATGTTTGGCTGCAGTATAGGCACTGACATAAGGGTACCCCTTTTGTCCAGCTGTACTTGCAATGTTGATCACTCGCGCATAGTTCAATTTCAACATGTCTTCAACGACAGCTTGAGTACAAATGAATGTGCCATTCAGATTCACGTCTAGCATGGCTTTAAGATCTAGCAGGGTGGTCTTTTGAAAAGAGGCGCTGTGCGCTTGTCCTGCATTGTTGACCAACACGGCAATTGGTCCAAATAAAGCTGCTGCTTTTGTAAAAGTCCCTTGAACGGATAGTTCCTTGGTGACGTCGCATTCAAAAAATTGAACTTCACAATTTTTTTGAAGAAGAGATTGGACTTCTCGTAAATTGTTTGAATTGCGTCCTATCAAGGTTAGTTTTGAAACATGTTGGCTTATTTCAATAGCAATGGCTCGACCAATGCCCTTTCCCGCTCCGGTAATGAGCGCATGAGAAGGTTTTAATTTAGAAAATGTGATCATGCTTATATCTCTGTGTCCAATTTCGCTTTGAGTGAGCTTGAGGAGTTACTTTGAGTACTGAGCATTTTTTCTCGCTCTAGATTTCTTTCTAGTTGAACTTTTCCTGATAGGTAGGGTTTTGGCCAATCAAGATCAAAGAATCCAATTTTTGCTGCTTCGTTGAGTGTCCAATGCGGATTGGCCAGGTGAGGTCTTGCAACTGCACATAAATCAGCTCGACCTGAAGCAATGATGCTGTTGACCTGGTCTGCATCTGAAATAGCGCCTACTGCAATGGTTGGAATTTGTGCCTCTTGTCTGACTCTGTCAGACATAGGCGTTTGAAACATGCGCCCGTAGACGGGTTTCTCTTCTTTGCTCACTTGTCCAGATGAGCAGTCAATGATGTCCGCACCTGCGATTTTGAAATACTTTGCAATCATGACGGCATCATCAGGCGTTATGCCACCCTCGACCCAGTCATGGGTAGAAATTCTGACGGAAATGGGTAATTTTGATGGCCAGACATCCCGAATGGCTTTAAAAACTTCTAATGGATATTTGAGTCGGGCCTTTAATTCCCCTCCATATTCATCCGTTCTTTGGTTGGTGAGTGGTGAAATAAAAGAGGACAGTAAATAGCCGTGAGCGCAGTGCAACTCCAACCAATCAAAGCCCGCCTCTATGGCTAGCAGAGTTGAACTGACAAATTCTTGCTTGACTTGATCCATCTGCTTCAAGTTGATCTCGTGGGACCAGTGACTTTGGTGGGGAACGTACTGTTGCTTAGACGCTGAGTACAAGGGCCAATTGTCGTCATCAAGAGGTTGGTCAATGCCATCCCATGCAAGCTTGGTTGAGCCTTTAGCACCTGAGTGTCCAAGTTGAATACCAATTTTTGCATCTGTGTTGAGATGAACAAATTCGACAATTCTTTGCCAAGCCTTGGCTTGATCTTGGTTCCAAATACCTGGGCAGCCAGGGGTAATTCGAGCTTGGGGAGAAACACAAGTCATCTCTGTCATCACCAAGGCAGCCCCTCCCATCGCTCGTGCGCCTAGGTGAACCAAGTGGTAGTCCTCTGGCATACCATTCACGCATGAATATTGAGCCATGGGTGAGACGACAACACGATTTTTCAGGGTCAGTTCACGTAACTTAAAAGGTGTGAACATCGGAGGTGGAGGCATTTTAGATTTTGCTCCTTGTGTGCCCGCTCTAGACGCGAACCAAGTTTCAAAGTCTTCAACGTACTTTTGATCTCGTAGTCTTAGATTTTCATGGCTGATACGCTGACTGCGTGTCAGCAAGGAGTAGGCAAATTGATGCACTGGCAAATGCATGTAGCGTTCAATGTTTTCAAACCACTCGGTTGAATTTCTAGCCGCATTTTGTATTTTTAAAACTTCAACACTTCTAAGAGCCTGGTAAATCTCTAAAGCTGCAGTCAGATTGCCTTGGTTGTTGGCAATGCATTTGGCCAATTCAATGGAGTCCTCTAGTGCAAGCTTGGTCCCCGAGCCAATGGAGAAGTGGGCTGTGTGCGCTGCATCTCCCATCAACACGACGGGCGCATGGCCATTGTGATGTACCCAATTTTCGCAGATGACTCTGGGGAATTTGATCCACTGGCTCGAACCCCTTAAGTGTTCTGCGTTGGACAGCAAGGCGTGACCGTCTAAATGTTGGGCGAACAGTTTTTCACAAAAAGCGATGGATTCCTCTTTGCTGAACCTATCTAAGCCCTCTTGGAGCCAAGTCTCCTCGGTGGTCTCGACAATGAAAGTCGAGAGTTCGCTGTCAAATTGATAGCAATGCGCTTGGTACCAACCATGATGTGTTTTTTCAAATGCAAATGTGAATGCTTCAAACAGCTTGGCGGTTCCTAACCATACAAACCTACATTTTCGAACATCGATGTTGGGTTTGTAAGTTTGCGCGTATTTTGTTCTGATGCGACTATTGAGGCCATCGCAAGCAATGATCAAGTCTGCGTCTTCAAAGGATTCGTCGTCCGTTACATCCTGGTCAAACAGGAGGGACACACCTTCTTCTAGGCAACGGTTTTGTAAGATGTTGAGCAGTCTTTTTCGACCAATGCCACAAAAACCGTGCCCGCTAGATCGACTGACCTCACCATGGGCCCGCACTTCGATGTCATCCCAATGGTTAAAAGAGGCAAGAATTTCTTGCGCACTTTTCTTATCTGCTTTCTCAAGATTGCCAAGTGTTTGGTCTGAAAAAACAACGCCCCAACCAAATGTGTCAAAGGGCTTGTTTCTCTCAATGACGGTGATATCGTGATTGGTGTTTTGCATTTTCATCAACAACGAGAAGTACAGACCCGCTGGTCCTCCACCAATGCATACGATTTTCATGAGACCCCTTTAAATTAATCAAATTAGATTTAATTTAATTCAAAATTATTTAGCTGTCAACTAAATTTAAAGCAGCTAAAGTGAGTATATTAGTATTAATAATCTGTTGTAATGGCTTGTCTTAACAAAAATAAACGCATCAAACGCATTGAAGGGAACGTCCGCTCTTTCAATTAAGAGCACTTTGAATCATCAAAATACCATGCTTGTATTCATTCAAAACGCATCATCTTGGGGGTGGGTAATCACCTTAGGGTATAAGCCAATATAAAGACATAGAAAGATAAACATAATAAAAACTCCTTTATCAAATGTTCATTGAAGTGAGTTCATTCACTTAAGTGGGAGAGAATGCAAATGAAGACAAAGTTTTTTTTGAAGACAGTTTCTGTACTTGTGCTGTCAATGTCAACTCACTTGGTTTTGGCTCAAGAAACCACTTTGAAGTTGGTGAGTGCTTTTGCAGAAAATGGCATTTACGTTCAACGATTGCAAACGTGGATGACTAAATTCAATGCTGAGGGCAAGGGTGTTTTACAAATCAACTTTTTAGGAGGCCCCAAAGCTATTCCGACCTTTGAGGTGGGTAACGCCGTCAAAACAGGTGTGGTGGATATGGCTTTGAGCACAGGAGCCTTTTATACCAACGTCATGCCTGAGGCTGACTTTTTAAAATTGACCCAAATCTCTGTTTCGGAACAGAGAAAAAACGGTGCATTTGAGGCGATCAACGCTGTTTGGAATGAAAAAGCCAATATGCAATACTTAGCACGAATGGTTGAAAACCAGCCTTTTCACATTTATCTGAACAAGAAAATTGATAAGCCCGATTTGAGTGGTTTAAAAATTCGGATAACGCCCGTTTACAGAGATTTCTTTCTTGAGCTTAATGCCAATGTGATCACCACCCCTCCTGGTGAGGTTTATAGCGCGTTGGAGCGTGGTGTCGTAGACGGCTATGGTTGGCCCATTGGTGGTATTTTTGATCTGAATTGGCAAGAAAAAACCAAGTACAGGTTAGATCCGGGTTTTTATGATGCAGAGGTTTCCCTCTTGATGAACTTACCAGCGTTTAAAAAGCTAAGCGATGTTCAAAAGGCGTATCTCCAAAAGCAGTTGCTGTCCTTGGAGGCTGAAAACACATTTTGGGCCAGGTTCACCACTGAGGAGATTGCAAGGCAGGCGAAGGTAGGCATACAAACGATCTCTTTTGATGCGGCTACGTCCAAGACATTCAAGGACAAGGCCTATGCAGTTGGCTGGGCGTCGGCGCAAAAGCAAAGTCCTGAAATAGCTGCCAAGTTCAAACCCCTTTTTAGCAAATAAGCCTTTCTGATGGATCGATTGTCCCTCCTGTTTGGGCGGTTCATTGAAGCCTTGGCGGCTTTTGGTTGTGCACTTCTTTTTGCAATGATGCTCATCATTGTGGGGGACGTGCTCTTGCGTGACCTGGCCATTTCCTTCTTACCCAAAGGGCTTGCATGGAGCAATGAGGTGTCTGAACTGACGCTGTACTTGATCACCATGTGTGTTGCTCCATGGTTGCTCAGGCAAGGGCAGCACATTCGAGTGGACATAGTTTTGCAAGTCATTCCAGCCAAACTCGCTTGGTATTTAGAGTGGTTAGGAGATCTCATTGGCTTTTTATGCTGTTTCACGATCATGGTCTTTTCTTTTAAGGCCAGCTTGAGCAGTTATCAATCCGGCGCCTTGAGCATCAAGACACTTGTCACACCGGAATGGTGGAGCTTGGCGCCTTTGTCGTTTGTATTTATGCTTTTAAGCATGGAGATGATTTTTCGCATGAGACGTCTCTACCAAGGGCCAAGAGGGCCAAGACATGACGCGGTCAGTGCTTCGTGATGAATTGCTATTGTTTTTTGAATCCAATGCTTGACTTATGAATAATTGGCAAATCGCCGCATGGCTGATGTTGGGTGGGTCGACCGTCTTGTTGTTCATCGGTATGCCCGTTGCTCTTACATTCATCTCGATCAATATCTTGGGTGCTTGGTTGTACATGGGTGGTGAACCCGGATTGATCCAGCTTGCAAGAAGTAGCGTGAGTTCCGTCGCAGCCTTTTCACTCACGCCCATTCCCTTATTCGTTTTGATGGGCGAAATTCTCTTTCACACAGGCCTTGCGCTTAAGGTCATCGAAGGTATTGAGCGTCTGATTGTCAAAGTACCCGGTCGACTTTCTGTGGTTGCCGTGGTCGCTGGGACTGTTTTTTCAGCCATTTCAGGTTCAACCATCGCCACCACTGCGATGCTTGGTTCATTGATGCTTCCCGTGATGCTAGCGCGTGGATACCACCCAACCATTGCTGCAGGCCCTATCATGGCCATTGGTGCAGTGGATATGTTGATACCTCCCTCAGCGCTGACGGTCTTGTTGGGTTCGCTCTCAGGCATCTCTATTTCTAAATTGTTGATTGGCGGCGTGATGCCAGGTATGGTCCTATCGATCGCTTTTGTTTTGTGGATCATTGCGCGAGTCAGTATCTCTCCCGAATTGGCTCCAGAGGACAAAGACGAGGTCCGTTACCATGGCTGGCAGCGTTGGAGCCTCTTTTTTGGTTATGTTTTACCCACTTTATCAATTTTTGGAATTGTGGTGGGTGCTTTGGCCATGGGTTGGGCCACCCCTACGGAATGTGCTGCAGTAGGAGCGTTTGCCACCATGCTGCTGGCTCTCATGTACAGGGTCTTGAGCTTGGATGCAATGGTTAAAAGTTTGAAAGGGACGGCCGGTATTTCTGGAATGATTTTGTTCATCATTTTAGGCGCGACGACATTTGCCCAAATATTGTCCTTTTCCGGCGCGAGCACGGGCATGGTTCAGTTCATCACAGGTCAAGGCTTATCAACCAATTTCATCGTTGTTGGGATGATGCTGATTTTGATTTTTCTGGGTATTTTTGTTGATCAAGTCAGCATGATGATGATCACCTTACCTATTTTTATGCCACTGGTTCAGTCGCTTGGCATTGATCCAATTTGGTTTGGGGTGATGTTTTTAATTTGTATGCAGCTTGGACTCTTGCTGCCACCTCATGGTCTGTTGCTCATGACCATGCGTGGTGTTGCACCTGCCAGCGTCACCATGGGCCATATTTTTATGGCCGTGGTGCCCTACGTGGCGATGAGCATGTTGTTGTTGGTGGCAGTCTTTTTTATGCCAAGCATTGCAACTTGGTTGCCTCAATTGATTGGCTAGTTTTTAACAATTTCTTTAATCCAGAGAGTCTGAAGAGGGCGGATTGTCAGCAAACCATTTTCATGGTGAATTGCGCTCCTGTATCAAGACTCAACCTGGTAAGCGCAAGTCAACGCGTTCATTTTTTCTTAAGATACTTTTAATCTTTGTATTTAAGACGAAAGATCAAAAATCCCAATGACAATCCAATGATGATCAGTAAGATCAAAGACCAAGCGTTCAAAAGGGTCCAGCCTTGAGTCGTCACCAATGCACCAGAGCCAAAAGAGGTGAGTGCCATGGTCGAAAACACAAAGAAATTGATGGCCGCTTGAGCCTTGTTCTTTTCTTCAGGCCTGTAAGTTGACATTGCCATGGTGGTAGCACCTGTAAAGAGGAAGTTCCATCCCACCCCCAAACATACCAAAGCGCCTAGAAAGTGACTCAAATCTTCTCCGTTGAGTGCAATGGCCACGCACAGAAAATTCAAAAGAAGACCTGTCACCATGATGTTTACTTTTCCAAACCTTTTGATCAACGAGCCTGTAAAAAATCCTGGTGCAAACATGCTGATCACGTGAAACTCCAAGACCAATGCTGTGCTCGAAAAGGGGTGACCACATACCTCCATGGCAAGAGGTGTTGCTGCCATGAGCAAGTTCATGATGCCGTAGCCTAGGGATGCACAAATGGCTGATACGATGAAAATGGGCTGTGAAATGATGTCTTGGATGGGTCTTTGAGTTTGAGCACCTGCAGGATTGCTCACTTCAACGGGAAAGCGTATGAATTGCATCAAGATCACGCCAATTAAACCGACCAACGTTAAAGTGATATAAGCGCCCACAAATGGCACGGGAAGCACATTCTTTGTCCAAGATGCCAAGTTAGGTCCAACGATGGCACCCAAAATCCCGCCAGCCAAGACCCAAGAAATGGCTTTTTCTTTGTGTTCCTCAGTTGTCAATTCTGTTGCTGCAAAGCGATAAAGTTGAGCATTTGCACTGTAAAAACCAGCAATCAAGGTGCCCGTGGTCAAAAGCCAGAAATTTTTGCTCCAAGCCGCGTACGCACAAATCAAAGAGGAAAAAATTGCTACAACAAGCCCCAGCTGAAATGAGCGCCTACGGCCAAAACGCGTTTGAGCTTTGGAGACCAGGGAGGTTGAAAGTGCACTTCCAACCACATAACCCATCACCGGCAGCGTGGCCATCCAGGCAATGGGGGTCAGGCCAAGGCCCACCAACCCATTGATCGCAATGAAGGTGACATTGTTGGTGAGAAACAAGCCTTGACAGGCAATGAGCAAGAGAAGATTTTTATTTAGAAAGGACGATGGCTGCATGAAAGACTTAAGGTTAGTAACTTGAACAGAACTTGCACTTCAGTGTAACACCCATGTATTCTGAGTCCCCAGCAGATGCTCAAGTCCGTCATCGGTGCTCATCGAGATTTGTTGTTAAGGGCGTCGAGAAAGTCGACGGGGATGTCAAAAGAGTTGACTTTGAACAGAAGTTTTTGAGAGCAAGTCCATCGATCGAAGTGAGCGCTATCGCGCTATGTTCAGAGCAATTGTTTTGCAATGAAATTCTTCACTGTTTGACGTGCAAGATCAGTTTGGGCGCTTTCTTTTGCGACCCACTCATGCTCGCTTTTCTCGAAAATCAAGTATGTACATTCACCCCCCGCCGCTTGATAGCTTTGGGCAAAAATTCTTTGGCTCTCAGGCAGAACATTGTCATCCAATTCTCCTTGCATGATCAACAAAGGAATCAGTTTTTTTGGTGCCAATTTTTTATCCAATATGGCTTGCGGGCTAGATTCAAAAATACTGTCCCAGGGCTTGAAATAATTCAAGTTGTTTTTGATCATGTTTTCGCGTTGATGCTTCAGGGCGTTTTCGTACCTGGCTGGAGGATTGCTAATGGGAGAGCGAGTTGCTAGGTAGGAGAAAGAGGCGTCCAGTTGTGGATTAGGAGCAAAAGGAATTTTCGCGTAAAGAGCTTCATTGGGTTTAAGGCTTAGCAGTTCAGCGACATGTCCTCCGCTAGAGCTTCCGTAAACGCCCAGCGTGGTGACGTCACCTCGCCATTGTTTGGCATTGTGTTTGACCCATCTGATCGCATAATGGGCATCTTGAACATTCGCTGGGTAGGGCCGGTCTCCAGCCAGAGTCAAATCAACCGCAATGACCAATACCCCGCTTTTGGCAATCGCGCTGTCCATCGGCTCCTCGGCAAAACGATCTTTGTTGTTCCATGCGCCACCGTGAAAGTCAATCAAAGTAGGAAAAGGACCAGAACCCTTGGGTTGGTAGATTCTGGCTTTGAGGGATCGACCGGTTTCGGTTTTGAGGTAGTCGACTTCGGTGATATCGATGGCTACTTGAGCGTTGGGGTCATAATTCAATTTGGGCTTGGTGCTTTGCGCAAGACAAAGAGACAAGCTTGATAAGCCCATGAAAGTCATCAAAAGTTTAAATATCACACTACGGATGTACGTGTTAGAGGGATTCATGGCTTGGTCTTTCGGCTCAAATATTTATGATCCTATTATGGGTGAAATCACAGTGAAAATTTACAGTGAAACTGCTCGATCTCATCGGTATTAACACCCATAGCCACGGCTTTAAAGGGTCTTTAAAAGTGCAAGCATTTCTTGGGAACTGATTGATTGGACCTTCAGTCTTTTGAAATGACTTTTCTCTCCGCTCAGCAGCTCAAAACAAGACTTATTGAGCCCAAGCGTTTTGGCAAACCATTTGATCAATTCTTCGTTGGCTTTGCCCTCTATGGGGGGTGAAGAAATCCGCACTTTCAATCGTTCAGCGTGTTGCCCTTGAATTTCCGTTTTCTTTGCGCCCGCTTGGCAATGAAGGGCGAGTTCTAGCCATTGCTCCGTTTTGTTGTTGTTTTCCTTGAGCCAAATCGGATTCATGTCTGAGGCCAATAAAATTATTGATGAATTCAGTTTAATATAGAAGCCTATGTACCAGTTGAAAAAGTCATGGGTAAATTAATCATTTTTGCGGGCCATTCAGGTACAGGAAAAACCACGCTTGCCAAACTCGCCATGCCCGAGCTGATCAAGAAATGTCAGCATCCCTTCATTTTTTTAGACAAAGATACCGTGTATGGAACCTTCAGTTCGCACCTTTTGGGCTTGCTGACAGGCAATGAGCAAGATCGCGACAGCCCCTATTATTTAGATCATTTCAGGGATTGGGAATATTCAGGTTTGATAGATATTGCCAGAGAAAATTTAGCACTAGATGCGGACGTGATCCTGGTTGGACCGTTTTCCAAAGAAATTCAATCCTTGCGCTTGTTTGATATTGCTTCTCTTGGTTTGCCTAGTCAAACACAGATCCAGGTGGTTTGGGTCGATTTGGAGGTCGATGAGGCCAAGAGGCGGATTGAAAAAAGAAACGATCCTAGGGATCAATGGAAAATAGAACATTGGCAGGAATACGCAAAAAGAAGGATTGATCCTCCGCTTCACGCTCAATTGTTTCGATTTGATAATTCGCAATTCAGTCAGGCACAATTTGAAGTCCTGCTGACTCAGCTTTCGATGCCCAACACATGATTTTAATTGTTCGGATTTTTTTCCTTGTCGGCCTAGGCTTGGGTCTTTTTTGTTTTGTGCTTTTTTTCCAAGGTAAAGGCGATCGCTACAAGCACCTAGGTTTTAAAGTGATCATGGGCACCTTGCTTTTAACGCTAGTATTTTTTATGATAGCAATTGTGCAAAAAGTTTTTTTAGAAAATCAAGATTGACCCTTAACTGAGAGGAAGAGGTGATAATATTTTCAAGAAACGCTTGAACTCTTGCCATTAAAGACTTATTCATTTTTAAATTCATTCCGATGCAACTTCAACATAACCTCTTTTTATTAGAGCATCCCTTGATTCAGCACAAACTGTCTTTGATCAGACGCAAAGACACCAGTTCTATCTTGTTTAGACAACTCGTCAATGAGTTGTCCTCCCTCATGGTCTATGAGTTGACTCGGGACATGCCGACACAGTTGGTCTCGATTGAGACCCCTCTTGAGCTCATGATGGCGCCAGTCATTGATGGAAAAAAGCTCGTCTTTGTCAGCATCTTGCGAGCGGGTAATGGTATTTTGGATGGCGCATTGTCCGTTGTGCCTGGCGCTAGGGTTGGACATATCGGTTTGTACCGAGATCCCGTCACGCTAAGAGCTGTTGAATATTACTTCAAGATGCCTTCTCATATGCATGAGCGAGACGTGATCATTGTTGACCCCATGCTTGCAACGGGTAACTCTGCCATTGCCGCCATCGAGCGTGTCAAGTCATTGAATCCCCGCTCCATCAAATTTCTGTGCCTCTTGACTTGTCCCGAGGGTGTTTTGGCTTTTCAAAAGGCGCACCCTGATGTGGCGCTCTATACAGCAGCCATAGACAGGCAATTGAACGATCATGGTTACATTTTGCCTGGACTTGGGGATGCTGGAGACCGAATCTATGGAACCAAATAAGCGCTGCAGAGGCTAAAATCCATGAAATGGTGTCTGACTACTTTTGATCTTGCACGCCATGGAGTTGTATTTTTTTACATGAGGTGATTTGATGTCATTTGAATACTCTGAGAAGACACGGGATTTGTTGGATCGATTGAATGCATTTTTTGATCAGTATATTTATCCTAATGAAGGCAGGTACCATCAAGAGATTCAAGCAGCTAGAGACAAAGGCAACGCTTGGGTGCCTGTGCCTTTGATTGAAGAGCTTAAAAAACAAGCCAAGTCCAAGGGTTTGTGGAATATGTTTTTGCCCCATATGTACAAGGGACATGGTGGCATCAGTAACTTGGATTACGCGCCGCTTTGTGAAGTCATGGGCAGGGTCATGTGGTCTGGCGAAGTCTTCAACTGCTCGGCTCCCGACACTGGCAATATGGAGACGTTTGCCAAATACGCGACACAAGAGCAAAAGACTCAATGGCTTGAGCCTTTGCTAGAAGGTGTTATCAGATCTGCTTTTTTAATGACCGAACCTGCTGTTGCATCATCCGATGCAACCAACATCCAATGCAGCATCGTGAAAGAGAACAATCACTACGTCATCAATGGGCGCAAGTGGTTCAGCTCAGGTGCGGGCAACCCCAACTGTAAAATCTTCATCGTCATGGGTAAAACCGACCCGAGTGCATCTCGACATACGCAACAATCGATGATTTTGGTACCCAGAGACACGCCAGGCGTGAGCATCCTTCGGCCTTTAACGGTCTTTGGTTATGACGATGCGCCGCATGGGCACATGGAGATCAATTTAGAGAATGTGCGTGTACCGCTTGAAAACATACTTTTGGGCGAAGGCCGGGGCTTTGAAATTGCGCAAGGGCGTTTAGGCCCGGGTCGAATTCACCATTGCATGCGATCGATTGGTGCAGCAGAGCGTGCATTGGAGAGCATGATCGATCGCTTGCAGTCCAGGAGTGCTTTTGGTGGCCCCTTGTCAAATCAATCCATTTGGCACGAACGGATTGCAGAGTCTCGGTGCATGATCGATCAAGCTCGCTTGCTCACCTTGCAAGCGGCCCATAAAATGGACACGGTTGGCAACAAGGCCGCAAGACTGGAGATCTCCATGATCAAAGTCATGGCACCCAATGTTTCATGCAAGGTGGTCGATTGGGCCATTCAAGCCCATGGGGGTGGAGGTGTCAGTGGCGACTTTTGGTTGGCTGAGGCTTATGCCCATCAACGCACCGTGCGTTTGGTCGATGGTCCTGATGAGGTGCACCGCAATGCCATTGCCAAAATAGAGATTGCCAAGAGGACCGCATATAGAGAGGGTCTTAAAGCCATGGGCTAAAACATCAGCTATGGTTGTTCTTCCTAGCGCAAGTTTTCATCAAAAATAGCGACCGCGCGTGTCCAACCCGCAGAAGCACCACGTATTTTGTGTGGAAAGCAACTGATGAAAAAGCCCTCGGCAGGTAAGGCTTCTAAATTGTGAAGCTTTTCGATATGGCAGTAACCAATGTCTCTGCCTGCTTTGTGGCCCTCCCAAATCAATCCAGCATTTTGAGTGTCACGGTATTTTTTTGCAGTATGCACAAATGGTGCGTCCCAACTCCAAGCGTCAGTGCCAGTCAGTCTGATGCCTCGCTCCAAAAGGTACATGGTCGCTTCATAGCCCATGCCGCATCCACTTGAGACATAGTCATTGAATCCATATCGAGATCCTGCGCGGGTGTTGATCACCACAATTTCTAGCGGGGCGAGGGTGTGATGAATGCGTTCAAGTTCAGTTTCAACGTCTTTTGCGCTGACAACATAGCCATCAGGTAGAGATCGAAAATCCAGTTTCACACCAGGTTGGAAGCACCACTCCAGGGGTACTTGGTCGATGGCTATTGAGGGCTTCTTCTCGCCCAAGGATTGATCCATGGTGGAGTGAAAATGATAGGGCGCATCCAAATGGGTCCCATTGTGGGTTGATAGTTGCACGCGTTCGACCGCCCAACCTTCGCCGTCTGGCAGGTCTTCCTTCTTAAGCCCAGGAAAGAAAGGCTCAATTTGCGAATAGGTGTTTTCGTGGGTGAAGTAATCGATTTTGGGTGCAAAGGCCGGTGGGTCGCTGATGACGTCGTTTTCTAAAAAGATAGATAAGTCCACAAATTTTCTTGTCATGTGTGCTCCAAGGTGGTCATTCTCTATTTAAACTAGTTCGGCTTGTACAAGCCAATTGCAAGCCATCAAATGAGGCTTGCAAAAGATTCTACATTTGAACCCGTGCATTCCAAATTGGGAGAAACCTATGTCTATGAGATTGCAAAATAAAGTCGCCATCATCACCGGAGCGAGTCAAGGAATTGGTCAAAACATGGCCATTCATTTCGCCAACGAAGGGGCTAAGTTGTGCCTGATTTCTAGGCGAGAAGAGGCTTTGAAGGAGATGGTTTTAGAGTTGAAGTTGCCTCAAGGCAAGGTCTTGGTTTTGCCCTTGGATGTCACCGATCAAAGTGCCTGTGACCAAGCTGCCCGCGCTTGCTTTGCTCATTTTGGGGGCATCGATATCTTGGTGAACAACGCAGGTATTTATCGGTCCAAACCCTTCATGGATCATTGCACCAATGACTTCAAGCAACTGATGGACGTCAACGTCTATGGGGCCGTGCACATGGTCCAAGCCTGCTTTGAGTTTTTGCAAAAAAGCTCTTCAGCTCGAATCATCAACATGGCCTCTACAGCGGGCAAGTGGGGATCCAAGAACCAAAGCGCTTACAACACAAGCAAACACGCCTTGGTTGGTTTGACCAGGTGTTTGGCCTTGGAGTTTGCCACACATGCCATCACAGTCAATGCGATTTGTCCAGGCTTTGTTCAAACCGCGATGCTAGAAGAATTGAAGTCAATGGCTTCCCACAGTGCTGGCGTGAGCGAAGATGAATTTTATCTCGCAGCCTTGGCCCGAATTCCTTTGGGCCGCGTCATGAAACCTCAAGAAATATCAAGCATGGCGGTGTACTTGGCAAGCGCAGAGTCCTCTGGCATCACAGGGCAAAGCATCCATGTCGATGGGGGTATGGTTTTTAGCTAAAAGGATGTCGTGACTTCAAACGCTGTTTTTAAGAACCGTTCTTAAAAATTGCGTGGCAAGTGTAGGTCCTAGGCCATTGCTTTTCGGAATCGATTGGCCGCTTCTTTTGACGATGCCATGGACTTTGAAGTTGTCATACAAAGCGTTATAAATTGGTGTGTTGGCTTTCACAATCTCTTCATCTGTCATGTTGCTGAGCATCAATCCTTCAGAAATCGCTAGCAACCCCACCGCAACTTGACCATGGGTGTCTTCCTGGCCAGGGTGATAACCGTGTAAGACATGATCGACACCTTTTTGAATCACGCTCGCCAATTCGTCAAGTGCGCTATCAACGAGTTGATATTTCCTTAGAATTTTCTGAAAAGTGGTCCCTGTTTCATCATGAGGGCCGAGTTCGGTATGGGGTATGGAAAATGCAATGTCCTCGGGCGCTCTGGTGTCTTCTTTTCCCCAAGGTACGAAGCTAAAAGTGGCCTCTTGGTCAACAAAGCGTTTGATCAACCAAACGCAAGCCATTCTGTCCAAATGCACGTAATCCCTTGTGACCCATTTCATGTCGTTGTCCTCGTGAGTAAATTGAGACGTATTTTAATCTGCATGACTTGAGTTTAATCTTGATGGAGTCGTCCATTGAAGGGAAATTTAACGATTAACCATGATGGTTTTAAAGTTAAAAATGGTTTAGAGTGATTATCCATGGAACCCCATCCCGCTTTAGTTGAAGGGGGCTTGACTCAGGGGTCGATGACAGAGGTTTTATCTCTGGCGAGAATGCTTTTAAAAATCCATACCGAATGAGGCCGTGGTGTCGGTCATGCACCACACTTTGACGGTCGGTTTCATCTTTCTAGGAGCTTGCTGCACATGTCTATTTTTGAATCTGACCTTGAAAAAAACAAAGCCAATCATGTGCCCTTGTCACCGGTGAGTTTTGTTCAACGAAGTGCTGAGATTTTTGGAGACTTGCCCGCTGTTGTTCACGGTCAACGGCGATACAACTGGGCTCAGTGCAGAGAGCGTTCAGCTAGGTTGGGTGCGGCTTTGAAGCACCTTGGTGTGGGTAAAAATCAGACGGTGAGCGCCATGCTCTCCAACACGCCTGAGATGATTGAAGTTCATTACGCAGTGCCTGCAATCAATGCGGTGCTCAACACCCTCAACACTCGACTTGATGCGCAATTGATTGCATGGCAATTGAACCATTGCGAAGCTTCGGTTTTGATCACGGACCTTGAGTTCTCTGCCACCATCCAACCAGCTTTGGAGATTTTAAAGCGTCAATTTCACCGAGAAGTGATGGTGATCGATGTGTGTGATTCAGAGTTTCAAGGGCACGGGGAGAGACTAGGAGCCTGGGAGTACGAAGCATTGATCGCTGCTCACGAACCCCTAGAGGTGCTTGAAGGTCCAGACGATGAGTGGGATGCCATCGCTGTGAGTTACACCTCTGGCACCACGGGCGATCCCAAGGGAGTTGTGACCCACCATCGGGGGGCGTATTTGAACGCTGTTTGTCATTCAAGCACTTGGACCATGCCACATTTTCCAGTTTATTTGTGGACCCTACCGATGTTTCATTGCAATGGGTGGTGTTTTCCTTGGACCGTGGCCATGCTTGGAGGCACACACATCTGTTTGCGCAGAGTTGATGCTGCAAGTATTTTGAGTGCCATTGCCAAGCACAAGGTAGACCATTACTGTGCGGCCCCCATTGTGCATAATTTAATTTTGGCAGCACCTGAATCGATGAGACAGGGCATCCAACATTCGGTCAAGGCGATGGTTGCAGGCGCAGCCCCCCCAGCCGCCATGATTGAAGGCATGGCCAAGATCGGTTTTGATATCACCCACGTTTATGGACTCACAGAGGTCTATGGCCCAGCTGGCGTCGCAGCCAAAAGAGCATCTTGGGCAACACAGTCCTTGTCTGAACAAACGAGGCTTAACGCCCGCCAAGGGGTGAGGTATGTTTTGCAAGAGGGCATGACCTTAAAGGACTCCGCGACCATGCTCGACTTGCCTGCAGATGGCGAGACGATGGGGGAGATCATGTTCAGAGGTAATATAGTGATGAAAGGTTATTTGAAGAACCCACAGGCCACTCAAAAGGCCTTTGAGGGCGGGTGGTTTCACACCGGTGACTTGGCCATCATGGAGAGTGACAGGTACATGAAGATCAAGGACCGGAGCAAAGACATCATCATCTCAGGCGGCGAGAACATCAGCTCACTTGAGGTTGAGGATGCTTTGTACCGGCATCCTGCGGTCATGGCTTGTGCTGTCGTTGCCAAGCAAGATGAAAAGTGGGGAGAAACACCTGTTGCTTTCGTGGAATTGAAGCTTGGCTCAGAGCTCAGTGCGCAAGAGTTGTTGGAGCACTGTAAATCCTTGTTGGCCAGCTACAAAATACCCAGAGATTTCCGTTTCGAAGCCATTCCTAAGACCTCAACTGGAAAAATTCAAAAGTTTGAGTTGAGAAAACGCGCCGACTCGACTTGAACCGCTCAGTGCTCTGAGTCATTTCCAATCGATGATCCCAAGTTCACGCTTGCATTCTTCTAGGCGTTTGGCTTGTGCTTGTGTTGGGCTCAAGCGAACATGTTCTCTTTGATACAGCCAATCTAAGTTCTGCATCCACTCGTTGAGGGTATCTTTAGAATAGTTCTTGAGCTTCATGATCTCGCTCAAATTTTGTTTGATCTCATTGCGTGACAGGCCCCTTTGTTTGAGCTCAGCTATTTCCTGGGTGATGTTTGCAAGTGTGGCGCATTTGTTGGCGTCTTGCGCCATCGAAGCTTGACCGATGCAAAGCAACATCACCCATCCCCATCCCCGAATGAGAGCTTGAATTCTAAAAGACGTCCAAGTGGCCTTCATTTAGCTTTTTCTCATGCCTAAGCGAATGACCACACCGACCACAATCAAGGCCCCCACCATTTGAACACTCGAGATGGATTGGGACAAGATCAACCAGGCCATGACCAAGGCAAAGATGGGCTCTAAATTTAAAATGGCCGAGTTGCCCACCACGCCAAGTCGAGGTAAAACCGTGAACATGATGGTGATACCACTTGAGTAAAAGACGCACAGGCCTAAAAGACCCATCCAGCCATCCCACACATCGGGCCAGTGAAAGTCCCCCAAGCTTTGGGTGGTAATCAATGACAAGAAGGTGACGATCCACATGGTGGAAGCGGTTCTCACTCGGCCATCAAGTCCCTTGGTCTCAAACTGGATGAGGACCAAGGCCAATCCAAAACAAGCAGCAGCGAGAAGGGCGCATGCGACACCAAGCCCAATCATTTGCCACTGCGCTTTGACGCCAAGCCCAGATGCTGTCCCCGCGATATCCAGCGCCAAGGCCAAGCCAATGAGCATCACGGGCATCAATTGCAACACCATCTTTTCAGGTTTGTTTTTGTAAAAAAGATGGGCCCAAAGCGCTGCCCAAAGGGGGTAACTGTTAAAGGTCAGCAAAGCCAATGAAACCGGAAGGTTGGCAACCGATGTGTAAAGTGCAGCACTTTGAATTCCAATGATGATGCCAATCAGCGTTAAGAGCTTCCAGTGCCTTGGCGTGATGGCGAGAGGAATTTTTTGAAAGTAGATCAAGGCGCTGACCACAAGGGCCGTGAACAAACTTCGAACCACCACCGCGGTTGAGACATCCAGACCGTGGTTGAAGGCAATTCGGGCTGCAACATGGTTGGAGCCCATTAAAAAAGCCACCAGCAAGAGTGTGGCAAATGCCAAGAGGGACAATTTCTTTTTTTGCTCGGTGCTTGGTGGATTCATAGGGGGGATTTAACAATTCAAGAAAAGTAAAAAAGACTTGAGCTTTTTTCTTCAGCACAGGTGGTGCTGTCCAAAAAGGCTGCTTGGTGATTTTAGTCCTTTCTTTGGCCAGAGTTGACATAGGTCAATGCCTTGGTCTTGTTATCGGCTCATCATGCAATCTCTAAGCTTAAGAAAGCACATCATGACTGACATCGATTTACGTCAACAAGAAAACCAACTCCAAACCATGCGGGCATCGTTGTTGCTTCGCTTGCATCAAGCAGAAAAAACCGACTCTGATGCATCTCATTCTGCCTTCACAGCACAAAGTTTGGAGATTGAAGACGCCGAGCTTGAACATGCACAAAAGATCAGCATGAAGGAAGATGTCTATGCCAGGCAGGAGTTTGAATTGAAGGAAATGCAATCCATCGATCAAGCCCTTCATCGAATCGAACTGGGTATTTATGGTGTGTGCTTAGAGTGCGGGGAAAAAATAGCACTCAGGCGACTGCAAGTCGCACCTGAGGCGCCATTTTGTTTGAATTGCCAATCAAGGCTTGAGCGCTAAGGTGAAATGGTTAGAGCCACAGGACACCAGTTTTTTTTGTTGAAGTCGATCCTGTTGCTCAAGCCTGCCAAACACCAAAACCTCGGTCTTTGAGACGCAAACCCAAGTCGACCTCCATGTATTGAGCATCACCGTAGGGCATGGGGTTGAGTTTTTCGAAGATCTCGGGCATCAAGCGCAACCCGTACTTTTGGGCGTATTTGTTGGATTGAATGCCCGCTTTGTGCTTGTCAAAGCGAATATCAGGGTCAAGTCCTGTCATGCCAACATACACGCATGGTTGTCCGGTTTTGTATTGGGGATTGGCCTTTTTGAACTTGGTCTCGTACAAAACATCTTTCGACAATTCGATGACATAGACGTGGTATCTGCCTTTCATGCTGATGGACCTATCCGGTGGGGGTACATGAGGTTGGGACTTGGAATGTTTTAGGGTTAATGCTGACAAGTGTAGGCGCTAAATCCAATAAGCTCAACTCTCGCTTTGCCCATCAGCGGCAGATACCTTTGGTCTTGACTCACTGAACCCATGAAACTTCAATTTAAACTTTTGATCTTGGCATGTACAGGCTTATGGGCATTGTGCAATTGCAATGTACTTTTCGCGCAGGTCACCGATCGCAACATTGATGAAATCAAGGCCGAATCTTTGTTGCGGGCCCAAAGGGGCGCCTACCCCTTGGGCGGCTTGGACGTTGAAGACGTACAAAAAGGCCTGGCTTTGATCAAAACCCGAAGCCCAGACGAGTGGGCACAGGCATGGATACACGTCGCGGACCAGTATGTCGAGCAAGCCAAGACCGCAAAGGACCCTCAAGCGGCCAGTCAGCTGTACAAGCGCGCTTGGCGTCTTTATTACTTTGGACAATGGCCTGCGCCGACCTCCAAGGGCAAGCAAGTTGCCTATGAAAAAGCATTGAACGCCTATTTGCAATACGCCAAGAGCTTTGATCCTCCTTTGGAGTTGGTCAAAATCCCCTTTGAAGGCAAGGAAATCACCGGCTACTTGCGTTTACCCAAAAACATGAAAGCCCCGGTGCCTTTGGTCTTTGCTGTGAATGGCTTGGACAGCCGAAAGGAGACGGTTTTTGAAAGCTATTCGGAAATCTTGCCCAAAGGCGTGGCGGTCTTTGTCACCGATGGACCGGGGACAGGACAAGCGCCAGTGAAGGTGAGTCCCAATGCCGAGCGCATGCTGTCTGCGTGCATAGATTATTTGATCCAGCGCAAAGAGATCGATGCCAAGCGAATCATCTTCTCAGGGGTCAGTTTTGGGGCCTATTGGGGGGCCAAAATGGCCATTGTTGAAAAATCCAGGCTGTTGGGCTCTGTTGCACAGTCACCCCCTGTGGATCAGACCTTTTCTTCAGAGTTCGTTGCCAAGAAGTTGAGCACCCCAGAATATTTATTTGACTACCTGCCAGCCAGTTTGAACGTCTATGAGGGGGTCAGCAATTTAGAGCAATTGCTGGCTTTTGCGCCAAAGATGTCTCTCAAGGCGCAAGGCCTCTTGGACAAGCCGACCACACAGATGCTGGTTTTGGCTGGCGCCAAAGACAGCCAGGTCCTTTTAAGTGATGTACAAATGCTGATGAGCTCAGGCGATCGGCCCAAAGATTTTTGGGTCAACCCTCAAGGCGGGCACTTGGGCCGAGAGGTCAAGGGGTGGACAGATCCTGTGATATTCTCCAAGGTGATCATTCCATGGGAGTTGCGCTTGTTGGAGAACTCCGGATGGACGCCATTAACCCCTTAATTTATTTTTAGTATGAAAAAGATCACTCAACGCATTTTTCAGCAAACTTGGGCTGCGCTCGGTGTTGCTTGTCTTCTTCTCGCCGTGCAGCCATCGGGCGCACAAAGTCAGACTTTTCCCACCAAGCCTGTCAAGGTCATCGTGACTTTTCCTCCCGGTGGCACGCCTGATATTTATGGCCGTATCTTGTCTCAAGAACTCAGCACGCTTTGGAAACAATCGGTGATTGTGGAAAACAAGACCGGTGCCAGTGGGATGATTGGTACTGATTTTGTGGCCAAGTCCACGCCCGATGGTTATAACTTGTTGTTCGCTGCTGATGCGTCCATCACCATTGCGCCCAATTTGTATGCGGCACCCTACAACTCGGTCAAAGATTTGACGCCCATTGTCAACGTGGCATCCGGCCCCTTTGTCATGCTGGCCAACAGCACGTTCCCAGCCAACAATATCAAGGAATTGATCGCTTTGGCCAAACAACAGCCCGGCAAAATAAGCTATGCATCCTCCGGTGCAGGAGGTCAGCAGCACCTCTCCATGGAGATGGTCAAATCCATGGCCGATGTCAACATTGCACACATCCCCTACAAAGGTTTTGGTCAAGGGATCAATGACGTCATGGCCGGACACGTGCCTTTGATTTTTGGGGGCATCACGGCCTCCATACAACTCATCAAGGGTGGCAAATTAAAGCCCATTGGCATCACCAGTGCTGTTCGCTCTAAGGCTTTGCCCAATGTTGCGGCAATTGCCGAGACGCTCCCTGGATTTCGAGTGGAGGCATGGTACGGCTTTATGGGGCCGCAAGGCATGTCCAAGGACTTGGTGCACAAAATCAATTCAGATGTGATCTCCATCATCAAGCGTCATGATTTCCAAGAGCGGCTGGTGGCCGATGCCATTGAGCCTGTGGGGAACACACCAGAGGAGTTTGGAGCTCAAATTGTCAGTGATTTGGCCGCTTGGAACAAGTTGATCAAGACGGTCAATATCAAGGTGGAATAGCGCTTGAAGATGATCCCAAAGCTTGAAGCCTTGGGTCAAGAAAAAAGGCAGCAACTTCTTTTAAGTTGCTGCCTTTGTTGAACGAGAGTCCTCGTGAGCGTTGGATTATTTTGCAGTGTATTTGATATCGACTCGGCGATTCTTGGCCCAAGCATCTTCGTTGTGGCTGTAATCCACAGGCTTTTCTTTACCAAAGGAGACGGCCTCGATATTGGCCACAGAAGCGCCGGTCAGCTCCAAGGCCTGTTTGACCGCATCGGCTCTTTTTTGCCCGAGTGAGAGGTTGTACTCTCTGCCACCGCGCTCATCGGCATTGCCCTCTAAACGAACTTTGGCCGCCTTGTTGCCAGCCATGTACTTGGCGTGGGCTGTGACGATCACACCGTCGGCTTGGGTGATGGTGAACTTGTCAAATTCAAAGAAGACACTCTTCTTTGAAAGAGGTGAGCTTGGATCATCGAAGGGGTTGATGACCACTTTGGCGACAGCGGTTTGAGCTTTGCCGCTGAGGTCAGCTTTGGGCTGCACGGGGGTCTCAACTGCAGCTTGGGGTGCAGGGCTGGGTGTGGGGGTGGTTTTTGTGCTAGAGCACGAAGCCAAAACGGCCAAAGAAATGCAAGTAAGAAGTAATTTTGAATTGTTCATGTTTGTCTTTCAAGTCAATTGAGGAGATCTTTTGTTTTTATTCTTTGAATTTTAACCAGTAAAGTGAACGATTGGGGTGCTTCAGTGGGTAATTCTTTTTTCATGCCCTATCATTTACCCTTGATTCTTTACTTGAATTTTACAATTGCGTTTCACGGCAGATGAAGTTGAAGCTTGAAAAATGCAACATGTGCAGTGCGCTCAGATGTGTTTGGCCCCAGGGCATGGTTCACCAACCGCCCGTCATTGAGGAGAATAGGTTCATGATTGATTTTTATTACAACGCAGCCCCCAACCCTATGAAAGTGGCGCTGCTGCTGGAAGAGTTGGGCTTGGCCTACACGGCTCACCCCGTTGACACGAGAAAGGGCGATCAGTTTTCTCCTGCCTTTCAGTCGATCAACCCCAACTCTAAGGTGCCCGCCATTGTGGACAATGGGGCGGTTGTTTTTGATAGCAATGCCATCCTTTTGTTTTTGAGCGAGAAATATGGTCAATTCGCACCCAAAGTCAGCGATGCAGTTCAAAGAGCTGCCATGTACTCTTGGCTCATGTTCATTGCAACTGGCGTGGGACCTTTTTCTGGGCAAGCGGTACATTTTCGCCATGCAGCACCACCAAACAACGACTATGCCTTGAACCGTTATGATTTTGAAGCTCACCGACATTGGGGCATTGTTGAGAAACATTTAGAGCAACATCGTTATTTCTTAGGTCTTGATTACTCCATCGTTGACATGGCGTTTTGGGGTTGGGCTCGGATGGTTCCGTTTGTTTTAGGCAAGGACAGTGCATGGCTTGAGTTTCCTCAGATCAAGCGTTTGCTCGATGAAATCAATGCAAGAGATGCGGCCAAGCGGGCCGAGGCTTTAAAGACCCAACATGCCTTCAAGGCCGAGTTGGACGAAGAGGCCAAAAACTTTTTGTTTCCGCAAAATCTTCGACTGAAGGGTCTCAACCCATGAAAACCGCTCTGGTCATAGGAGCCTCAAGAGGCATTGGTTTGGAGTTGGTTCGACAACTTCGTGCCCGAGGTGTGCGTGTGCATGCCACTGCGAGAGACAAAGCTGGCTTGAGAGAGCTCGATCTCTTGGGGGCCAAAGCGCTGGAACTCGATGTCGCCAAGCCCCACAGCAATGAAGCTTTTTTAGCTGTGCTCAAGGATGAGCGTTTTGACGTGATCCTCCATGTAGCTGGCGTATTTGGGCCTCGCACGGATGCTCAAAAAGCTTTGAGCTTGAGCGAGTTCGATGAGGTCATGCACACCAATGTCGGCAGTGTGGTCCAACTGCTTCCTCCCTTGATGAACTGTCTGAACCCAGTGGGTGGGAAGTGGATCAGTATCAGCAGCGTGATGGCCAGCATGTCTTTGACCAACGACAGTGGTGGATGGGCCTACAAAATCTCCAAAGCTGCCTTGAACATGGCCATCCATGCTGCTGCCAAGACCTACAAAGACTTGACGCTGGT
This sequence comes from uncultured Burkholderiales bacterium, assembly GCA_903842945.1. Lineage (GTDB taxonomy): Bacteria > Pseudomonadota > Gammaproteobacteria > Burkholderiales > Burkholderiaceae_C > Limnohabitans. Next base: position 31,347 of record CAIMNS010000108.1, read on the forward strand.
GGCCATGAGCCCGGGTTGGGTTCGAACCGACATGGGTTCAAGTTCGGCCCCGCTGAGCGTGGCTCAAAGTGTCTCCAACATGCTCAAAACGATAGACGGCATGGGGCTTGAGCATTCGGGTCAGTTCATCAACCACGACGCCATGCCCTTGACTTGGTGATTCTAGGCAAACCCCTAGCGTTGAAGATGAGCAAAAAATTAGAATGTTTGGCATGGACAAATAGGGGGTAAAAATGCTTGTCTTTAAAAAAGTGGGTCTTTTCTTAGCTGTCGTTCTGTGGTGCTTTTCAAGCACGCTTATGGCGCAGTCGTTTCCAAATCGACCGGTCAAAATAGTGGTTCCATTTCCCGCCGGGGGATCGGTTGACACCCTGGCCCGTGTGGTAGGTCAATACTTAAGTAAAAAATGGACCCAATCGGTCATCATCGAAAACAAACCCGGTGGAGGAACCGTCATCGCTGGAGCGATGGTGGCCAAGGCTGCGCAAGATGGATACACCTTGATCATCATCGCCAACAGTTTGGTGATCAATGCAAAGCTCAATGCCCATTTGCCTTACGATGGGCTCAAGGCCTTTGAGCCCATTGCTTTGTTGACCTCTTCACCTCAGGTGTTGGCGGTCAGCATGCAAAGTCCCTACATGACGTTCAAAGACTTGGTGGAGGCTGCAAAAACTCAACCCGGTGCTTTGAGTTATGCCACCGTTGGGCCCTCTTCGACGCAGCACATCGCCGGTGAGTTGCTCAAAAAGGTGGCTGGCATGGACTTGACCTATGTGCCTTTTACGGGTGGACTGTTGGCAGCGAATGCGGTCATGGGGGGTCATGTGAGTGCCGTATTGACCAATTTATCTGAAGTCTCTGCCATGATCGAGGGACAAAAATTAAGGGCCTTGGCCGTGACGACCTTGAATCGATTGGATGCACTCAAAGACGTGCCAACGGTCCACGAGTTGGGTTACAAAGACTATGAGGCCGCAGCTTGGTTTGGCGTTGCGGCACCTGCTGGCACGCCAAGGGAGGTGATTGCCAAGCTCAATGAAGACTTCAGTGCCGCTTTGAAGGACGCTGAGACTCAGCAAAAACTGTATGTCGCTGGTCTTTATCCTGCCTACTTGAGCAGCAAAGATTTTTCACTCTACATCAAGTCCCAGTTTGACAAGTACGCCAAGGTCATCGACGAGGCTCAAATCAAAGCACAGTAAAGACCACGCTCAAACGCAAACAGTCGGTCAGCTCATCGGGCACAGGGCGTGGCAATGGAGCTGGTCAAAGCTCGATTTTTGTACCCATTTCAATCAACCGTCCGGCATCAACTTTAAAGAAATCAGACGCCCTGGTTGAGTTTTGAAGCATCCAGATGAACAGAGATTCTCTCCAAATGGACATTTGAGGAATCTCTTTTGCGATCAATGAGTCGCGAGCCATGAAAAATGAGCAGGTCATCATAGGGCAGTTGAGTTCATGGTATTCCTTGAGCAAGTCCATGACTCTGGAGATGTCTGGTGTTTCTTTGAAGCCAAAGATGACGCGCACAAGGTAGGTGTTGTTTTGGATTTCTTTCACGCTCACGCGTTGTGCATCGGCAACCCTGGGGACATCCCAGACGCTGATCTTTAAAAAAATGAGCCGCTCGTGCAAAACACGGTTGTGTTTGAGGTTGTGTAAAAAGGCCGGAGGGACGTAGTCAATGTGAGGCGTAAAAAAGATGCCCGTGCCTTGAATTCGGTGAGGTGGATCCGCTAGGAGGGCAGGGATAAAGTCTTCAATTTTGATCCCTAGGTCAATGGCTTTCTCTCTGAGTAAATTGCGTCCTTGGTACCAGGTGATCATCAGCAAGTAAATCACACCTGCGATAGACATCGGGAACCATCCACCTTCCAATATTTTTTCTGTGTTGGATAAAAACAAATTCAGATCCAAAACGATGAACAAGGCCGTGATGAGAGCGACCCTCCATTTGGACCATTTCCATACATCGGTCATCACCGTTGCAAATAGCAAGGTCGTCATGAGCATGGTGATGGAGACGGCAATGCCGTAAGCGTAAGCCAAGTGATCTGAGCGTTGAAACCCAAGCACCGAGAAGATCACGGCCAGACACAACACCCAGTTGATAAAAGGCACGTAAATTCGGGCAACGGCTTTGTCGGACGTATGAATGAGATTCATTCTTGGAATCAATCCGAGCATGATGCCTTGACTGGTCATGGAGAAGGCGCCAGAGATGCAAGCTTGTGAAGCAATGACCGTAGCGACCACTGAGAGCAAAACCAGGCAAAAAACGAGCTCCTCAGGCACCATGGAATAAAACGGGTTGGCCAAGTTCTCTGGGCTATGGATCAGCATGGCGCCTTGACCGAAATAGTTCAAGGTCAAGCACGGCATCACGAACAAAAACCAGGCCCATCGAATCGGTTGGGTGCCAAAGTGCCCAATGTCAGCGTACAAAACCTCAGCGCCCGTGATCACAAGAAAGATCGCTCCACTTGCAGCAAAGGCCATGGAGGTATGCTCCGTGATAAAAACGTAAGCATAATAAGGATTGATCGCCCAAAGGATGTCGGGTTGGATCATGATTTGATGGACCCCCATGGCTGCAATGGCAAGGAACCACACCAACATCACGGGACCAAACATTCGACTCACCAATGAAGCCCCCATTTTTTGGAAAAAGAATAAAAAGCCGATGATGATCGTTGTGGCAGAGATGACGTATTTAGAAAAACTCTCCGAGGCCACAGTGATTCCCTCAACGGCAGAAAGAATGGAGATGGCCGGTGTGAGCACCGCTTCCCCATAAAATAAACTCGCGCCCAAGACGCCAAAGGTGATCAAGACAGAAGCCTTGAAGGAATGATTTTTGGTATTTCTAAGTGCCAAAGCCAAAAGCGCCAAGACACCTCCCTCACCATGGTTGTCCGCTCTCATCACAAACATCATGTATTTCAGCGAAACCACCAAGCTCAAAGTCCAAAAAATGAGAGAAATCACGCCGAAAATTGATGCGTCGTTCATTTCAATGCCGTGCGTTGCATCAAAGCAAATTTTGATGGCGTAAAGCGGACTGGTGCCAATGTCCCCAAAGACCATGCCCATGGCCATCAGCGCCAAAGAGGCTACAGCGCCACGTGGCTTTTCAGGTCTTCGTTCTAAAGCCACTGGGCCCAGTGCGTTTGAATTTGAAAAAATGGGGTGGCTGAGCGACATGAGATGGAGCAACAAGAGGGGGTGAATTGGACAACAAGTGGGGTGTTGTTTGATCTCGCCAGAGCACAAAATTTTTTCAACGATTAGAAACCAAAACAGCTCTGTTTGAAATGGTTTGCACGCAAACAGAGCAAGAATTTGACTTCTAAAGTGTTAATTTCAGGCTTTTGTGTGCCAATTGTAATGATTGGCATTCATGAACGCCAACTTGTGTCGATAGTAATGTGTGAAATTCACGTCTTGGACTTATTTGTCACAGACGCCTTGCTTAGCGCTTGTCTTATTGAGAGAATGGGTGATCAAATGATGTTCAGTCTGAAATTGGTCAGGTTGGGCTAGCCCGGTTTCTGGTTTTTCGCCTTGGAAAGAATTGGCCCTTCAAAATGTCTCAAGATAAACCTTTTATTGTCAGAAGCGATACGCCTCATAGTGTTGAGGTGGTGGCTGGCTCTTTGAACGCAAAAGGTAAAAAAAATTGGGTCAAAGCTGGGCAGGATGATCCGAATCATCAGGGTTCGATAGACAAAGACATGGATTTGGGTTCTCATTTAGAGAGTCTACTTTTTAACCAAGAGGCTGAATCAGATCACGGTACCTTGAGCTCTTTCTCCATGTCAAGCGAAGCTGCACACATAAGCTCCGACGCTTTGGCGGATCATGTTGAAAAGCTAGGGCTCGAAAAGGGTGGCAACAGCCAGCAGCAGATCGATGACGCGAACCAAGCCAAGGATCGTTTTTTGGGTGTTGGTGAGCCGGGCTTAAAAAGCAATGCCCAAAAAATTGAGGCTCAAAAGGCCAGTCAACATACAGCTCATTTGGATCAAACACAGGGCCCCCAAGACCATCAAATCAAGATCCATCAAGACAAGGTGGATGAGAACTTGGCAAAAATCGTTTCTGATCGACTTGAAGAGAATTTGCAAAAAGTCGGTCTTGACACGGGCATGGACAACAAGATCAAGTTGGACATGACAAGCGCCCAAGACAACACCCAGAAAATACCAACTGCAAAAGACGCCAAGCATCAAATTTCATTGGACACGGAGGTCCATGAAGACAACACACAAACTGTTGCCGCCGATGTTGCCAAGGACAACATTGCCCGCTTGGACGGCACTGTGTATGAATTGAATCAGACGCAAAAAGTTTATTCTGAGATATCTGATAACCACAGTGAATCTGTTCCCAGCGGCTCACAAGTGGACAACAAAGTCAAAATTGGAATCGACTCGCCATCTTCTAACTCTGTTCAGATCGATTCGCAAGGCTTAAGAGACCGACAAGTCGCCATCGATACCGAATCTCTTGAAGACAACAACGCTAAAATTCAAGCCGATAGCATCCGGGATCGTCGTGCGAAATTTGAAGAGATTCGCAGGTCTAGAAATGCGCCACGAGTTGAGGTTCCCAATGAGGACGTCAGCCCTGAAGACCTGGGTGGTCTTTCAAAAGGCCAAGCGCTAAAACCTGTTCAGGCCAAAGAGTTGTCCAGAGAAGAAAAAATAGCTCAGGCGAAAAAGAAAAAATCTGATGAATTTCATGGCAGGGTTGAAGCCATTAAAAACACGGTCGTTCAATTGAACACCCAGCTCGACAAGCTGGAAGACACGGGCGTTGAACTTAAAAAAATCAGGTTTTGATCCCTCGGGTTCAAGCCTTTGATCCTTTCCCTTCGTGAGCTAAGACCACCGATGAAAAAAATAGCCCTCTTTGTTTTCACTTGTTTGCTCTCAGGCTTGATGTTTGCCCAAGATAAGGTGGTCTACCACTTCGATCAAGCAGAGGTTCAAGCGCTCAAAGGTTTGAGGAACATCAGAAATCAATTGGAGGCTGCACCTGACACCAAAATCATCGTGGTCACCCATGCCTTGGGCGTTGATTTGCTGATGCAAGGTGCAAGGGACCAAGTTTCAAAAACCGAATACGCCCCTCTGATCTCTGATCTAAAGGCCAAGGGTGTGGTGTTCGAAGTTTGTGAGTACACCATGAAGAACCGAGGCTTGAGCAAAGATCAATTCATTCTAGAAGCGGACTTCACTCCGTCTGGCGTGGTCAGAATTACCCGCTTGCAGAGCAAAGAGGGATTTGCTTACCTGAAGCCTTGAGTCGTCTCCAACTGTCTTACCCAACGCAAGATGTCTTCACTGAGCGGCTCAACGCTATTGGGCGCTTTGATGCTTCCAGCCAAGACGTGCTGGTTTTTGCTTTCACTGTAATCAATGCTCAACAATTGTTTTTGATTTGAACCTATGGCATTGAAAGCCGTTTTGATCTCGTTCACATCAACGACTTGATCGCGTTCACTGTAGAGGACCAACAGCGGGAGCTTGAAGTCTTTCAAAGGGCTTTGGCGTGCCAACTTGACCAAATGCATCATCGGAAACAAAGCCTTGGTCGGGTAGGCCTTGTACCAAGCCAGGTCTTCGCCTGGATCAGATGCAGCTGTTTGGTGGGTCTTGCCCTCTATCCATTGAGCGATCTCTTTGCCCCAAGGCAGAAGGATGATTTCAGCCCTCTTGTCGTTGGGGCCGAAATTGGGTGAAATGAACACATGGGCTTCAAGCGCTCGCCTCGCAGACCCTTCGGATACAAGGGTCGCGAGGGTTGAACCGGTGGAGCAGCTGATGACCAAGACTTTTTCTCCCAGACGGTGTCCAATGTCCAGGGCTTGCACATAGTCGGAAACCCAATCTTGGGGCGTGGCTTTTGCGAGTTCATCGGCTTCTTGCCCGTGACCCGCAAGTCTTGTGTAAAAAACATTGGCCTTGAGTTTTTTTGCAAGCACGTCGCTCAAGGGAGCTGTTTCAAGTCTTGAAGAAGAAAAGCCGTGGATGTACACAATGGACCAAGGTGTTTTGACTGCTTTCTCACCGGCCCAAACCACAAGCTTCTCGTTTTGAGGCTTGAGGGACTTGACGCCAGACTCTTGCTCATTCAGCCATAGCTGTAAGCCCTCCAAGTTGGGAGGAAGCTCAGACGACTGCTGGTAGTTGATGGGTGGGTAATCAACGACGGGGCCCGCAAGATAGATCCCTATCAAAACGACCAGTCCAACCATGAATTGAAAGAATTTCAAAAGAGGTCCTTTTAAAAATACCTTATCGAACGAATTGCTCTATAAAACTCTCAGGAAGACCCAGCTTTTGAAAATGTGACCTGTATTTTTCAATTCGTGTGAAAACGTCATCGTAGCCAGTTGCGTTGCCATAAGGGTCCACATACATCAACGAGCCATGAACGGTAAAGAGGGTGATCATTTCTTGGCAGTGTTCGGGAACGATCAACGTATGGGTCTCACCAGGAGGTTCAAATACAAAGTCGCCCTCTTGTGCCTTCCAATCGTGCTCTAAGTAATGCCATTCGCCTTTGATGACATAAGCGTGGACTTGGCCCGAGTGTCGATGCCTTTGCAGCAGGCCTGCTTTGGTGACGCGCATCATGTGAACGTAGTAACCACTGCTGACATTGAGCATGATGGGACGAGACGTGATGCCAGGCGACAAAGGTGCCCAAAGTTGGGGGTCGCCCTCTAGGGCATCTTTCACCACCAAATCCGCTTTCATGCCCCAAGGCTGAGGCTTTTGGTAGGGGATTCGATCCTCATTGAGTTGGATATTTTCGTGATGGCTCTTCATGGACGCTCCTTGCTACGCATTGTGGGATTTTAAAAGATCTTCAATTTTGATGGCGTCAGCGCAAAAGCTTGAGATGCCTTCCTCTAATTTTTGACTGGCCATGGCATTGGCTTTTAATTGGGTGTGAAAGGTCTCTTGATCCAAACTGATCATTTGGGCATCGCTCAAACTTGCCGTCTCTTTGAGCAGGGCCGCTTCAAACGTGCTTGGGTGGGATTGAAGTTCCTTTAAAAGATCAGGACTGATGGTCAACAGATCGCAACCGGCCAGGGCTTGAATTTGACCGATGTTTCTAAAGCTTGCCCCCATGATTTGGGTCTGTATGTCAAATTTTTTGTAATAGTTGTAGATGTTCTTGACGGATTGGACGCCTGGATCGTTGGCCCCAGCGTGGGCAGCTTCGTTCCAATCTGGTCCAAGATTTTTTTTGTGCCAATCGTAGATCCTGCCCACGAAGGGGGAGATCAATTGGACCTTCGCTTGAGCGCAAGCAACAGCTTGTTCCAGAGAAAAAAGCAAAGTCAAATTGCAGTGAATGCCGTCCTCTTGTAAAACCTTGGCGGCTTGAATGCCCTCCCAAGTAGAGGCAATTTTGATGAGCAGTCGACTGGGGTCGATACCCTCTGCCTTGTAAAGTGACACAATGCGCTTGGCCCTGTCGATGCTTGCTTGGGTGTCATAACTCAGTCGTGCATCCACCTCGGTTGACACTCGACCGGGAATGATCTTTAAAATTTCAATGCCAAAGTACACGATCAAGCGGTCCATGGCCAGATCCAGGCTGTCCTTGGAGAGATGGCCTTTTACCTTGTTCAAAACGTAGTGGTACTCGGGTTTTTGAATGGCCTTTAAGATCAAGGATGGATTGGTGGTAGCGTCTTGAGGTCGGTATTGCCTGATTTGCATGAAGTCGCCTGTGTCTGCAACCACGGTGGAGTACTGTTTAAGGCAATCTAATTGATTCATGGTGAGGGGTCTGAAACGAAGTTGAGGTGGTGCTTTGGGCTGCAGAGGCTATAAAATGCCAACTTTGACTGTATATCTATTTTAGAAGAGATCCTCCACCATGATGCAAAAAATAAGCTACAAACTTTCATTGCTCATGTTGTGCGCATGGCCAAGCCTTCAAGCGTATGGGGCCGATGTTTATCCTAGCAAGCCCATCAAATTGATCGTTACTTTCGTGCCTGGTGGCGGTGCAGACATACTTGCCAGGTATTTGGCACAAGCTTTGACGACCTCCTTGGGCAAACCGGTGCTGGTCGACAACAAACCAGGCGCTGGTGGCTTGATCGGTATTCAAGCTGGCTTGTCTGCTCCAGCAGATGGCTATACCTTGACCTTGATTTCTTCCAGCTACACGGTCAACCCTAGCCTGTACAAGCTCAAGTTTGATCCCGTCAATGACATGACGCCCATCGTACAGGCTTCAAAGGGCCCTCTGTTGGTGGTGGTCAACGCCTCTCAGTCGATCAAAAGCTTGGCTGACTTTGTTGCAAAAGCCAAGTCCAAGCCCGCGCAATTGACCTACGCCTCCTCTGGCTTGGGCAGTGCGCTACATTTGGGCGCAGCGCTCTTTGCAGATCAAGCGGGCATCAGCATCAACCACGTTCCCTACAAGGGGGGTGGGGCGGCTTTGAACGATTTGCTGGCCAACCAAATTGACATTTATTTTGCGGCAACAGCCAGTGCCTTGCCCTTGGTGCAGTCGGGCAAACTACAAGCTTTGGCAGTGACCGGGACAAAAAGAATTCCAGCTTTGCCAGACACCCCAACCATAGAGGAGCAGGGCTACAAAGGCTACGACGTGACGCTTTGGTATGGCCTCATTGGCCCCAAGGGCATGCCTCATGACTTGGTTGACAAAATCAATTCAGAGGTCAATACGATTTTGATCAAAAAAGACACCGCCACGCGTTTCGAAGCCGATGGGGCCATACCTTCAGGAGGCACTCCCGCAGAGTTCAAAGCCATCATCCGCAAAGAGATCGAATTGTGGAACAAAGTCGTGACAAAAATCGGCATCGTCCCAGAGTAATCGAGTGCCTAAGATCAGTCTTGAGTGATGTTGTTTCTTTGGATAATCTCGGCCCATTTCAAACGATCAATTTTGGCCATCGATGCAAATTGACCAGGTGTGCCTCCAAATGCCTCTGCACCTAAAAAGTTAAGCCTGTCTTTTAATTTTAGATTGAGCAGGGCTTTGTTGGTTTCTGCATTGATGAAGCTGATGATCTCAGCCGATGTCCCCTTGGGTGCATACAGACCCCACCAAGTATCAGATTGAAAGTTGCTCAATCCAAAATCCTTGCCTGCTTCCATCATGGTGGGCACATCAGGAGCAAGTGCGGAACGTTTTTTACCAGTTACGGCGATGGCCGTTAACTTTCCATCCAATACGTGTGGCATGGCAGAAACGATGCTATCAAACACCATGTGCACTTTGCCTGAAATGATATCTGGAATCGCTTGTCCTGAGCCCTTGTAGGGAATGTGGGTGATGGAGACACCAGCGTCCGCCTTAAAGGCCTCGGCTGTTAAATGAATAATGGTTCCATTGCCGCTAGAGGCGTAATTCAATTTGCCTGGATTGTTTTTAAGATAAGCGATGAGTTCTTTTAAGTTGTTGACAGGGATGGTTTTGGTCAGCAAAAGAATATTGGTTGCGTTGGCCACATGAACGATGGGGATGAAGTCGGTGTCAATGTTGTAGGGTAAGTTCTTGCTCAAAGACGGGCCAATGGCGTGAGTGCTCGAAGAGGTGAACAAGATGGTATGGCCATCGTCCTTGGCCTTGGAGACGATGTTGCTGCCGATGCTTCCCCCCGCACCCGGTTTGTTATCGATGACCACTTGTTGCCCGAATTGGGAAGACAGTTGTTGACCCAAGGCGCGCGCGAGAAGATCTGTCGATCCCCCCGCTGGGAACGGCACCACCAAATCAATGGGTTTGAATGGAAAAGATTGCGAAGAGCAAGGCAGACCATTTAAAGCCATCAATAGAGCAAGCAGTAAATTTTTCATAAAAATAAGCATTCAACTGTAAAAATACAAAAAAGAAGTCATGGACGAGTTCAATCTTGGATGACATGGCTCTCTTCAATCAAAACGGTCCATTTCAATCGATGGAGCATTGCCATGTCGGCAAAGGGGTGGGCAGCCGTTTGTCATTGACCGCATGTTCATCTCTTTATTCGTGGATCGGTTCAAGAGAAGCGTATTTACCAGAGATAAAGCCTTGGGTTGTTGCGCGGGCGAGTCCATGCAAGCTAAAGCCTCCAGCAGATTCGCCCCCACAATACAAACCTTCAATGACTTGTCCATTGAGATCACAGACTTGACATTTTGCATTGATGCGCAAACCTGCTCGTGTATCGTGAAGAACCGGTGTGGCCCAAGCTGCGTAGAAAGGACCCTTTTGTATTTTGTATTTGGGTTTTTCTTTACCAAAATCTGTGTCTACCCCTGAATCCACAAAAGAGTTGTACCGCTTGACAGTCTCCTCCAATTGCTCAGCTGGCATGGGTACTCGTTGGTATTTCATTTTAATTTTTTCAGCCAATTCTTTAAGAGTGGCTGCACTGAAGAAGAAACCATTTGCTTCATCAGTAAAGGGAGGCAAGATGTTCCATTTTTCTCGGTCAATGGCATCTGCATCAAAGATGGCCCAGATCGGGCCGCCCCCGTTATGTCCGTCCCCAATGCCTGCCATGGCCGCATTGAGGTAATTCTTGGGATCCCATTTCATGTTTTTGGCGTTCAAGTAAGAGTTGGGCACGTAATTTTTGTTCACGCCGTAATTGTCAGAGGTAAATTGTGAGCCGGTTTCGTCATAAAAGCGTTGACCAATCATGTTGACGGTGATCACATCGTGCCAATCTTTGACCGTTAAGCCAATGGATCTCGCTTTTGGAAAAACCTCACTGCCGGGAAAGAATTTGAGGTTGACGTAGCCATACTGACCGCCAATGGTGCCTGGTTTTGTGATGCCGGAGCTGAATTCACCCGTGTTGTTATAAAGTCCCCAAAGGGAAGCTCCCACGGCCATCGCCGCAATTTCACCGCTTGCATCTTGGTAAGACCAGGGGGTTCCCGCTACGCCGCAATACTCTTCGGTCAGGCGGGGGTCAAACATGCGTCTGAAATTGACATTCGAGGTCGATCCCCCAGTTCCTAGAATCACAGCGCGCTTTGCACGGATACGAATTTCCTTGCCTTGATGCATGGCCACCACACCAATGACGGGACCACTTGAGTGCTCTTTTCGAATGAGTTGCGACATTTTGTGCTCAAGCATGAACACGACCCCTTTGCGCTTGGCCGAGTCAATCAATGGGTGCATCAATCCGTTTCCAGTTGACATGGTCCGTCTGACACTGGGCTCAGCTGGTTTTCCCGTTTGTATCAAGGGCCAATCGACAGGTGCACAGTGCATCTCCCTTGGTACGGAGGCGCCTACTGAATTACCACCCCTGGTGTCAGGTGCTTTGTCGACAAATACAACACCATTGTCCAGGACAAATTCGCAAGTCTGAGCACAATGATCGGCGAAAGCCCGAATCACCTCCCGGTCGTTGTAGCGGTAGTCAGGAAAGCCATTGGCGCTGACCACCGACCAATCCGTTAAATCTTGAAAAAGCAAATCGGGAGAATCTTTGACGCCCCATTTCTTTTGAAAACTCGTTCCACCACCAAGAGGTAAATTGCCTCCACTGCAAATGGCGTGACCGCCTAAGTGGTTCTCGGCTTCAAGGACCATGACAGCGTGGCCCCCCTCTCTGGCCTTCAAGGCCGCAGGTACACCCGTGGCCCCAGAGCCAATCACCAAAATATCTGTTTCTTTGTCCCAATGATGTTTTTTGGATGGAGACTTGGTTTTGGCCTCAGTTGGGCCATGGAGGGCGGCCGCGGCTGTTACCGTGGAGCCCAAAAGGATGTTTCTTCGATTGATACCCATGATCACTCCATATTTAGGTAATTTTTCAACGCCACAATAAATCAACTGACACAATTCAAGCCATTGATGTAATGAAGAATATAGGCCTGTGGGTCAATGAATGGCTAGTGGTTTTTACGGGGACGGATCAAACAATTCGGTGGATGAGCGGACCCCGAGCACATCAAGCTCTGTGGATATTTTCTGACTTGAGCACTTAAGGTGCATGGCATTAGCGTTTATACCAATGATGAAAAAAAGATGGGTGACAAAGCTAAAATCAACAAGCACAATACGCTGTCATTGTGAATTCAATCGCAAAATCCATGAAGAAGAACAGGCGCACAGAG
>CAIMNS010000109.1 GCA_903842945.1 uncultured Burkholderiales bacterium
AATGGTGTTGGGCCCCAAAAGCCTCATCTTGCCTGCGGCCTCAAGCAGTTGCGCTTGACGCATCACCCCCTTCTCGCCAGTTTCTGAGTAGCCACTTGCCAAAATGATGGCAGCGGCAACACCTAAGTCTGACAACTCTTTCACGGCCAAATGCGCCCGCTCGGCACCCAACAAAACAATGGCCACTTCTGGCACTTCAGGTAGAGTGGCAATGCTGGCGTAGCACTTGATCCCATTGATGTCAGTGAGCTTGGGGTTCACTGGATAGATGTGCCCCGAATAGCCGTTCTTTTGCAAAAAGGCGATGGGGCGACCTGCGGTTTTCTTAGGGTCACTTGAAGCGCCAATGACTGCGACACTGGCAGGGCTGAGCAGTTGTCGAATGGAGAACATGCTCACTTGGGCGTAGATTTGGAGAGAAACGCCATCACCGACTCGCGGTGCTCGGTGCTTGAGTAACAAATACCTTGGGCTTGACTGCCTTGCTCAAAGATCTGATGAGAGGACAATTCGAAAGATTGATTCAAAATGGTTTTGCTCAAGGCCAGGGCCGTGGATGAACCCGCACTCATTTGCGCGGCCCATGCTTGCGCATCCGACAAAAGGTTTGCCGAAATGCTCAACCGGTCAACGATGCCAAGCGCCAAGGCTTCGTTGACATCGACCTTTCTGCCGGAAAAAATCAACTCTTTGGCCTTGGCCAGACCCACACGTCTTGGTAGGAAGTACATGCCCCCTCCGTCGGGCACAATGGCTCGGTGGATATAAGACCAGGTGAAGTTGGCATGCTCACTGGCCAACACAAAATCACAGGCCAAGGCGGTGTCAGCCCCCAAACCCGATGCGGCCCCATTGACCGCAGCGATCACGGGTTTGGGCAAGGTGTGCAAAAGGGACTGGGTGTAATGCACGCGCTGCTGCCTGTGCCAACCGTTGAAAGCGATTTCACCAGTCGGGGAACTCATTCTTCTCTCCATGCCCGCTATATCTCCGCCGGCACAAAAACCTTTGCCCCTGCCCGTTAAAACCATGGCCTTGATCTTTTTATCAGCCGCCACATGCTCAAACACAGCAATGAGCTCCAACCTCATGCTGTCGCTGATGGCGTTGCGTTTGTCGGGCCTGTTGAGGGTGACCGTTGCGATGTGCTCTTGAAGTGAAAATTCAATGAGTTCAAAATTTTGCATGGACTGCTCCTTATTCTGCTTTGATATTGGCGGCTTTAACGACGGCTCTCCATCGCACTTCCTCGGCTTTGACATAGCGATCAAAGGCCTCTGGCGTTCCGGCGCTCACGATCAAGCCCTCTTTTTCTATTTTTTGCTTGAACGTGTCGGATTGGGCCGCTTTTTTAGCGGCACCATTCAGCCTTTGAACAATCGCCTCTGGCGTGCCCGCTGGCACCAACAAGCCATACCAACTCTCGGCCACATAGCTGGGCAGACCAGATTCAGCAACGGTTGGCACTTTGGACAAAAGGGCTGTGGGCGAACGCTCTGAGGTGGTCACGGCCAAAGCACGCAATTTGCCGGTGGTGATGAAACCCCCGACTGCCGAGGCCGTTGCAAACATCATGTCCACTTGCCCACCCAAGAGATCTGTCAAGGCGGGTCCCGCACCCTTGTAAGGGATGTGAGTGATCTCTGTTTTTGCCAAGAAATTGAACAACTCACCTGCCAAGTGGGCCGATGTCCCCGCACCTTGAGAGGCATAGGACAATTTACCCGGATTGGACTTGGCCGCATTCATCACATCTTGAAAGCTCTTGAAGGGACTGCTCTCAGTCACCACCAGCACATTGGGCGAGCGACCAATCAAAATCACTGGAGCAAAAGACGACTCTTGTGAATAGGGCAACTTGGGCAGAAGACTAGGATTGACAGCATGCGCCAAAGTGGCCATCACCATGGCGTACCCATCGGGCGCACTTTTGGCCAATGCATCGGTACCAATGAGGGTACTGGCTCCTGGTTTATTTTCAATGAGGACGGGCTGCCCCAAGTCCAAAGACATCAAACTGCCCAAAGTCCTTGAGATGAGATCTGTCCCCCCACCTGGTGAGAAAGGCACAATGATTCGTATGGGTTTTTCAGGAAAGACCGCCCCAAGGGCGACAGTTTGAAACACACACAAAAGAGCCCAACCAAAGAGCTTAGAGATTGAAAACTGTTGAATCATAAGAAGGCTCCAGTAGGGTGTGAGTCTAATCAACATTGGCCTGCAATCACAGCCTATAATTCCACCCAATGGAATTCAATTGCTTTTGACACACCCATGGGCCATGCATGACCGACCCCAACAGATCCCTCTTGCGAGGCATAGAGATCCTAAAAGCATTCAAACCAGGCCTTGATCTGTTGGGCAATGCTGACATTGCCGAAAGAACCCAGTTGCCCAAGTCGACCGTGAGCCGACTCACGCAAACTTTGGTTGGTTCAGGCATGCTTGAGCACGATCCTCAACAGCGGGCCTATCGATTGGCCGCACCTGTTTTAAGTCTTGCTTTTGCCATGAAGTCAAGCTCTCCCGTGCTGAGTCTTGCAGCGCCCCACATGCAACTTTATGCTGAAAAATACAAAGTCAATATTGGTCTAGCCGTCGCCGATCGCGATGAAATGATGTACATCGAGTCACTTCGCTACAACCACAAGTTGGTGTTTCGAAATGTGGTTGCTGGCCTTAGAGTCCCTATGGAGCTCACCTCCCTTGGCCGAGCATGGCTCGCTACGGTATCGGATGCGAAGAGACAAGAGCTCTTTGGCATCTTCAAAACGAGACGCCCCAAAGATTGGGAGCACATCGAGCAAGAAATTGACTTGGCTAGGCAAGAGATCAGAAACTTTGACCACTGCCATGCCACTTGGCAGCCGGGTGTTTTGGCTTTGTCGACGCCACTTAAGATCGCAAACTTTTCCATGCACATTCTGAACATCAGCATCGGCAACTCAGAAAATACGATTGAACAAAGAAATAAACTGTCTTGTCATTTACTGGAACTCAAAAAAGAAATTTCCTCTTGAAGACAAGCCTTGCCAACCAAGCGAGTCGTCCATCGTGTTTGCTTCGTTAAAATGGTAAAACCCTCGAAGAACAGATTTCAGCTTTGTTCGCTAAAATACCATCACCAATGACCGAGCTACAAACTCACATGACTCAAAAAAACTACCGTTATTACGACTTTATCGTTGTGGCCTTTGTCACGGTTTTGCTTTGCTCCAATCTCATTGGCGCGGGGAAAGTGGCGACCATCAATTTACCCTGGGTGGGTGAAGTCGTCTTTGGAGCAGGCATACTTTTCTTTCCCATCTCCTATTTTTTTGGAGACATTCTCACCGAGGTGTACGGTTATGCCCACGACAGGCGAGCCGTTTGGTGTGGCTTTGCAGCCCTCCTCTTCGCCGCCCTCATGTCAAGCATCGTGGTGGCCCTTGAACCTGCAAAAGGCGACTACAACACCGCCTTGCAAAGTGGCCTAGAAATTGTCTTTGGAAACACTTGGAGAATTGTGGCCGGTTCGATGTTGGCATTTTGGGCGGGTAGCCTTGTGAATGCCTTTGTGCTTGCCAAGCTTAAAATTTGGACCCAAGGCCGACACCTATGGATGAGAACCATCGGATCGACCGCAGTCGGTGAATTGGTCGATTCAAGTCTGTTTTATTTCATTGCTTTTTATGCCATTTGGCCCCTTGAACAAGTGATCCAGGTCGCCATGGTTCAATACATCTTAAAAACTTCTTGGGAAATTCTGGCCACACCCTTGACCTATGTGGTGGTTAATTTTCTAAAACGTCAAGAAAATGAAGATCACTTTGATACCCAGACCAACTTCACACCGTTCAAGACATCGCTCTAGGCATGGAGCGGGGCGACAGATCAGATGTCACCGAGTTTTTGTTAGGAACTTTGACGCCAATCAATGACCATCTTTAAACACGAGGGGTCCCCAAAAGCCGTCTCATAGGCTTGCTGGGCTCGCTCTGGCCTCTCTGTGTGCGTGATCAGACCCTCTAGAGGCAAAGACCCATCATGAAACATGGCAGCCACAGCCGCCAAATCATGCTTTTTCCACTGCGCCGCGACACGAATCGTGGCCTCTCTCATGAAAGCAGAGGCATAGGCAAAGGACAGGTCTTCCTTGTAAAAACCTGCCAAGACGACTTCTCCACCGGGACGCATCCTTGGGATGACGATGTTCAAAATACCACTGTCACCACTGACATCGCAAATACAGCTGTAATCTTTTCGCGCGTCATGCTCAGGATGAACGACGCTGTAGCCTTCGGCTCCGGTTTGCCTCAAGGCTTGGGTCTCCCAAACAACGGGCGGGGGCTTTCCCGCTGCGACCACCATGCGAGCCAACAAACGGCCCATGATGCCGTGACCAATGATCAAATCGGGGTAGACAAGAGGCAAACCCTCTCTGCCCACGGTAAAGACGTGATGAGCTGTCGCAGCCAAGGCCAACAAAACTCCTTTGTCGGCCAATTCAGGGTTCAGTTTGACCGCACGCTCAAAGGGAGCCACGAGCCTAGAGCCTGAGCCTCCGAATAAATTTTGAACACCTTGGAAGGCGTAGGAACCGGGTAAAAAAACCAAGTCCCCCACATGGAAGGTTTTGACCTCAGGGCCTATGTTGACCACCACACCCACGGTTTCGTACCCTGGCACCAAGGGATAGGACAGTCCTGGAAAAGGGGGCATGCTTCCATCCCAGAGCAAGCGTTCTGTTCCCGTGCTGATACCGCTAAAGGAGACCGCAACCTCCAAGTCACATGGCCCCACAGGCAGCAGGTCCAATGGGCGAAGGGACAAAGACTTGGGCGCGTCAAAAACAATGGCTTGTGCTTTCATGCGCGAATTTTTGATCGAATTTGACAGCTCGTCAATCGAAATATCCCTTACGAATGAGGTGCTTGGCGTGCAGAAATCCCTGAGCGCTGCCTAAACCGTTTCAGGCTCTTTGGCGTGAACCGGAGCGGGTGTTCGAATCAAATAATCAAAGGCGCTGAGTGCAGCTTTGGAGCCCTCGCCCGCTGCGATGACGATTTGCTTGAACGGAACCGTCGTCACGTCTCCAGCCGCAAAGAGCCCCGCAACATTCGTGCGGCAATGGTCATCGATCTTGATTTCTCCGAATGGACTGAGCTCGACCGTGCCTTTCAAAAACTCCGTGTTGGGGACCAAACCAATTTGAACAAAAACACCCTCGATGGCCAAGGTGTGCTCTTCATGGGTAGAGCGTTCTTTGTACTTCAAGCCATTGACCCTTTGTCCGTCGCCGGTGATCTCTGTGGTTTGAGCATTCACATGGATGCTCACGTTGCTAAGACTTCGAAGTTTGGTCACCAAGACGGCATCGGCTTTCAAATCGCTTGCAAACTCAAACAAGCTCACATGGCCAACCACACCCGCCAAATCGATCGCAGCCTCAACGCCTGAGTTACCGCCACCGATGACCGCGACACGTTTGCCTTTGAACAAGGGTCCATCGCAATGCGGGCAATAGGCCACGCCCTTGTTTTTGTACTCCTGCTCACCGGGAACGTTGATGTTTTTCCAACGTGCACCCGTGGAGACGATCACACTTCTTGCACTCAAGATGCCCCCATTGACCATTTCAACTTGAAGCATGCCCCCGATGTCGGAGGCTGGCGTGATTTTTTTCGTTTTTTGCAAGTCCATGAGGTCCACTTCGTAGTGCTTGACTTGCTGCTCAAGCGCAGAGGCGAATTTTGGACCATCGGTCTCCAAGACGGAGATGTAATTTTCAATGCCCATGGTGTCGTTGACTTGTCCGCCAAAGCGCTCAGCGACCACACCAACTCGAATGCCTTTTCTGGCAGCGTAAACCGCTGCAGCAGCGCCAGCAGGCCCACCCCCCACGATGAGCACATCATAGGGATCTTTTGCGTTCAACTTCTGCGCATCACGCTCGGCAGACTTGTGATCCAGTTTGCCTATGATTTCCTCCAAACTCATGCGACCGGAGCCAAAAACATGATCGTTGATGTAGACCATCGGCACGGCCATCACCTGTCTGCTCTCAACCTCGGCTTGGTTCAAGGAGCCGTCGATCACCGTGGTTTGAATCTTGGGGTTGTAAATGGCCATCAAGGTTGCCGCTTGCACAACGTCTGGGCAATTGTGGCAAGACAAGGACATGTAGACCTCCATCTTCATCGACTCATCCAAGGCTTTGATTTGTTCTAGAACTTCCGCATCCACTTTGGGGGGATGTCCACCCGTCCATAAAAGAGCCAAAACCAACGAGGTGAATTCATGACCGAGTGGAATGGCAGCAAATCGCACGCCGGTTGTTTCTCCCTCTTTTGCAACGACAAAGGAGGGCTTGCGAGCATCCAGGCCCGAATCGTCAAAATGGACCTTGTCAGACAGTTCTGTGATTTCTTCCAAAAGCTCGCGCAATTCAACACTTTTTTCACTCTCGTCCAATGAGGCGATCAAACGGATCGGAGTTCTGAGGTTCTGCAGATACGCTTGTAGCTGTGTTTTCATTTGAGTTTCAAGCATGGGATCTCCTTAAGGGACAAAAAAGCAATCAAAACTTCAAAGCTTTAAAAGTGATGAGGGTTAACAAATTTCTGACAAAAGGGGCGCACAACACACCCCTTTGAGCAGAAGAACTGTTTAGATCTTGCCGACCAAATCGAGTGATGGCGTCAAAGTCTTGGCACCTTCGTTCCACTTAGCAGGACAAACTTGACCTGGATTGTTGGCCACGTATTGGGCTGCCTTTAATTTACGCAAAGTTTCTTTCACGTCGCGTGCAATGGCGTTGTCGTGAACTTCAAGCGTCTTGATCACACCTTGGGGGTTGATGATGAAGGTGCCACGCAAAGCCAAGCCCTCTTCTTCAATGTGCACACCAAAAGCTCTTGTCAACTGGTGTGTGGGGTCACCAACGAGTGGGAACTTCGCTTTGCCAACGGCAGGAGAGGTTTCGTGCCAAACTTTGTGTGAGAAATGCGTGTCGGTGGTGACAATGTAGATTTCAGCACCAGCTTTTTGAAATTCGGCATAATTGTCAGCAGCATCTTCAACTTCTGTTGGGCAGTTGAAGGTGAAAGCGGCTGGCATGAAAATCAAGACAGACCATTTGCCTTTGAGGGCTTCGTTGCTCACTTCAACGAATTTACCATTGTGAAAAGCCTGGGCTTTAAAGGGTTGTACTTGCGTATTGATCAGGGACATGAGGTTTCCTTTTGGTTGATAAATAAAAACTATGGAATGAGATAAACTCATTGACTGTGATTATAGAAAGAAATTGCGTTGGCCTTCATTGATTCTCTCAATGAGGGTCATTGGAAATAGCTACTGGGTCCCGAGTTGAAACACGCAGCAGCACGCAGAGCATGGATCTCCATACCATGAAAAAATCAACGTTTTCTTGATGTTGATCCACCTCTTTAAAAGAAATGCAGGACCCGCTTGGTGCCTTGATAGGCAAGCCCTGGTCCAACACCCTTAAAATTTTGAAGGGTAACCTCAAGGAGCGTCATGGTTCTGCTGCCATTCCTACCTACAATTGTTTGATGAATAAATTCATCAACGCTCTCTTTTTCCAGCTGGGTTGGTTTGTCTGCGTGTTAAGCGTCTCCAGAAACTTGGAGTGGCCTGCCATCGTGTTCTGCCTGCTGTTGGTGCTCTTGCACCTCTTCGCCCATCCCCTTCCCCAGCGCAGCAAAGACCTTCAGTTGATGCTTCTTGGTTTGCCCATTGGCATTGCAGCTGACACGTGTGTTCAGGCTTTCAACATCATGGGCTTTTACGGCTGGGCGATCCACTTCTTGAGTCCATTTTGGTTATGGATGGTTTGGATCTTGTTTTTATTGACCCTGAACCACTCCTTGTCCTTTCTCAAGCACATCCCCATGGCCTTGACGGCGCTCTTGGGCCTCATTTTCGGAACGCTCTCCTATATCGCTGGCGCAAAACTTGGAGCGGCAAGCTTTGATGGCGATCCCGTGAACCTTCTCATCATTGCTTTGCAATGGTCCATCTTGCTGCCGAGTTTGGTTGGGATCAGCAAGTGGCGCGGTAGAATACTAATGTATTAAATACAATTGCACTTGTAGCATGAAGAGGCCTAATTTGGGCAGATCCATCTTTTTTTTAAGAAAAGGGATCAAAAAGCATGAATAATTCAGGACGAACCTCAACGGTTTCACTATCTGAAAAAAGACCCAGGACTCAGCCTTTCAAAGCATTTAACTTCAGATATGGCGCAACTTAAAAACAATGGCACTGAAAAAAGTGGGGCGTTCCACAGGTTTTTCAATTGGTTGCTGCATTTGTTTCAATTCAAATCCACGCCAAAAACCTTGAACTCCTTTGATGTCGAGGAATTGATTGCGCATTTCAAGATCACCCAAGAAGCCAAGCGTCTTGCAAATTTAGGGCTTCCCGCATACCACACCAAAGAGCTGACAAGCATTGAGAACGACATTCTCAAACACATCAACGCAAGCCGCGATCAGCTGCAAAGCGAATTCACCGACGCGACTCAAAGCCTAGAGACTCAGTTCGCGGACTTTGAGCGCACTTACCTGCACATCAAAGCCGAAACTCTTTCTTCAGAATTTGACAGGAAAGCTCGTCAAATCATGGACACACAAGGCGCTTGGCTGAAGAAACTTGCAGAAGATGCTTTGTCAAAAATTGCCGAGCTCAATCGCTTCAAAACTGACAACAACATCCAACGACTGGCCAACTACCCCGATCAAAGCCGAGTGACCTACCAATACGCCTTGTTGGTGTTTTTGATCGCTCTTGAAGGCATTGTGAACTCGGGCTTTTTCGCCCAAGGACTGAATTCTGGAATTTTAGGTGGATTCACCTACGCGGCCCTCTTGGCCAGCATCAACGTCATTGGCAGTTTCTTTTTAGGGAAATTTTTAATCAGATGGCTTTTTCATAGCAAATTCTTTGGCAAACTCTTGGGGCTTTTGGGCTTGCTGGTTTGGGCCTGCTTTGTGATCCTCATGTCCATTGCCATTTCACACTTGCGAGAGTCGATCATTCAAGGTCTACCTAACCCCTCAGAAGCAGCGCTCACCAGCATCCAAGAACATGCTTTCTACATCAAAGATTTGATTTCATGGTTTTTGATGTTGATCACCACTGGCTTTGGATTAGGGGCCATGCTTGATGGCATTTTCATTGATGACCGTTATCCTGGCTACGGAAAAATTTCCCGTCGAACTGAACTGTCAAAGGACATCTTCGAGTCTGAATTTGAGGACATTCAACTTGAATTGGAAGACTTGAAGCAAGAGAAATTGTCCTTCATTGAAAACCACCTCAGCAAGGTTCGAGAGTTGATGTTTTCGATGCAAAAGAACATAGAAGAGAAAAAACGCCTGCATCAAAAACTAGAAAAAACCCTCAACGAAAGTGAAATTGCGCTTTTTGCACTTTTGAGAAAATTCAGATACGACAACGAAACGTCTCGTGATGACGGCTTAAAGCCCGCCTACTTCAACACCATGCCGTCCTTGTCGCCCATCAGAATTCCAAAATTCGACTTGAACAAAGAAAATGAGGTGATCTCGAACATCCAAGACCATTTGAAGTTTTCAGAAACCAACATTGCCCATCTGAGACAAGAGGTCTACACAGTTTTTGACGCTTACCTCACTCAAATCAATCACCTCAAATATTATTAACCCCTTCCTTTTCAAATGCCAAGACAAAGTAAAGTTGCAAAGAAAAATGCCAGATTCAACCTGGTCAAAACTGGTTTTTTTATTCTCATGAACCTTGGAATTCTTGTCGGTGTTTTTTGGTGGTTCAACAACAAACCACAAGGTGTGAACGCGCACAATTTATGCCCAGTTGATGGCGCCAAAGGGCAATATGCAATCTTGATCGATCGAACTGAGGCCTTCAACGAGGCACAAAAGATTTCATTGAAAAACGCTGTCAATGAGCTTGTGAAAAAATTACCTGAGGGTCATCTCCTGTCGGTCTATATTTTAGGAGATGACTTCAAGAAAGAAACACAAGCCCTCTTCTCACTGTGCAACCCAGGAGACGGCAAAGGAAAAAGCATCTGGGTTGAAAACCCCCAACTGCTGGCACAAGCCTACCGTGACAAGTTTTACACACCCCTACAAAATTTATTGTCGCAGCAACTGAACTTTGAGTCGGCCAAAGAGTCCCCTATCCTTGAGATGCTTCAATTGGTGAACTTGAATTCACTTCATGACCCCAATGTGAAAGGAGAGCAAAAACTTTATGTCATCTCGGACTTGATGCAAAACAGCAAATCATTGGACTTGTACAAAAACAAGCCTGACTTTTTGAGCTTTGAGTCCAACTATCTCTTTAAAAAGTTATGGGTTGATTTTTCAAGCATTGACGTGCAGGTGTATTTGCTGAACAACCACCCCAAAAATCTGAACTCAAACTTTGTTAACTTTTGGAAAGCCTATTTTGAGAGCACAAAAGCTGAAAGTTTTCAGGTTCTTGCACTCCCAGGCTGAAGTTCACTCTCAAGCGGGCAGACCCGTATCGGTGAAAACGTCCTCAAAAAGAACCGAACTGAGGTAACGCTCGCCTGAGTCAGGCAAGACCACAACAATGGTTTTACCAGCACTCTCGGGTTTTTTGGCCCATCTTACAGCGGCGGCGGCGGCGGCGCCGCAAGAAATTCCAACCAAAATCCCCTCCTCACGAGCCAATCTGCGCGCAAACGCGACGGCCTCTTCATTGCTGACTTGCTCGATCGCATCGACCAAAGACATGTCCAAGACATCGGGCACAAATCCAGCTCCAATGCCTTGAATTTTGTGGGGAGCGGGTTTGATCTCCAAGCCGTTTCGGGTTTGGGTCAGTACAGGACTGGCCGTGGGTTCAACGGCCACCGTGATGATGGCTTTACCCATGGTCTTTTTGATATAGCGAGACACGCCCGTGATGGTGCCACCCGTTCCCACACCGGAGACAAAAATATCGATCTCGCCTTCTGTGTCGTTCCAAATTTCCGGACCTGTGGTGGTCTCATGGATGGCCGGATTGGCTGGGTTTTTGAACTGCTGAAGCAAGACATACTTGGGGTCACTGGCAGCAATCTCCTCGGCCTTGGCGATGGCGCCCTTCATGCCCTTGGCACCCTCTGTCAAAACCAACTTTGCACCGTAGGCCAACAACAATTTACGACGCTCAATGCTCATGGTATCGGGCATGGTCAAGGTGATGGGAATGCCTTTGGAGGCAGCCACAAAGGCCAAGGCAATACCCGTGTTGCCACTGGTGGGCTCCACAAGCTCTTTACCAGCACCAAGAAGTCCCTTTTTTTCTGCATCCCAAATCATGGAGGCGCCGATGCGACACTTGACCGAGTAAGCCGGGTTGCGACCTTCAATTTTGGCCAAGACGGTGGCCAAGGCACCGTCGGTGACACGGTTGAGTTTGACCAAGGGCGTACGACCAATGGTGAGGGAGTTATCAGCAAACACATTTTTCATGGTGACCTCTTGCAAAGACTTGATTTTTGAGATTCTACTCTCAGTTCTTGATCGTCTTTTTTGCCCTGAAAAAGGTCAACAAAGGCTCCCGCCTATGAGCGTCTTTCCTTGCTCACCAGAAGCTTTGAGAGACCAAAAGATCACGATGAACCTCCTAGGACATTCAGATTGCCGCCCTCACTCTGCTTTTAAAACCAAACCCTTCAGATCGATGACACGGGTGTGAACAGGAACCCCAAGGCCGACGCTTTGCGTCACGGTACAAAATGACTCAAACTGATCCAACACCGAAGACAAGTGCTCGAGTTGAACGCCCTCTACGCCCAATTGAAGCGTTGCATTCATTTTCAACACACGCATTCGGCCCGCCTCATTTCTTCCCACCTCAGCCACAACAGTCGCATGAATGGGTTCAGCCATTTGTTTGAATTTTCGAAATGCAAAAATCAATGAATCACTCAAACAATTACCCACTGCACAGGCCAACAGTTGCACTGGGGACGGACCCGTACCACCGCCCAAAGGTGGGGGCTCATCACAAATGAGACTGGGAACGGCGTTTCCATATTCAATCAAAAACTGATAATCTTTTTGTTGCTGAAGTTCAATTTTGACAAGTTTTTCTGACATGAAGTTTCCTCTCTACCAACACCACCATTTACTTGGGACTGACATCCAGGGTGTAGCAAGTGTGATTGCCAATCAACTCACCATTGGGGTTAACGCAAAAGAGATAGTATTTTTCATTCACAAAATCGGATAAAAAATACGACCGATAGACCCTATCATTTTTAAGCACCAACACGACATTGCGAGCCATTTTCATCTTGCACCGCAGGTTGGTAGAGCATTTTTCCAATTCAAGCTCATTTTCATAGAAATGAACACTGAAACGCCCGGTTTTGGGACCCAGATCTTTTTCAAGGTACATCACACAAACGGGATCGATCATCTGTTGCAATTTTGAGCGTCTTGCCAAAAAGTTAAACTCATCGACCAATATTTTTTGCAACCAAGGTGCAACCATGCCTTGACAATCATAGATATCGCGCTTGAGTTGGACATAGCGAGGGGGCACCAAAGGCTCAAACTCATCGTTGATCATCATCATGGGCTCAGAAGTTTTAGGGGAATTTTCCTGAGCATGGATGGCAACTGGGTTCATGTCTAAAAAGCCAAAGCCAAATAAATTTTCGCTGCAAGCTGTCAAACCCATCAAGCACATCCAACAAAAAAACACTAGGGTCAGCGACTTGAGGGACTCAGACAAGGGATTGACCATTTTGTTAAAACTTTCAAATGTTCGGTCCGTCGATCCTACGCAATGTTGAGAGGGCCTCATTGATATAAGTCAAGAAACCCAATGTGTTCAAAAGAACTGGCCTTGAAGACTGACATCAAAATAAGGTGACAACTCAATGGCTGGAACTGCTTAAAGCACAGCGAGAACTGTTATGCCCTGAAGCGTTGTCATCGATTCACGCCATCGCGATCAGCGACAAGCACCAAGGTCGGCATTGAGCATGGCACTTCGGATTTTTTGACTACGAAAGTGTTTCAGAGCTGATCACGCTAGGATATCCAGCCTCTTGCAAAGCAAGAAGCATGACCTCTGCGCCTTGGATAAAATCCCCCCTTACAAAGGCCTTGCCTGTTGATAAATCCACCTCGACATTTTGAACACCATCAAGAGCACGAAGGGCTCGTTCTACGTGTTTGACGCAGTTGCCACACGTCATGTTGCTGATGTTGAGTTGAACAGTTTTCATGAAGGATCCTCTTTTAAAGCTGAGCGTATTATTTCTCTAGTTAGATAGAAAAGTCATGATGTAGATCATGCAACGACAGGTGCTTGATGGATGGACAGATCCATTCATCCTACAACAAGGGTTAAAACAAGACCCCATCCAAGGCTGTGTCCAAAGTCATGTTCCTTGATAGGCCCTAAAGGCTGGCCCTCAGCTTATGGACCTTCAGTTCAGGGAGCTAAAGCATCGTTGATTTTTTTGAAGGTATCGGGCGTCAAACGACCTCTTAAAACATCCAACTTGGCCTGATTGTACAAAGCCTCCAATCGCGCTTGAAGGGCCGACACATGGGCTTGCAAAAGATCATTCTCTGCGCTCAGAAGCTCAAGCGTGGTCTTGTCCCCCACTTGCTTTCCCGTTCGAGTTGCATCGCGTCTAGCAGCACTCGCCATCAAAGCTTCGTCATAGGCCAAAACACGTTCAGGCGCACTTTTCAAGCTCATCCAAGTCGATTTTATCGCTTGCAAGAGCTGAGCGTGGCTCACATCGTACTCAGCGACGCGCTTGTCACTTGAAGCCAGGCTTTCCTTGAATTTTCCATCACGCGAACCTGCTGTATAAAGCGGCAAGCTTAAACTCAAGCCAAGCATTTTCTGTGATTGTGAGTTGTTGGATGCACCGAAATCGCCTTGCCCATGCAATTGTTCTTTAGAAACTGCTGCAATCAGCTCCACGACTGGGGATGCGGCATGGGTGAATTTAATGGCTTCTTGCTTTGCACTGTCAACTTCAAGTGCCCGAAGTTGGAGGGAAAGATTGTGATCTTGTGCCTGGGTCAGCACCTGACTCAAGGAATCAAGAGATATTGCAAAGGGTGTGGCCTTGAGCGACTTGACACTGACTGTATCCACGTCGACGCCCATGGAGTCAGCCAAGATCAATCTTGTCATCTGCAGCTCCGTCTGCGCCGAGTTCAACTGTGCTTGAAGAGCTTTGGCTCTTGAAGAAGCCTCATAGACATCGGTGACGGGTGCGTCGCCGATCTCATACCTGTCTTTGGCCTCAACCCATGATCGATGGACTGCTTCAAGTTGCTGATGGATCAAGGCGTGCTTGCTCTGAGCGAGCATCACGTTGAAATAACGCTCAATGGTGATCAACGCAAGTTGCTGCTCTAACCATGTAGCGTTCAACTCGGATGCTTTTGCAGATGAATTCAATTGGTTTTGTTGCGCACGTTTTGCTACATCATAGACCGCTTGCTTGGCGTTCAAGGCCCACCGATGGGTCACGCCTTGATTGACCGAGGTACCGAACTCTACGCCCGTGGATCGTCCAAAACCAGGTGCCGAGAACTGCGCGCCTGTGGCCAAAGACGTGCTTGATGCGAGCCCCGTTGTTGCATTGGCAAACACGATGGGCTTCCACAAAGCTTGAGCTTGCTCTTGAAGGGCTTGAGCACTTTTGACACTGGCTTTTGACATCGCTTGTTGAGGGTCGTGCTCAGAGGCCATCTCCCATGCTTGCAGCAAGTCAAAAGCG
>CAIMNS010000110.1 GCA_903842945.1 uncultured Burkholderiales bacterium
AGACGACTTCTTTCACGCCAAGGACGACATCGAGCCCGATCCCGTCAGGGGCTTGGCCATGCGACGCACGAACTTCATTCCCGATGTGGTCAACTGTGAACTGCCCTTGGACAACCGAAGGTCGCCAGGTTACCGCCGCATAGAGCCCTTCATGACCAACAACTGTTTTTACTTTTGGATCGGTCAGCATGAAAACGGTCGCTACTCCAAGGCCCATGCCCACACGTCGGCGGCCGTCTTGATTTGTTTGAACGGCAAGGGATACACCTACACCTGGCCCGAGCGCGAGGGCGAGACGCCTTGGAAAGATGGCAAAGCCGACAAGGTCAAGCGCATTGATTACGAGCCGGTGGGTTTGGTGTCTGCGGCGCCTGGCGGTGCACGCTGGTACCACCAGCACTTCAGTGCAGGCAAAGACGCCTTGCGATTGACCGCTTGGTTTGGGCCGCACAATCCTGGTCGAGACCCGGGTGCGCCAGGAGAAAAGCACACCGACTACACGGCGCAAGAACTCACCGAAGAGGGGGGTACGGCGATTCCTTATTGGATGGAGGACCCCTATGTTCGCCAAGAATACCAAGCGCTGCTTCAACAAAATGGTGTAGAAGACCGCATGAAGCCAGAGTGGTACGAGGTACCACATGGCTTGTCAAAGATCTTGAAAAAATGAGCGACGAGGAGGCTGGAGGCCGAGTATTTTTCTCCAACATCAAGCGCTCCTTAGAAGAAGAGGATGAGATCGTCTTGGTGAGTGTTGGAGTGGACATTGGGTCATCGACCTCCCATTTGGTGTTTTCTAGGTTGGTCATGGAGAGGCTCGATAACCGCTACATCGTGAGCGAAAGAGTGGTTTTGCATGAGTCCGATGTCTTGTTGACACCCTATGCAGAAAATCAAAGCATTGATGCCCTTCGTTTAGGTGCGTTCATTCAAGACCAATACGACAAGGCAGGCATCACATCAGAAAAAATTGACACGGGTGCATTGATTCTCACGGGGGTTGCCGTCAGAAGAAGCAATGCAAGAGCGATTGGAGAATTGTTTGCCAAGGATGCGGGCAAGTTCGTGTCCGTCAGTGCAGGAGATGCACTAGAGACCACCCTGGCAGCTTTTGGCTCGGGTGCTGCAGCCCTGTCCATCAGGCTCAATCAAACCGTCATGAACATCGACATAGGTGGCGGCACCACCAAGATGGCGGTGTGCGTTGGGGGGGAAGTGGTTGACATCACCGCCTTGGATGTGGGGGCCAGGATCGTCGCCTTCGATCAAAACGACGAGGTGTGCAGAATCGAAGAGGCGGCGAAAAGGTTGGCCCAAGAATGTGGCTTTGACCTGGAGCTTGGCAAAACACTTTCTCTTGCCAACAGGAAAAGCTTGGTGGCCTTGATGGCTCAAAAAATCATTGAAGTGGCCAAGTTCCATCCTTTAAGTCCACACACCAGTGCTTTGTTGCGCTTGGATGCATTGCGGCATCAACACACGCCTAGCGTCTTGACTTTTTCAGGCGGTGTGTCTGAATACATCTACAACAGACAGTCCCAGCACTTTGAAGACTTGGGCCCAGAGTTGGCGAAAGAAATCACAAGTGCACTTTTGAAGCTTTGGCCAGAGATCGATGTACAAATACCCGATCAAGGCATTCGGGCAACGGTGGTGGGTGCTTCTCAGTACACCGTTCAAGTCAGTGGCAGCACCATTTTTGTAGAGCCTAAAGACACCTTGCCCCTTAAAAATGTTCCGGTGATTGCACCCAGGCTGTCTTTATCAGGCGAGGAGATTAAAAGTCAAGAGGTTGAACAAGAGATCAAAAGAGCTTTAAAGCGATTGGATCTTTTAGACAGTGACCATCCGGTAGCCTTGTGCTACAAGTGGGGCGGGAGTGCAACCTTTAGACGCTTGGATGACTTTTGCCAAGGTGTGGCCAAGGGTTTTGAGAACTTGATTGCGAAGGGCCACCCCTTGATGCTCATTGGTGAGGCCGATTGTGCGGGCTTGATCGGCATCCATTGTCAAGAGGAGATCAAAGTAGGTGTTCCTGTGATCTCTGTCGATGGCATCACCTTGTCCGAGTTGGACTTTGTGGACATTGGGGCCCTGCTAGAGACTTCAGGTGCTGTGCCCGTGGTCATCAAATCCTTGGTGTTCCCAGTGACCTCTGGCCTTGGTAAAACTGGCTTTCAATCGACTTGAACCGCGCACCCATGCTTTATCCCCCAACAGAACCCTACCATCACGCTTACCTGGATCGAGGAGAGGGGGGGCGGATTTATTTTGAAGAGTGTGGCAATGTCCACGCAGAGCCCATCGTGATGCTGCATGGCGGCCCTGGTGCGGGTTGTTCGGCCATGTCGAGGCGATTTTTTGATTTGAAAAAATACCGTGTCATTCTTTGGGACCAAAGAGGAGGTGCACGCTCTTCTCCCAGCTCGCCAACGCGTGAGCAAAGGCAAAAGATGCTCAAACATTTGAGTTTCTCAAGCATGATCGAAGACATGGAGGCACTCAGAGCGCATTTGAAGATTGAGCAATGGAGTATTTTTGGCGGATCTTGGGGCACCACCATGGCCTTGGGCTACGCGCAAGCGCATCCCTTGAGGGTCAAAAGAATGCTCTTAAGAGGTGTCTTTACTGCAACGCCCAGTGAAATCAATTGGTTGTACTCTCCTCATGGAGCAGCGCAAATCTTTCCTAAGGAGTGGGATGCTTTTCTTGAGCACCTTCAAGCGCTTCGAGAGGCTTGCCATTTGGGAGCAGGTCCTGAAAAGGCGGCATTGAAATGGCAAGACATCTTGCAAGTGTTTGATCTCGCACTTCGTCATGAAGAGCGCCAGATTCAAGAGCGAGCAGCGCTTGCTTGGGGTGGGTGGGAGCAATCGATCATGAGTCTGCAAGGCGTGCCTGGCACAAGTGTTGCCGATCACAAGCGCAACCATGACATGGGCATGATTTCTTGTCATTTGTTTTTAAACGATCCTGTGCTCAACAGCAACAAGCTGTGGGAAGGCATGCAAGCGATTGAATCCTTGGCCTGCACCATCGTTCAAGGTCAATTTGATGTGGTCACGCCCACGCAGACCGCATGGAGGTTGAGCCAAACGCTCAAAGACTGCCAGCTTCAATTGGTGCGTCAAGCGGGGCATGCCAGCAGCGACCCTGAGCTGGCCCGTGCGTTGGTCAAAGTTTTGGACGATTGGGTTTTTTAAGTCTCCTCATAGAGCAGCAGTTACAGCAGCAAAACAGCAGCAAAACAGCAGCAAAAACATTAGGAAAAGCGT
This sequence comes from uncultured Burkholderiales bacterium, assembly GCA_903842945.1. GTDB lineage: Bacteria > Pseudomonadota > Gammaproteobacteria > Burkholderiales > Burkholderiaceae_C > Limnohabitans. The sequence goes on from CAIMNS010000110.1 coordinate 3,276, forward strand.
GCCATGTTGAAGGTTCAGACGTACATGAGTGAAATCGCAGTTCGGTGTTTCAACTGTCCCGTTTGGGGGAGAATTGGTCCGCCAATGAGGACGCTTTTTTTCTTCCTGTCTTGCTTGCTTTTCTTGGATGCAAGCCTTCTACCGCTGCAGGCTCAAACCTCATCAAGCCATGAGCAGATTTTTCAATACAAAGCAGCCGACAGATCTGCCTGGGTGTTGGAGCGTGCTAAAAAAGAGGGCAGTTTGACGCTGTACACCTCTTTGGCGCCGACTGAAGCCACGCCGCTCACCAAAGAGTTCGAGCGCAAATTCGGCATTCGGGTTGAAGTGTGGCGAGGTTTGAGTGAAGGCGTGTTGCAAAGGGTGTTGAACGAAGCTCGGGCGAAACGATTTTCTGTCGATGTGGTGGAGACCAATGGCCCAGAGATGGAGATCCTTGCCAAAGAGCGCATGTTTGCAGAGTTTTACAGTCCCCATCAAGCAGACTTGCCTTTGGCGATGATTCCCAAGCACCGATTGTGGATGCCCGATCGTTTGAATTTTTTTGTGGTCGCCTTCAACACTCAAAAGCTCAAGAGAGAGGACCTGCCCACGCATTTGGAGGGATTTTTAAATCCAAAATGGAAGGACAAACTGGGACTGGAAGCCACCGACGCAGAGTGGATGGGCGGTGTGATGAACGCGTTGGGAGAACATCGCGGGAGTGTGTTTTTTAAAAAACTCTCTGAGATGAAGCCCGATGTGAGAAAGGGGCATATACTTTTGGCGCAAATGATTGCTTCAGGCGAAATTCAAGTGGGTTTGACCGTTTACAACGCCAATGCGCAATCTTTAAAACAAAGAGGGGCGGCCATCGATTGGCTACCGATTGAACCCACCTTGGCCAGGCCACAGGGCGTGGCTTTGATGAAAAATGCACCCCACCCCTACAGTGCTTTGTTGTTTGCTGATTTTTTATTGTCACCCGAGGCGCAGCAGCTGTTGAACAACATGGGCCGCCCACCAGCCAGTAAACTCATCAAAACAGACTTGAACAATTTCAACTATGTGTTGACCGACCCCGCTTTGGTGGTGGAGGAGTCAGACAAATGGGTCCAGCAGTGGGCCAAGTTATTTTTAGTGAAGTAAGCGCCTCTAAAGCTTGCAAAGAAAAAGGGTTGACATGAAAAATTTACTCGTTGTTTTGTTGTTGCTTTTGAAGTTGATGTCGCAAGAGGTGTTGGCTCAGCCCATCCGTCTTTATGCCGCAGCGGGAGTTAAAAGTCCTATCGAAAACATCTTGGAAGCGTTTGAGCGCCAAACCGGGCAGCGTTTTGAATTGAATTTTGACACGGCTGGCGCGGCTCAGGCCCAGTACTTGGCTGATCCAAGGGCAGAGATTTTGATCACGGCCCAAGAAAGAATTGAGCAGTCTCAATTGAAGGGCGAGTTAAAAGCAGGTCAAATGTTCCCCTTTGCTGCAACCGTGGCGGGCCTTGCGTCCTCGATGGAGCCCTTGCCCGTGATCAAGACCAAGGAGGATTTAAAGGCCTTGCTCTTGCGTGCTAAAAGCGTGGCGTTCTCAGACCCTGAGCGAGGTGCAACGGTGGGCTTGCATTTCATGAAAGTGATTCGCGCTTTAGGCATCGAGTCTGAGGTCTTGGCCAAGTCCAAAAAAGCACGCGAAGGTCTTCAAACGATGCAGTGGGTCAAAGAGCGACAAGTCGAATTGGGCGTGACACAGGTCAGTGAAATCGTTCAAGCCGCACCCCAAACACTGGTGGGCCCATTTCCTGAGGAGTTTGACCTCTCGACCCACTATGCTTTGTGGATCAAAACACCTGATTCAGTGGTGATGAAGCGTTTGATCGCTTGGCTTCAGGGGCCACAAGCAAAGAAGTTGCTGTCTGAGCAAGGTCTCAGACCCCTATAAAAAAACATCGGCCCATGCGAGGGCACTTGTGACCAATTCGCCGGGCGGCGGATTGGTCAAAGGCTCAGCAATGATCGATAAGCTAAGACAAGTCAAGACGATCATCACCAGTGTCATGGGTAAATTGAGAATCCATGGCTTGATGGTGGTCACCTCCAACTGAAGTGAGGGGTCTTCCAGCATGGCTTTGAAGCTGAGTTGGTGAAGCTCTAGGCTGTAACTTGAAGCCACTTTGTGCGCCATGAAAATAGAGATCACGTGACCCAGCACAATGGAGATGCTTGCCACATACCAGGTCACCTTGGCGTCAATCAAGCTGATGTCTGGATAAAAGTGGGCCGTTCCCCAAAGATCCCAGTGAAAGCCAAAAGGGTCTGAGGCCAAGGCGATGATGTTTTGGCCTTGAATGAAAAATGCTGAAAAATTATGTGCGATCATGTAAGCCGCAGCGATGGGGATGAGGCCGCTTAGAAATGAATGGGCCAAGCCCAGTGTGCTGATCTTGAAGGCAACTTGTTGGTGCTTGAACTGCGGAACCGATAAAAACAGTTGTTTCGTCAGATAGCACGTCATCAGGTACATCATGAGCAACGCAAGCCATAAACCGATGAGACCGATCCAGCCGGTGAAGTAGCCATTCACGTCCAAGTGCATGGGTGCAAGACGAGAGAGCAGTTGTTCAAATCCACCCCAGGCTTGTCCTGCATGCAAGCCATCAAAAAGAACGCTGGTGAACATGGCAATCCCGAAAGCGATGCTGCTCAAGTGCAATTGAGGCTCAAGGGGTGCATCACAAAAGGCTTCAGAGCGTTCAAGCGCCGCATCCCTTGGCGCCTGCATGGGCTGGGTCATGAAGCCCTGGATCAGCATCTCCCTGGTTTGTCCAATCCATTCGAAATACAAAGCAAAACCGTCTGCGCGCGCAGACCATTGAGCGGGTCCGAAAATGGACATGCCCAACCACATGTAAGCGCTGTAAAGCGCAATGAAAAGGCCCAGGCGGTGCGGCATGGCGGCAATGGGGTAAACGATTTCGAGTCCACACCAAATGATGAGCGTTAGTGCAGCAGGCCACAGTCCCCAAGATGGGGGCCAAGCCCTCCACCTTGCAGGTGCACCCTTGGGTTTGGCCTTCAAGAGTTTGGAGCTGACGGCCTCTTTGAGGTGTTGGACCCCAAGGTACATCCCCCGCCAAGGATCGATCTTGTGCCAGAAATTTCCAAAAATCATGCAGCCAAAAGACATCCCGACCCACCAAACGATCCAAATGAACGTTGGTGAAAAATTCATCAAGGCGTCCTCAGAGCCAAAAGAAGCGCAGCCCCAAGTCAAGGCTAGCAAAGCACTGGATGCAGTGAGGAGCAGACGCTCTAGCGCACAGGCTTCAGGGGCATGCTGAAACCGTGCATCGTTGGGGCTCAGTTTGAAGGTAAAAGAGGAGACTTTGCTGGCCTGGGGTTGGAGAAAGGGCGTCCATAAAAAGCTGATCAAAATCACCGTGCAAGCGGCCACGGTGATCCATTTCATGGGAACGGGGAGATCGTAACGCTCACCAAAGCCATGTGCATCAACAAAGTTGGGACTGGCCAAGAGGACCACCCACAGACACGTCAAGAGCGGCTTAGGCAGGCGCATGGGAGCATCCTTTTTGGGGTGCTTCATGGTGGTGGTTCAACCTGAAGACTGGCCAAGGGGGGGGCATGAGCATGGGTCTGGCTGTGCGTGTTGGCGTCAGGCCGTTCTTTCTTTTTGGGGTGCCACTCGATGTTGAATTTTCCACTTGCCTTGGCTTGAAAGCTGAGCGTTTGCGTACCAGGGGACTGCACCGTCAGTTTCAAGCGGTACGCATGGATGTGCAGCTCTCCTGGCGTGTCGCTCGTGACTTGAAGTTTGACCCAAGCGTTTTGTGGTACTTTGAAGACTTGGGTCTGTCGGTTGGTGTTGTCATTCACGATGTTCAACACCAAGCGCACGTCTGTGTCGGAGATGAGCGAGGTCTGAGCTTCTTGGGTCTTTGAATTTGGGGCTCCCAAGCTCCCTTGCCCAAAGGCCCCCAAGGGCAACAAAGTGACAAGTCCGATCAAAGCGATTCGCTTGGGGCTTGAAAGTGTCATTGAGGGCGTCATGGTCATGCTCAATTCTTGGTGTTCAGAGATCTCGGGTACAAAAAAATAAGTGGTCTTGAGCAATCAAGACCACTTATGGTTGTTAAGCGCTCAATTATTTTTGAACTTGGCTCCAGTCCGCAAGGCCTCTGGCAGAGCCCGTTAATTCCAAAATGTGCATGCCAGAGTTGGCGCGGTCCACGATATAGATGAGGCCTCGCTCATCGACCTCGACGTTGTTGGTTTGAATCGCCCGTTTTTTGGAGGCTTCGGTGAAAGGCAAAGGCGCCTCCATGCCAGGAGGCGCCAAAAGGGCGACGGTGTTGGCATTGATGGGAGGGATGAAGTAGGCAATTTCTTTGGGGCTCATTGGGTTTCTGACGTCCAGTGCTCTGACGCCTGCGTTAAAGTGAGCAAAGAACATCACTTTTTTATAATAAATGGGCGTCATGTTTTCATTGGAGGAGTGTGTGCCAAAACGACCGCCCTTTGCGCAAAAGTTCTCTTGGGTCTCGGGCACGGTCCAACTCGCGACACCAAAGGGTTTGGTCTCGGTGGTGATGTCGACGAACCAGACCATTTGACGGCCTTCCAAGCATTCCTTTTGGATCGCTTCATCGGTGACCACGATGAAGTCACGCACACGGCCTAGATAGTTGTGTGCGAATTCGGGAATATCAACGCCTAACATGGGAAACACGGTGTGTGCACCATGCATCGGTGGAAGGTCAAGACGAGCTACTTGGGGGTAAAGCAAGTTCTCAGGCGTGGGCTCCTTGGGACCGTTGAGCAACTTGTCGCGGTCAACAATTTGTAAAACACCTTCGGTGTTGGTGCCATAGCCAAAGAACACACGGTTGCCCTTGGGGCCCGTTGAGATGGGGCCATGCAAAGAAATCGGAACCGGGCCACCAGCGCCGGGTTGTTGACCGATCAGTCCAAAGTCGCGAATGAACACCGGTTTGGCTGGATCTGACAGATCATAAATCTGGGTCATGCGGTTGGTTCTCCACTGGGGATTGCCAGAAACCAAGTAGGCAATGCCTGTGTCACATTCCCAGAAATTTTTGTGCGTCCCTTTGAGGCCTTTGCCAATGGTGGTGATCAAGGAGGGTTTTGCGGGATCGGTCACGTCCCAGACTTCATGGGCTTGGTTGCCAAAGACGCGAAGCATGTAGAAACGGTTTTTATCGGCTTTGGGCAAGCTTGCACCACTGCAAATTCGTACCATTTGCGCGCCACCTTGTTCAGCCTTGCCCTCCTCGCCAGGCAAATGCGCCAAGTACTGAGGGTGTTTGGGATCCGTCACATCAAGGATCGATGTGCCGTTGTCTTCCCATTTGTTGTTCAAGGAATTGATCTTCTTGTCCCCATGGTGCCCAATGTAGGCAATCCAGCGGTTGCCTTGCTTTTGTATGGTGGGTTGATAAGCCGTTCGGCCTTGAAGGTCGCTGTAACCGACCAGTCGCATGTTCATCGATTGGGGTGCTTGCGCCTTGGCTGCCCATGCGCAGTCAAGACCGAGGGCCGATAAAAAAAAGAAGGCCAAAAGTGCGCGTGTTTGGGGTCGAGTGCGTTTGAACATGTAAGGCTCCTTGGTTAAAATGGGTGGTTCAGCTCTTGATCCAGCTGAGATTTTTTTCGTTTTCAATGTTTTGAATTCGATCAAACCACCCATTCATCCGTTGGGTCTCTTGGGTGATTTGTTGCTGGGTGCGTGTCAAAGAGGTGTCAACGGTGAGCATGAGAAACTTGTCTCTCAGCGCCTTTGCATCAAGCGGTCTTTCGGGTGTGCCCAAGAAAGCGGTGGAGCGTTTAGAAATTTCTTGACCGTTTTTAAGTTTGATGCTCACGATGCTGGTCATGTCAGATTTGTGGTCTGGTGCTGCAATGGTTTTCATCACGATGCGAGCAGACAGAGACATGATTTTTTCGTTCTTCACCGCCGCGTCATCGAACGATCTGGGGTCTACTGGGTTTCTGAACATGCTCAAGGCCACGCAAAAGGGCACGCTGTACTGGGCGAGCAAGATGTCCTTGGGACTTGGGATGTTGTTGGCTCGCATGGATCGCTCATTGCACTCAATGGTCAATTCATCAATGTCCTCGGCAGAAAACTTGTACTCCTCTTTGAGCGAGACCGCAGATTCGACGGGCGTGTGCGCGGTGATGTGACAGGCATAACGCTTGTGCATCGTGGTCATGGTCAGCCAATCGGTCTTGAGGTTCAAGGTCAATTGGTTCAAATCGTGAGAAGGGCAAAAGACGTTCATAAAACCAAAATGCCCTTCAAGCGCGGTGTTAGGTCCGGTGTACCCTTTTTGAGCCAAGCTTGCCGCCATGACGCCTGCTTGCGCTGCTCGGCCCATGTGCATTCTTTTGACCATGGCGCCCGTGCCAGATTTGGCAAATTCAAGAATGCCGCTGGCGCAAGATGCAGCCAAGCCCAAAGCGTTGCTGGTTTGCTCGGCATTCAGGCCCAGTAGCCTAGAGCATGCCGCGGCAGAGCCAAAGGGGCCCGTGGTGCCTGGCGCATGAAAGCCGTGCTCCTCTTGACTGTGTTGAGCGGCTCGTCCAATTCGGATCATGAGTTCGGTGCCAGCAATGAAGGAGGTGATCAATTCTCGCCCCGTCGATTGATGGGTTTGAGCCAGTGCAATCAAAGGGACGTAAACCGTGGCTCCTGGGTGAGAGCCAGAATTGGGCTTGGTGAGGTTGTCAAGTTCAAACGCGTGGGTGAAGGCGCCATTGGCCAAAGACGCCGCATTGGGCTCGAGTTGAAGCCCCTTCACGCCCAGCACTTGAGCGCGGCCCGCTTTGCCAGACTCTTGGGCAAATTCAGTCATCGTTCGACTCCATGGCAAGGAGCTTCCGAACATGGCAACGGCCAAGGTGTCACAAAGGGTGTCTTTGGCCCTTTGGACCACCTCTTTGGGGATTTGCTCAAACTGCAAGCCGCTGGCAAAAGCGGCCAAAGTCTTGGTTTGTTGTTGGGCTTGACCTTTGCGACCCGTTTCGTGAGCACCTGATGAGACTGCTGCTGGGGAGGCGTCTGCTGCAGAGCCCAAGGTGGGCGCAAGGCTTGCGGCAGCGACCGAAGCGTGAAAGAACTTGCGGCGATTTTGATTCACAACCATGTGCTGACCCATCAGGAAAATATTTTTAAGGGAAGTTCATATTTTCCGACCTTTTGCAGTCAACTGTCCTAGGGTTTACCGCTGAGTCAGGTCGTTGCCAGCGACCTCAAATAGAGGGCCCCCAAGCCACCGATCAGGTCAAATGCTGGGTCCAGGGCTCAACGCGAAGAACTGCGATCTAGAGTTTGTGGGTGCTGATGCCCGCTTTTGTGTAAAGCTCCTCAATGTGCTTTTTGACTTCATCTGGCGTAGAGTCGTTGACAGGTCGATGGGCCAGGCCTAATTTTTCTCTGGCATAAATGGCCATCTCCTCGTCTTGATCGGATGTGCCCCCACTGATACCGTAGGCGCCAACCATCTCGTCACCCATAAAAATAGGAGCGCATCCTCCAGAGACCACCACCTTGCCCCCGGTAAAAATGGATGCATTGATGAGCATTTGGGGGTTCCTCTCCTTGAACCATTGTTGAATGGTCAACCCGTCTGGAAACCGTGGGCTCATGGAACGAAAGGCTGCAACCGTAAAGGCCTTGCTTTGAGCGATGTCAGGGGTGATGAATCCTGCCTCGTCCATTCGCTCTAAAGCGAGCAAGTGACCTTCTGCATTGACCAAAGCGATGGCCACGGGCACTTGCATGTCAAGTGCTTTTTCTGTGACGGCTTGGATAAAGGCTCTGCATTGGGTGATTTTTAATTTAGACATGTAGAGAAGTATTTGAGGTGATAATCATCAAATATTTTCACCTAAATTCGGGAACAAAATGATGCAGCATCCAAATATATCCAGATCCTTTGTCAAGTGCATGGCTTGGATGTTGTCCTGTTTGATGTCAAGTTGTTGGGCTGCAGACTTGAGTTACCCCAGCAAACCCATCAAATTGGTGGTCGGTTTTCCAAGTGCAAGTTCCGCCGATGTGACAGCCAGGATTGTGGCGAAAAAACTGGGTGAAATTTTGCTTCAGCCCGTGGTGATTGAGAACAAACCAGGAGCGAGCAGCAACATTGCAACTGAGTTGGTCGTGCGAGCTCCAGGAGATGGCTACACCTTGCTGGTCGGCTCGGTTGCCAACACGATCAATTCTGGCATGGGGAAGAGTTTGCCCTTTAACTTTTCAAGTGATTTGGCACCTGTTGCACTGATCACCAGCTTGCCTAATATTTTGGTCGTGCATCCTTCGCTTGGCGTATCCAGCGTTCAAGAGTTGGTGAATTTGGGCAAGGCCAAGCCCAACTTCATCAACTATGCCTCCTCGGGCAATGGGACCTCCCCCCATCTTTCTGGGGAATTGTTTAATTTAATGGCGAACATCAAAATGACCCACGTCCCTTACAAGGGAAGTTCCCAGGCCATCACCGATGTGTTGTCCGGCTTGGTGCCGGTCATGTTTTCACCCGCATCCACAGCGATTGCACACATCAACAGCGGAGCATTGAAGGCGCTGGCCGTCACCAGTTCGCAAAGAAGTGCTGTGGCTCCAAAAATACCGACGGTCAGTGAGTCGGGGCTGAATGGTTATGAAACATCCGTCTGGTTTGGTATTTTGGCGCCGGTGTCCACACCCAAAGACGTCTTGGATAAATTGAACGCCAGTATCAACCTCTCACTTCAGTCGTCCGAGGTCAAGGGACAACTTTTAGCTCAGGGGATCGACGCCTTGGGGGGCAGCAAAGAGGACTTGTCCAAATACATTCAAAGCGAGACAGACAAATGGGAAAAACTGATCAAGCTGTCTGGCGCAAAAATGGATTGAAGACCTGTTTTGCTTTGCGTCAATTGAAGTTCTTTTTGAACCCAACGCTGACGCCTGAGGGCAACAAAGCCAAGCTCCAAGGGTTGCTGCGGTTGATGGCCAGGTAGCCCATGCCGGAGCCCAGGGCCAAGCCTGCCAAAACATCGGTTTGCCAGTGAGCTTGTGATTTCAGTCTGGCCATGCCCACGTAGGCCGGTAGTGCGGCCAAGCCCCAAACCATGGGGTTCTCATCCTTGAAGTTGAGGATGAAGGGGGTGACGATGGCGGTGATGTGCGTGACCTCACCACTGGGAAAGCTCTTGTCATTGGGGTTGTTGTAGAAGGCGTTGGGATTGTTGCCGTCGATGGGGCGCTGCCGCTTGAAAACAGACTTTGCAAGGGTCGCTGTCAAATCTGCACTCACCATGGCGTCGATGGATTGCCAATAGGTTTTACCCAACTTGCTGTCACTGCCCTCATACAGCGCACCCAAGACCAAAAGACCTGCGGAGCCGAGCTCGACGGCTTTTTGCGTGTCTCGAGACCAGATACCGCTGTTGTCAAGAGGCAGTTTGTGGTCAATCCCTAAAAATCCTCCTGATTGAGCCCAGCTCGCTTGAAAATTTAAAAACAAAAAGAAAGAAGAAGGATTTTTTTCATGATGGGCATGCTTTAAGGGATAGGGTTAAAGGGGATCAACCAAGAGGAACGCGTGCTTTTGGAAAAAAGGATCAAGTCGATCGCAGCAACAGCTGAGAGGCCAGTTGAACAAGAACCGCTTTATAAACAGAGTCTTTCAAAGGGGCGATCGACGCAATGGCCTGCAGTGCTTGGTGATGGGCCATTTCTTTGGTGGCTTGCATCGCCCCAGTTTTTTGAAGAATGGACAAAATCGGCGCCAATTCAACCTCTTCATTTTGTTCAATGGCTTTTTGAATCAGGATCTTCTCCTCAGGGGAGCAATTTTGCATGGCGAAAATCAAGGGCAAGGTGGTCTTGCCTTCTCTGAGGTCATCCCCTAAGTTTTTGCCCAAGACAGCGCTTTCACCCTCGTAGTCCAAGACATCATCAATGACTTGAAAGGCCGTCCCAAGGGCAAGCCCAAATTCCGCGCAGGCGGTCTCAATGTCTGGGGGCTGTTGAGACAAAATCGCAGGAATTCGAGCGCTTGCTTCAAAAAGTTTGGCTGTTTTAGAGCGAATGACTTCCAAGTAGCCCTCCTCAGTGAGGGTTGCATCGTGCAAGTTCATGAGTTGTTGTACTTCGCCCTCAGCAATGACATTGGTGGCGTTGGCCAAGACCTGCATGATCTTCATGCTGTCACAGTCCACCATCATTTGAAATGCCCTGGAGTACAAGAAGTCACCCACCAAAACGCTGGCTGGGTTACCAAAGGAGACATTGGCCGTGGCGCGACCTCTTCTTAGGGTGGAATCATCCACCACGTCATCGTGCAAAAGGGTGGCGGTATGGATGAATTCAACGACGGCAGCCATCTCATACTTCGCGCTGTTGTTGTAGGACAAGGCGCCAGAAAATAAAAGCAACAGCGCTGGTCGAATCCGTTTGCCACCTGCGGAGATGATGTATTTTGCGACCTCCCCCACAAGCGGAACGTCTGAGCTCAGTCGTCTTGAAATGACCCGATCAACCTCTTCCATTTCCTCACCGATGAGTTCAGCAAAGCCTGGTGTTGGAGTGGTGTCGTTGGTCAAAGTAAATGCATCGGTCGTTAAAGGATTGATTATAAGTTGTGCTTTCTGAGCCTGTGCCACGATTGTTGCTTGGCCGTGCTTTCTTCAAACCCAGCGCTCAGAAGGTGCTCGGTTCAAACCCAGAGCAAAAAAAAGACGATTGGCTTAAAATAGTGAGTACTTTTTAAGTAATAAGCATCTCATTTATTCGACTTTGAATCACGCACACAGCGATTACGTGGCGGGAGATTGTCACGATCAAAGGCTGAATGCTATAATCGAGGGCTCTGTGGAAATTCGTCCATAGGGGTCAAAGATTACTTTGTATTCCAAGAGGTTCATATGTACGCGGTCATAAAAACCGGTGGCAAACAGTATCGTGTTGCTGCTGGTGAAAAAATTAAAGTAGAACAGATTGCTGCGGACGTTGGCCAAGAGATTGTTTTCGATCAAATATTAGCTGTCGGCGACGGCGCTACGATCAAGATTGGAACTCCCTTGGTGTCCGGTGCGACTGTCAAAGTCACTGTTGTGGCTCACGGCAAACACGACAAGGTTCGTATTTTTAAAATGCGTCGTCGTAAACACTATCAAAAGCGCCAAGGGCATCGTCAGCAATTCACTGAATTGCACATTGCTTCCATCCACGCTTAAGACAAGGAGCAGTTGAAATGGCACAGAAAAAAGGCGGCGGCTCTACGCGAAATGGACGCGATTCCAAGCCAAAGATGTTGGGTGTTAAAGCGTTTGGTGGTGAAAAAATTACTGCTGGCGCTATCATCGTTCGTCAACGTGGAACCAAGTTTCACCCGGGCGTGAATGTAGGCATCGGCAAAGACCACACTTTGTTTGCCTTGGTGGACGGTCAAGTCTCCTTTTCAATCAAGGGTGCATTGAACAAGCACATGGTCAACATCATGCCGGCTTGATGCGGTTTTGATTTTCCAAGCAAGTTCTTGCCTTAAGCCCCGACTTGTCGGGGCTTAATTGTTTCAGCCTTGAACATTTGAAGGCTTGCCTGTTGCTGGCTTGCATCCAATTGTTCATCGCGCTTTTTTAGATGCCAAAGCTCGCATCAATTGCACTATCATTTCGCACAGAGATGTTTCTTTTATTTATTCTTATAAAAAGACCGCCATGAAATTCGTTGATGAAGCTCTGATAGACGTGTGCGCTGGCGACGGGGGAAATGGTTGCGTGTCTTTTAGGCACGAAAAGTACAAAGAGTTCGGCGGTCCCAACGGGGGCGATGGCGGGCGCGGTGGCAATGTCTATGCGGTGGCCGATGTGGCCTTGAACACCTTGGTCGACTTTCGTTTTGCCAGACGTCACGAAGCCAAAAAAGGCCAGCATGGCATGGGCTCGGACATGTTCGGGGCTGCGGGTGAGGACATCACGCTCAAAATGCCAGTAGGCACCATCATCAGCGATGCCGAGACGGGCGAGGTCTTGCATGAATTGCTCGTGCCCGGGGAGGTGATTATGGTCTGTAAAGGTGGCGAGGGCGGCTACGGCAACATGCGCTTTAAAAGTTCCATCAACCGAGCTCCAAGACAAAAGACCATGGGTGAGCCAGGCGATAAAAAACAACTTCAACTCGAGTTGAAGGTTTTGGCCGACGTGGGCCTGCTTGGCATGCCCAATGCAGGCAAATCGACCTTGATCACCGCCATCTCCAATGCCAAGCCCAAAATAGCCGATTATCCTTTCACCACCTTGCATCCCAATTTGGGGGTGGTGCGGGTCGGGCCCAGTCAAAGTTTTGTGGTCGCCGATGTGCCAGGTTTGATTGAAGGCGCTTCAGATGGCGCGGGTTTGGGGCATCAATTTTTAAGGCACCTGCAAAGAACACGCTTGCTCCTGCATTTGGTCGACATGGCGCCCTTTGACGATGCGGTTGATCCGGCAGCACAGGCCAAGGCGATTGTTGCAGAGCTCAAAAAATACGATCCTGCATTGTTTGCAAAACCCAGGTGGCTGGTGCTGAACAAGATGGACATGGTGCCCTCAGAGGAGCGTGCCTTGCGCGTCAAAGCCTTCTTAAAAGCGTTCAAGTTCAAGGGGCCTGTTTTTGAAATTTCGGCCTTGAATCGAGAAGGTTGTGAGAGCTTGGTCCAAGAGGTCTTCAAGCACATTCAAGCGCAACAAACTGCCGAGCAAGAGCCAGAGTATGTCGATCCTCGCTTCATCGAGTTGTCTGAAGTTCCTTCAGACGATCGTTAGACGGTCAATGTTCAGCTCTTTTTACCAGGATTCCAACACGCACTTCGTATGACCAGCCCACAGCGCAGCTCGATGGACCCAGACTTGCATAAAGTCAACTTGCTAGGAGATGAGGCCTCCTTGGCCAAAGCGCGCTCAACGCTCAAAGACGCTCGCAGGTTGGTGATCAAAGTCGGCTCTAGCTTGGTCACCAATGAGGGTCGGGGCTTGGATGAGCAGGCGATTGGGGAGTGGTGTCGTCAAATGGCGCTCCTCATCAAAGGGGACGGGGATGCGCCACCAAGAGAGCTGATCATGGTCTCTTCTGGTGCCATTGCAGAGGGCATGAAACGCTTGGGTTGGCAAAGCCGACCCAAGGCCATCCACGAGCTTCAAGCCGCGGCGGCCGTGGGTCAAATGGGTTTGGCCCACATCTATGAAACCAAGTTGAGAGAAAATGGCTTGGGCAGTGCACAAGTGCTTTTGACACATGCGGATTTGGCCGACCGAGAGCGCTATTTGAATGCCAAGTCAACGCTTTTAACACTCTTGAAAATGGGTGTGCTGCCGGTGATCAACGAGAACGACACCGTGGTGAACGATGAAATCAAATTTGGTGACAACGATACCTTGGCCGCCTTGGTGGCCAATTTGGTTGAAGCCGATGCCTTGGTGATTTTGACCGACCAAAAAGGTCTTTTTGAGTCTGATCCACGAGCCCATCCAGGCGCCAATTTCATCGAAGTGGCCAAGGCCTTGGATCCCAGTTTGGAAGCGATGGCGGGAGGAGCGGGATCAAGCATTGGTAAAGGCGGCATGATCACCAAAGTCTTGGCCGCTCAAAGAGCGGCGGGCTCTGGTGCGTCCACCGTCATTGCTTGGGGGCGAGAGCCCAATGCTTTGGTTCGTTTGGCGAGTGGAGAGTCACTGGGAACCTTGTTGTGGGCCAGCACCTTAAAGCAACAAGCAAAAAAGCAATGGATGGCAGATCACCTGCAGCTCAAGGGCTCACTGACCATTGATGAAGGTGCATGCACAAGGCTGCGTGATACGGGCAGCAGTCTTTTGCCAATTGGTATGCTGGGCGTAGAAGGCGAGTTCTCCAGAGGAGAGGTGGTTTTGATCAAAGACACGCAAGGCGTGGAGGTGGCCCGAGGCTTGGCCAATTACGCCTCTGCTGAAGCTAGATTGCTGTGCAAGAAGCCTTCCAGTGAGTTTGAGCGCTTGCTGGGTTACACAGGTGAGCCTGAAATGGTCCACAGAGACAACATGGTTCTTGTGAGAGGCTGAGTTGACCTGGGTCGCTCTAGGCCTCAAGGGATCCGTCGGGCGGCAACTCAATGTTTTTGGCCGTGGTGTAAGGTACGCGCAGCATTTGTTTGGACATGTCCAAGTTCAATTCACTCAGGACGTCGGGTCGATCGCTCGCCTGAAAACTGGTCATGTCCATGGACCTGCGGGTCAGTTTTGTTCGGATGAGGCGATTCTTGAACTCAACGCTTGGTAAAAAATGAGCCAATTCCGTTAACGCCAACTCATAAACTCCGCGCTTGAACTCAACCACAACATCCAATGGCACCCAATAGTCATTCCAACGCCAAGCATCGAATTCAGGGTGATCGGTTGCCCTTAGGTTCAGTTGCCAGTCTTGTGCGACCAGTTGCAACAAAAACCAAATTTGTTTCTGACCTTTGTAATGACCACGCGCATCTCGTCTAATATACCGATCTGGCACCTCATAGCGCAACCAATCTCGGGTTCTGGCCAGTATTCGAACGTGCTCGGGTTGAAGACCCACCTCTTCATGCAACTCGCGAAACATGGCTTGCTCGGGGTTTTCACCTCGATCGATACCGCCTTGGGGAAATTGCCAACTGTGAGAACGAAGGCGTTTACCCCAGAAAACCTGATTTTTTTGATTCACTAAGATGATGCCCACATTCGGCCTAAAGCCATCTCTGTCAAGCATAATCAACTCTCAATTTTTACAACTGAGTTCATTATGCACAGTCCTTTTGATGTTTCAAGGGGGAAGGTGCCAATTTTTCATAAAACTTTTCAGATTTTTTATTTTTCAATTTAAGAACGGACCCACTCGCTTATGAAAGCCTCGCAATTTTTCATCTCTACCCTCAAAGAGGCGCCTGTTGACGCTGAAATCGCCTCCCATAAGTTGATGATTCGATCTGGGATGATCAAAAAGTTGGGGGCTGGCATCTACAGCTACATGCCCATGGGCCTGCGCGTGATCAAAAAGGTGGAGGCCATTGTTCGAGAAGAAATGAACCGTGCAGGCGCCATTGAGTTGTCCATGCCACTTGTTCAACCCGCCGAACTCTGGCAAGAGACCTC
>CAIMNS010000111.1 GCA_903842945.1 uncultured Burkholderiales bacterium
CAGATTGATTGAAAGCCCCCTTAAGATTTGATCCTATCAATCAAGGAGATCAAAATGCGATTACGTCAAACTGGGCTTGCTGTCTTAAGTGCACTGCTGATGAGTTCATGCGCCAACTTGAGCGGTTCTACAAGCGGATTTACACCTCTGTTTGATTCGGGTAGCAATCTCCTAGGATGGACCAAAGCGGGAGATTCAAATTGGAGGATTCAAGACGGTGCCATTCAAGCAGACTTTTTGCCTGGAAAGATAGCAGGCTTTTTGATTTCCAAAAAGGTTTATACCGACTATCAAATTTACGCAGAGTTCTGGGTCGATTCGGAAACCAACAGCGGTATTTTTATACGTTGTGAAAACCCAGAAAAAGTCGGTGCGGATACCTGCTACGAAGTCAACATCTGGGATACAAGGCCAGATCCAAGCTATGGCACAGGTGCCATCGTGGATACGATCAAAGTAACACCTCCCTATCCCAAAGTAGGGGGCAAGTGGAGTGTGATGGAAATCACCGCGAAGGGTTCTCAATTCCTTGTCAAAATTGATGGCGTGGTCACCGCTTCTGGATCTGACAGCAAGCATGCCAAAGGCAACATTGCATTGCAGCATGGCGGAGGTACTGTCAAATTTAGAAAAGTCTTGATCAAAGAACTTTAAACTCTTCAAGCGTTTGAAGATCAGCCAAGCCCGCAAGGGCCAAGGCCTCATCCGCTGAGTGCTTCAGTGGGAATTAGGTTCAAGCAAAAGTGCTTTAAAGCAATTGAAGCCCTTTTTGTTTGACCCGCCATTCAAATGAGAGCGCTGTACGAGCCGCCATCGAGTTGTAAATTTTGTCCAGAAATAAACCCTGCTTGCGCGCTGCAAAGAAAAGCGCAAGCATCACCGAACTCATGGGGCAAGCCAAAACGTTTTGCCGCAACCGTCTCTGTGATCTTGGCTCTCGCTTGATCAAGGCTGATGTTGTGCAATTTCATCATTCGTTCGGCCATGAATTGTTGCCTAGGCGTATCAATTCGTTCAGGCAATAGGTTGTTGATGGTGACATTGTCGACTGCAGACTCTAGAGAGACTGACTTGCTGAAAGCGGTCAATCCTGTTCTTGCAGTGGTTGAGAGTGCCATGTGTGGTCTAGGGCTTTTGACCATGGCTGAGGTGATGTTGATGATGCGTCCGAATTTTCTCTCTCTCATGCCAGTGATAAAACCGCGAATGAGCAAGATGGGGGCAAGCATATTGCTTTCTATGGCTTCAATCCATGCATCATGATCCCAGTCTTTCATGCTACCTGGCGCTGGTCCTGCATTGTTGTTGACCAAAATGTCAATGTTGGGAAAGTGTTCAAATAATTTTTTTCTGTCGCTGTCCTTGGTGATGTCGGCTTGTATGGTGTTGACCAAAATACCTGTGCTTTTTAAGATATTTGATTGGGCAAGCTCGAGTCGGGATGGATCTCGCCCATTGATATACACATTGACACCCTCCCTAGCAAGAGAGCTTGCACATGCCAAGCCCAAGCCTTGAGAGGAGGCACAGACCAAAGCCAATCGACCTTTGATTCCTAAATCCATGTTTAACTTATTTCTTGATCGATACGTGGGCTGTTTTGATCACATTGGCCCATTGGGCTCTCTCCAGAGCCATCATTTTGGTGAACTCTTGAGAGCCATACACCACGGGATCAAAACTCATTTCTCTCATTTTCTTTTGAAAAGTGGCGTCCTTGTTCAAAGAAAACAATTCTTTTTCCCAAAAAGCGATGATCTCAGGGGATGTTTTTGAGGAGAAAAAAGCACCGTACCAATTCATGATGTCCAAATTGCTCAATCCACTTTCTGCCAAAGTGGGTAAATCTGGATAGGCATCAAGTCGGCTTGATTCAAGC
Source organism: uncultured Burkholderiales bacterium (assembly GCA_903842945.1). Taxonomy (GTDB): domain Bacteria; phylum Pseudomonadota; class Gammaproteobacteria; order Burkholderiales; family Burkholderiaceae_C; genus Limnohabitans. Next base: position 1,880 of record CAIMNS010000111.1, read on the forward strand.
GTGGCCAAGGCTTTGAGCCTACCGGACTTGATATGCTCTTTGACTGATTCAACCGACTGCACTAAAAACTGTACGTCGCCAGCCAATAAGCCCATGACCGCAGGTGAGCTTCCTTGGTAGGGCACATTGGTCAATTGAATGCCTGCTTTTGTGAAAATGATTTCAGAGATCAAATGAAAAGCGTGTCCAAGTCCTGGTGTGCCATAAAAAATTTTGCTAGGCTCTTTTTTTGCAAGAGCGATGAATTCACCCAGGGTGTTGGCTTTGACGTTTCCATTGATCACAATCACAGCTGGATTTCGGCCTAAAAGGGCTGCCGGAATCAAATCACGGTTGGCGTCATAAGGCGGTTTAGGATCGAATTGTTCTGCAATGGTGATGGGCGTTGGTGGCGAAAAAAGCAAGGTGTAGCCATCAGAGGCTGCTTTGACCACATAGTTGGTACCAATTTGACCTGACGCGCCTGGCATATTTTCGACAACGATTTGTTGACCCCATTTGGTCCCAAGTATTGATGCGGCCAATCGTCCAACGGTATCGGGACCACCAGCTGCAGGGAAGGGGACCACCATGCGAATGTTTCTAGAGGGGTATTTCGAATTTTGCGCATAAGAAAAGCCTGAGTTCAACATACCCAGCGCTGCAGCGCCTAAAACTTTTCTTCTGGTGTTTGAAAAATGATTCATGTGGATGGGTTTTCTTAAAATGGGTTGAAAAAACTTCTTATGGAGTTGCTCTAGTCGTTGTCGTGGTCGTGAGAGTGTCCATGGTCATGAGAGTGTCCATGGTCATGAGAGTGTCCATGGTCGTGAGAGTGTCCATGGTCGTGAGAGTGTCCATGGTCGTGAGAGTGTCCATGGTCGTGAGAGTGTCCATGGTCATGGGGGTGTTCATGGCCGTGAGAGTGTCCATGGTGGTGAATGGGACCACCGCCTACGCCAGGTTTGATGCGGGAATCGTGTTCTTGTTGGTAATGAAGCTTCAGGAGATCTATGCCATAGTCACCACCATTGGGCGTTCTAACGATCGTATGGATATGAAATTTAGCAGGCAAAGCATTGGTTAAAAATACACCGGAGTGATGATCAAATTCAATCATCACAACGGGGCTATGAATTCGGTAGTAGAAGGTGTCATTTTCTCCCGTGCCACCAATCCAGGAAAAATAGGTGTCTTTCAAGTGGCTTTCAACCTGCTCGAGTCTGGCTTTTTGTGGACCATCGGGAAGAGGAGCAAGGTAAGTCTCAATCAGTCTTAAAAGTTGCAGTCTCTGAGAAGCACTCAGGTCTTTACCTTGGAGGCCCTCATAGGGGATGACACGATTGTCTTGAAGAGCACCCGTCAAATGAAGTTGATCAGCTTTGTGTCTTCTGCCCTCGGGCAGGTCACCCCCCACACAGGAGTGGTACAAAATAGCCTGAGACTGTTGCTCTTGGGTCATGGATTGAATGAAGGAAAGACCTTTGAGCTCCTCGTCCTCAAAAAGAGCAATTCCTTGGTTGGGGCCGACATCGATGTGCGTGGGCTCAGCACCCATGAAGCTTGGAGAGAGCACCATTTGGTCCCCTATGACCATGCAGTTAAGAGCCAAGTGATGCCCCATCAGTTGCCAGCCCCAAGGGTTGACCGGCGAGGGTTCACCAAACAGAGTGAAATTGAAGCTCCACTCTCCAAGCACCTTTGTATTTCCAGTGAGCTCGCCAAGAAAGTGATTGATCTTCATCACATCTCTGGTTTTTTTAAAACCTGTGTCACTCAGGCTAGAAGAAATGACTTTCAATATCAAGGTCTTGAGTGTCTCGTCCACCTCTTCTAGTCGAAGTCCAAACCGATAGATGTACATCTCTGTGTTGTTCCATCTGCGCCACTCGCGTGCATCGATGGGTAGGCACAAAGCCTTTTTTTGATCGGCATTCAAATGCCTGAGCAAAGTATGTGCTGCTTGAAGCATGGGCACAATAGGTGCATTTTGAGACTGACGCTTGAACAAATGGGCCATCGGTTGGCCATCCGTTGTGATGCCCTTAAAGGGCTCTGCGTAAAGTTTCTCCCAAGGTTTAAAAAGCAACTCCTGTGGAACAGGGTTGGCTAAGCCAGCATCTCCATGTTGGTAGGCGTCTCTACCCTGAAAAGCCGCAACCCTTGGGTAGTCAAGGTTTGGGACAAAGGGTCGAAAATCCTTAGGAGAGCTCATGTCGGTGTTTCAAAGAAAACTTTTTTCTGGGCTTCTTTGAGGGTTGGGTGCGGCATGGGAGAAATACCCCATTGGTCAATTCTGCCTGGAGGCCATGTCCAATCACTTGGAAAGCGAGCGACGTAGTTGTCGTCGATTTGTTCAACCTCACTGGTGTACTCCACCACAATGTCATTGGGCCCCACAAAGTAGTTGAACGTGTTGTTGCCCGGACCATGGCGACCAGGTCCCCATGCAATCGGAAACCCAGCGTCTTTGAGCCTTCCCCCACCTCGCATCACCGAGTCCAAGTCAGGTACCAAAAAAGCAATGTGGTTCAATGCATTGTTGTCCGTGTCGCCAAAAGCAATGCTGTGGTGATCGCTGTTGCATCGCATGAAAGCCATGATTTTTGTTCGATCGGACAAAGAAAAATCAAAGACGTCTTCATAAAATTTTTGGGTGATGGCAATTTCATCGGAATTTAAAACCACATGGGCCAATCGAATGGGCCGATCTTTTTGATCTGAGCTTGCCGGGTGTTGTACGTCTGCGAACACCAGTTTATAGATTCGACCCACTTTATCTGAAATGGTACAAGCTACGCCCCCTCCAGGTTCGCTCACGGGAGCGGTTGGCGAGATCACTTTGCCGTGTTCGCCCAGGTGCTGCTGTATGTCTTGGATGGCTTGTAAGCTTCTCGCTCTTAGCGTCACATCAATGAGTTTGGCTGGACCTTGGCTTTGTCGAAGTGAAATTAAATAGGCGTCCGACCCTGTGCCTTTGAAATATTGAATGCCACCTTGGTTGTCCGTCAGTTCAAGGCCCCAAATTTTTGTAAAAAAATCGGCAGTGGCTTGAAGGTCTGGCACGCTAAGCGCAACACTGCGAACGCCAGCAATTCTTGAAGAGGCATGAGTCATGATGAAGGTCCGATTGACAAGGGAGGAGGTTGATAAAAAAGGGTCGGCTTGATGTTCAAAGCCTGGATGCAAGTGTAATTTGGTTTTTTGCCAAATCATTGCTTTTTCACAGTTGAGCGATGAATTGACGCCATTGAATGGATGCCTTTTCTTGAACGAGCTTTAGTATGAGTGTTTTCCCTAGGGTTGAATTTGCTTTAACATCCAAAACATGTTTTTAAGAAGTTTTCCCCCCGCAACCTGATCCAACAAGGAGTTTTAAATTGAACGTCATCAGCATAGAACAAGCCACCCAACTCTTGAACCTCGCCATGAGCAAGGCCAGAAGTTCTGGCTTCAAGCCCATGGGCATCGTCGTCTTGGATGCCTCAGGGCATATCAAAGCTTGTGCGATTGAGGACGGCGCGAGCATGTTTAGATTTGATATTGCCAAGGCCAAAGCTTGGGGGGCCATTGGGATGGGTGTTTCCAGTCGAGCATTGGGTCAGCGGGCCAAAGACAATCCCAATTTCTTTGTCTCCTTGGCGGCGACTGCCCATGGGCAGTTTTTGCCTCAAACGGGTGCGGTGATTGTCAAGGATTCGAGTGGCCACATCTTGGGCTCCATGGGTGCGAGTGGAGGGACCGGAGATGAGGACGAGGCAATTTGTACCTTTGCCATTGAGTCCATCGGACTGCATTGGGCCTGATCCCATAGGCCATGGACTTGCCCATGTCATGGTTCAATCCATCATGAGGCAATAGGGTGCGCAGACAGTAGAACAAAAGCAATCAAACAAGGCTCATTGCTTTTGTTGCTCCAAGCGTGGTGTGTGCCTCGCTGAACAATGCAGTCGCCTTGTTTCATCAGCACTTCCTTGTCATCCAGTACCGCATAAATCTCTCCGCGCACGATGACCGCGTAATCAATGGTGTCTGTTTTGTGCATGCCAGGATGCCTTTTGGCGACATCTTGACGGACATCCACCCCCATGCTGTCAAAATGCGCGATGGCGTCCATGGATGCAAGTCTGATGGCGTCAGGCGGGTACTCGATCAAACGAAAGAGGCTACCCGCGGTATGGGGCTCAATCTTTTGTTCTTTTCTTGCGAGATCTTCATGTCCGGTGTTGTCTGCAGGGCTTGCTTGGGTCTCCCAAAGTTCAGTGAGAATCAGCCCGCCAGCTTTGGTCAGAACTTTAGGAGGAGCGCCATGGTCATGGAAGAGAACCGTGGAGCGCCCAAATTCATTTTGCGTTGTGACAATTCGTTGAGGGAGGTGTCTAGAGGTCATCGTGGAGTACCGGTGCTTAGTCGATTTTTACTTGGCTGGATTTGAGGATGGCATTTAATTTTTGAGCGTCTTTTTTCAAGAAGCTCAATAATTTGTCGTCCATGTGCTCTTCACTTGGAAGTTCAAAGCCCAATTGCCTATATTGTTTCTTGAGCTCTTCTGAGTTCAAAGCAAGTCTGACATCAGCTTGTATTTTTGAAAGGACCGTCGGTGGGGTTGCGATGGGTGCAAAAATACACGTCCAACTGATAAAGCTGAACTCCGTAAATCCCAGTTCAACCATGGCAGGCACGTCAGGTAAGACTTCGAGTCTTTTTGCGGCAGTGGTGGCAAGAATTTTAAGTTTGCCAGATTCCACCAATCCCTTGACCACGGGGTAAGAGGTGAACATCATCTCCACTTGTCCAGAGGCCACTGAGAGTGCAGCCTGGTCTGCGGTTTTAAAGGGTACATGAATGAAGTCAACCTTGGCCAAAGATTTAAAAGTCTCTGCGGCCAAATGCGGTAAGGTCCCGTTGCCACCTGAAGCGTAATTCAAAGACTGAGGCGATGATTTTGCTTTGGCAATCAATTCAGCAACGTTCTTGAAGGGTGCTTGTGCAGGGACCACCAAAATAAAGGGCAGTACATTGGTCATGATGACCGGCGTCAACTCGTTGACGATATCCACGCCATGGATGCCTAAAGCATGTGAGATTTGAAAACTGGAGGTCGCATTCAACAGTGTGTAGCCATCCGCTTTGGCTTTGAGCACGGTTTCGGCAGCGACCTTTCCACTGGCGGCCGCAAGTGTCTCAGGGATGATTTGTTGACCCCATTTGGGGCTCAGTTGATTGGCCATCAGTCTAGCGGCTATATCCGGGCCCGGGCCACTGATCAATCGAATGGGTTTATTGGGATAGGGTTGAGCCCATGAACTGAAAACCGCAAAGCATCCAGTCAAAACCAGAAAAAAAAAGGACTTCATCGTCAAGGGATAGGTGAAACCGATCTATCGATCGTGAAAAGTGATGGGTACGCGTTGGTGACGCATCATGCCTGTTCATAGGCTAATCTGAAATGCTCAGATTGTCTAGTGCAAATGTCCCTATGTAGGGTGATCTTTTAATGCAGGCGTGGAGTTGTAGAATGGATTGAACCCATAAACTTTGATGGGCGCATCTGAGGCGCACATCTTTTGACACCGATATCACCATGTCCAATCTTGCAACGATCCATGAATTGATGATGAAATCTGGTGGGTCGATGGTTCTTGAAAAAGACATCGATGTTCCAATGCGCGACGGCGTTCAACTCAAAGCCAATTTGTACAGGCCAACGCGTTCCGGGCCCTACCCTGTCTTGCTCAGCCTGGGGCCCTACGGCAAGGATGTTCACCTGAGCGAATTCATGCCAGGGGCTTGGGTGGAGCTTCAAAAACGTTGTCCTGAGATTTTGGAGCATTCGACATGTAAGCACTTGGTGTTTGAGACGGCAGACCCCGAAGTTTGGGTGAAGGATGGTTACATCGTTCTCAAAGTTGACTCTCGTGGCTCTGGTAAATCTGCTGGTTTTTTAGATGTCAATTCACCGGCAGAGTTCAAGGACTTGTTTGATGTGATTGAGTGGGCGGGCGTGCAAGCTTGGTCCAATGGGCACGTGGGTTTGTTGGGCATCTCTTACTACGCGGCTGGACAATGGATGATGGCCTCCTTAAAGCCTCCCCACTTGAGCGCCATCTTGCCTTGGCAAGGAGGCTCAGACTTTTACCGCGACCGTAGCCGACAGGGCGGTATTTTTGGCAGCGGTTTTGCTGTCAGGTGGTGGAACAGGAGTGTGCTTAGAAACCAGTTTGGCAATCCAGAGTGTCCCTTTAAGGACATTGTCACACAGGAGCGCAACACCGGCCCGACTTCCTTGACGCCAACTCAGTTGACTGAAAATCGCGTCGATTACATCGGTCATATTTTGAACCATCCCCTTGATGGTCCCTTTTATCGAGAAAGAAGTCCAATTTTTGAAAACATCGATGTGCCTGCCTTGGTCGTGGCCAATTACGGTGGCTTAGGTCTACATTTGCGTGGGACCATCGAGGGGTTCAATCAAATCGCATCAAAGAACAAGTGGCTTAAAGTGCAAGCGGGCTCTTATTTTTTAACCTTTTTACAGCCTCAAAATGTTGCACTTCAAAAAAGGTTCTTTGATCATTATTTAAAAGGCATTCAAAACGATTGGCCCGCTGAGCCTCGAGTGGAGGTCGCGGTCAGAAGCATCAAGGACACGGTCACCAGAGAAATCAGGGCCCAAAATTGGCCCCTCGAGGGCACACGTTGGAGCATGCTTTATTTGAACGCAGCGGATTTGAGTCTAAACAAAAAACCAAGCATCGACTCCAACTTTCAAGAATACGACACCATGGGTGAGGGGCTTTGTTTTACCTTACCTCCTTTGGCGCAAGACATGGAGCTGGCAGGTCCAGCCACGGCAAAACTGTTCGTTGCGAGTCAAACCCAAGACATGGATTTGTTCCTCACGCTACGGGTGTTCAATCAAGATCAGCAAGAAGTCACTTTTTTTGGTGCGACCGAGCCCAAATCTCCGCTCTCCATGGGCTGGCTCAGAGTCTCACAGAGGAAAATTGATCCTGCCAAAACCTTGCCTCACCGGCCCTTTCATTCTCACGACGAATCTCAGCTCTTGAAGCCAGGAAAGATTTATGAGGTGGATGTGGAAATTTGGCCTTTGAGCTTGTTCTTACCCAAGGGATGTACCTTGGTCTTGCAAGTACAAGGGCGAGATTTTGAGCGAATGAACGAGACCACAGAACAAAGGGGCTCGGGATGGTTCTTGCACAACCATCCAGCAGACAGACCGGCAGATGTGTTTGCCACCCAAGGCCGACTCTACACAGGTAAAGATTGGCCCAGTTATGTCATGCTGCCCATGACGGACGCGTCTTGACTTTTTAGCTTGTGAATTTTCAAAAAAGGACTTGTTGATGTTAAAAGTTAAACGTTCTATGCAGGCCTGCATGATGGTGCTCCTGTCATTTTGGATACCTGCGTGCCTTGCACAAACCTATCCCAACAAGCCCATTCGCTTGATTGTTCAGTACCCTCCTGGAGGCGCCATCGATGTCTTGGCTAGAAATGTTGCGCAAAAGGCGGCAAGCGCATTGGGCCAAGCCATTGTGATTGAGAACAAGCCTGGAGCGAGTGGGTTGATTGCTTTTGAAGCTTGCGCCAAGGCGCCTGCAGACGGCTACCATTTGTGCCTGGCCACAGGGGAGGGCTTGTCCTTTAATCCCTTCATGTTTGCGAAGTTACCTTATGACCCGAATGTGGATTTTGTGCCTGTCATCGACTTGGTCAGAATTTCTGGTGTGATCATCTCCTCTGCCTCAACGTCTTACGACACCATGGCCGGACTCTTGGAGACAGCCAAAAGAAAGCCTGGCAGTGTCAATTGGGCGACTTTTGGCACGGGCAGCAATCCGCACATTTATTTAAATTGGATTTCAAACAAAGCCCGGGTCGATATCACCCATGTGCCTTACAAGGGTTCAGCGCAAACCATTCCAGCCCTCATGTCTGGAGAGTCCGATGTGAGCTTTGTGGCATTGGGTTTTGTTTTGCCACTGATCAAGTCTGGAAAACTCAAAGCCTTGGCAGTGACCACCCCCAAACGCCTGCCCCAATTGCCCAACACCCCAACACTTGCAGAGTTGGGTTTAGATCCTGGAACGCAAAACTGGGTAGGCATTGTGGCGCCTGCTCAAACCCCAATGGCCATTGTCAACAAATTGAACGCTGTTTTTGCAAAAGAAATCAAAGATCCGGCTTTGATCGATGGATTTTTAGCCGTTCAAGCTTTTGATCCTGTGGGCTCGTCCCAAGAAGAAAGTGCCAATTTCATCAAAGCCGATCGGCAAACCGCCCAGCGTGTTGTTCAAGCAACGGGTATCAAGCTGGATGCCAGCAATTAGACGTACCTGTATCAGCATCCCAATGCTCACCTGTTTGCTGTTGAGTCTTTTTGCTTTCGGACGGTCTTTTTTGATCGATAAAGAGGCTGGCTCGATAGCGCCAAAGATGACCGCTCACGTTAAAGCCGATAGCTGTCCCTTGTCGCAAAATGGGTCAAGCTTTCTTAGGCTCCATGCGTGGGCAAATTCAAGTAGACTCATCACGTCTCCTTTATGGACCCCACTAAAATGACTCTATCCGTCTCTGAACAATTGGCCCAAGCGTTGGTATCTCAAGAACATGTGTTGGACGCATCCATGCAGGCCATGTGCGACGCTTTGATGATCGATGTCTCTGGATTGTGTGTCGCTGCAAGAAACACAGACTATGTGGCTGCCACCTACAAAGCAAGCTTTGAAGACGGCCCATGTACGGTCATCGGACACGTGGGTGGGGCCAATGTGGCCGCAGCCGCTTTGATCAATGGCACGGCCACGCATGGCGAGGACTACGATGACACCTATGAAGGTGGGCCTATTCATGCGGGTGCCGTGGTGGTTCCTGCCTTGCTGGCTGCAGCAGAGAGGCATCAATTGAGCTCAAGCGCCATGTTTTGGGGGATCGCTGTGGGCTCGGAAATCATGTGTCGCATGTGCGACGTGGCTCCCAAGATGGTGCACAAAGCGGGTTTCCATCCGACGGCGGTGTTTGGTGCCATTGGTGCTGCCGCTGGTGTCTCCTCAGCGCTTGGTTTGAATGCTCAGCAGTGGGTCAACGCCTTGGGGATTGCTGGCAGCATGGCCTCTGGCATCATTGAATACTTGGCTGAAGGGAGTTGGACCAAACGCATGCATCCTGGATGGGCCGCCCAATCAGGCTATCGAGCCGCTCGAATGGCGCAAGAGGGCTTTACGGGTCCAAGAACTCTTTTTGAAGGAGCACATGGTTTCTTTCATGCTTTTGCCAATACAGATGATGGTCATTTTGAGGGCATGCTTGCCCATGTGGGTGAGCAGTGGATTTCGTCAGACATGGCTTTCAAGCCCTATGCCTGCGGCACGATGGCTCATCCCTACATTGATTGCGCCAGAAAACTCATTCACCAAGGTTTGAAGGTGCAGGAGATTGTGAGCATTCGTTGCAAAACAGCAGAAGGCATCGTTCACCGACTGTGGGAGCCCTTGGCCAACAAGCAAAACCCGCCCAATGGCTATGCAGCTAAATTCAGTGTGCCTTATGCCATCGCAGTGGGCATGCTCAGAGATGATGCGGGACTGAACGATTATGAGCAGGACGTGGTCATGGACGAGGCGGTCCGCAGCTTGGCGGCCAAAGTGAGTTATGAAATTGACCCTCAAAACCCCTACCCTAAGCAGTTCACGGGACATGTGTTGGTTGAACTGAAGAACGGCCAGGTCTTAGAGGCTGAGCAGGGCTTTTTTAGAGGAGGGCGAGACGCTCCCATGTCGAGAGCTGATCTTGAAAAAAAGTTTTTGGCCAATTGCCAATACGGTCAGTGGAGCCCTTCAAAAGCCAAGAGCGCCTTGGATCTCTTGTCTTCTTTGCGTGAGCAAAGTTGGGTGAACGTCACATCCTTGAGGGCTTGAAGAGCATGAGTTCACTCGAATTAAAAGGCCGAGTGGCCTTGGTCACGGGTTCAGCCAAAAACATTGGACGAGCCATTGCCTTGCATTTGGCCAAGCAAGGCGCGCATGTCATGGTCAATGCCAGGTCTTCCGAGCGGGAGTGCGCCCAAGTGGTTGAGTTGATCAAAAGCTCGGGTGGACAAGCCTGTTTTCATGTGTCTGACATCAGCCATCCCGAGGGGTCCCAAAGCTTGATCCGAGCAACCGAGGAGGCCTTTGGTCGCTTGGATATCTTGGTCAACAATGCGGCCATCAGACGGCACTCCAATTTTGAGAGCTTGAGTTGGCTGGAGTGGAGGGAGGTTTTAGGCACCATCCTGGATGGGGCCTACTTGTGCACCCACGCAGCACTTCCCCTTTTGAAAGCCTCAAGTGCAGGAAGCATTGTCAACATGGGTGGCATGTCCGCTCACACGGGCTCCAAGGACCGTGCGCACGTCTTGGCGGCCAAGTCGGGCTTGATTGGTCTCACGCGTGGTTTGGCGCATGACCTCAGTGTTCACGGGATCACCGTCAACTGTTTGGTGCCTGGCTTGATCGATACCGAGCGAGGGGAATCGGCGGGTTCGGGCGCGCCAGAGCACCACAGTCGAAACAAAACTCTGTTGGGGCGAAGGGGGGAACCCGAGGAAGTGGCCGAGATGGTGGGGTTTTTGTGTGGTCCCAAGGCCAGGTACATGACAGGCCAAACGGTTCATCTGAACGGTGGATCATTTCTGTCTTAAGCGTTGTTGACGCCTTCACGCACGAGCACTTTACCAATGGATTCAAGGTCCTGCCATGGGCCAATGCGTGTGTTCACCATGCTCACAAGCTGATCGCCCAAGTGAACAACGGCAAGGGTATTCACTTGAAAAAATACGTCATAAAAATGAAACACAAATGAAATAAAGCTTATGCTAAGCACCAAATGTGTGCGTTGATGGGTGCTGATGTTCAGTCATGTCCATTCAATGTATTTTTCTCAGGCGTACTTTCAAAAGGTTACTCAATGTTTGGATTTTTAAAACAAAAGAAACGACTGTACACGGTGGTTTTACCATTGGCTGGCGTGAGCGCCGCTGCAATGCTGGTGGCCTGTAGTGGGACGAGTTCACCTTTTCCTATTCCAATCTTTCCGGCTGCAAAATCTGCGATTGTGGCGCCTGAATTGGGAGCCGCTTGTCCGATCACCAATTCAAGCATTGAATCCTTGGTCACCAAAGGCACCGGCTTGGCTTTCAGTGGAGCCAGCTTTGGAGCGGTGGGAACTTACAGCTATGTTTTGGCAGAAGCCACTGGCAAAGTTTCAGCCAACGACAACTGTGCGCCAACCATTGTGGATCTTAGAAATGCAGCTGATGCGAATGGCAATGTACGCTACAAATTTGACGTGATTGTGCTCATGCCCACAGATGCTGCAAAATCAAGTGGCAGTTTGTTGTACATCGTGAACAACCGTTCTAGCACAAGCTCATTGGAGAAATTACTGGATGGCTCTTCCAATGACTTGTTCTCTAATGTGGCGCCCGTCATCCCAACATCAGGTGCTGCAGCAACGGCTGGTGCGGGTGCTGGAAATGGTTTTCTCATGAAGCAAGGCATGACCATTGTTTTCTCTGGATGGCAAGGAGATCGTGTTCAAACATTGAATGTGCCCACTGCGGCCATCAGCAGTTCGAACAAGTGGTATATGCCTGGCATGACACTGCCGGTTGCTAAAGATGTGGCCAACGGTGGGGTAGCCATCACAGGTGGGGTGCAAGATGAGTTCATTGCAGACAATGCGACCAGTAACCTGATCGGTACTTATTACAAACGAGCACCAGGAACGCCTGCCACGCTCACCATTCAAAAAACGGCCATGTCAACACCTGTGGTGGTGGATCCCTCTTATTGGACCTACACGCCTGGAGATGCAACTCTCGAGGGCGGCAACACAAGCTCTTTAGGCTATGGTTATGTGACCATCAACCGTGCAAAAGTGGTGGCTGATGCCTCCTTGGCGTCTGGCCTAGATGCTGGACTAGACAATGGTTCCATCTATCATTTCAATTACACCGCCATTGATCCTAGACCTCAAGGTTTAGGATTCTTGAGCGTGAGGGATTTGATCTCCTACTTCAGAAGTGGTACACAGGACTCTCTAGGTAATCCCAACCCACTGGCAGGTCGAGTGAAGTACACCTTGGCCACGGGCATTTCTCAATCAGGACGGTTTTTGAGGGACTTCTTATGGCAAGGATTCAACACCGATGCGAACATGAAACCCGTCTTTGATGGCATGCTGCCTTTGGTGGGCGGTTCACGCAAGACCTACACCAACTACCGCTGGGCCAAACCAGGAGACTATTCTCGACAACACGAAACCCATTACACGCCTGGTGACCAATTCCCCTTTGCTTATGCAACGATCACAGATCCTTTAACCGGCAAGACCGATGGATTGCTGCAAAAATGCACGCAACTCAACACGTGCCCCAAAGTCTTTCAATATGACAGCCCGATTGAATTTGGTGGTGCCAGAGCTTCCTTGACGGTGACCGATGGACAGGGTAAGGACATTCCCATTCCAAGCAATGTTCGCATGTTCTATGCTGCCGGTACCTCTCATGGTCCTACTGTGTTGTCTGACAATGCGGTGGCTCAACCTGACTATACGGTGGACAGAGTTGCTGCGGCCACTGCAGTGTCAACGTCCCCACCTGCCTTGATTGCAAGCAGTGCCTTGTTCCGATCTTTGCTGATCAATTTAGAGGGCTGGGTCAAGGGAACAGTTGCACCCCTAGACAGCTCTTTCCCCAAAGTGGCTGATGGAACGATGGCCGTCCCTACAACAGACCCTAAGAGCTTGGGTGCGCCTGACTTGTCGGGTGTTGGACTTGGGTTCAATGGGGTCTACAACACCTTGAGCGTGAACGACGAGTCGGTCATTCCCTCTAAGCCGTCCACACAGTTCTACACCGTCTTGCTGCCCACTTCAGATGCTCAAGGCAATGACAAGGGAGGCGTAAGAATGCCCGACTTGGCTGTTCCATTGACAACGTCCAAAGGTTACAGCATTCGTAAATCGGGTTTCGTTGCTGGAGATCAAAATGGATTGACCAGTTCACAATTGGCTTTTGCTTTATTGACCGCGTCTAAAAATACAGCCGATCCAAGAAAGAGTGTTCAAGAGTTGTACACCAACAAGGCAGCTTACTTGGTGCAATGGAACGCCGCTGTTGATGCTTTGGCCACCAAGGGCTTCTTGCTACCCGATGACGTCACCGCTTATAAAAACCGAGGATTGATGCAGTCTTTGCAGCCCAACTTTGCGAAATTACCTTAAATAAAAAGTCGTTTCTCCATTGACCCCTTGGCCTAAAAAAACCAAGGGGTTTTTTAATGTGCCTTGCCCTTTGAATGTTCTTGAAGGCCATCGATGTCACCAAGAAAGTTCTTCGGCTTCGGGTAAGACTTGAGGGTATTTACCCTATGACTTTTAAGCATTTGCTCAGAAAATCTATCTTTTCATCGATGTCATCAACATTCAATAGATTGAAATTTCTGTCACTTGAAGTACTTATTTTTAGTCATCGTCCGCCATCTTGCTGTGTTGGTCTTTGTGAGCTTTGCAGGCGTTTGCTCTGCACAACCTAGAACGATCCAGGAGTTGTCACAACTGAATGGCCCTGAGCGGCAAAATATGTTGGTGTCGGGTGCCAAGAAAGAGGGGGAATTGAGCATTTACTATGCCCACCCGATCATCCAAGTCATTGCCGACGCTTTTGCTCAAACTTACGGCATCAAGGTCAAAACTTGGCGTGCGGGCTCGGAGGCCATCCAGCAAAGAGTGATGGGCGAGCAAAGAGCCGGTAAATATGAGATCGATGTGTTGTCCAACACAGCCATCGATACAGAGGCTTTGTACAAAGAGAAGTTGCTTCAAGAGGTCAACTCTCCTGTTTTTGCCACCTTGATTGACAAGGCGGTTCCTGCCCACAAGCAATGGGCGGCGTTCAACTTGGACATCTACAGTGGTGCCTTCAACACCAAACTCTACAAGCGTGAAGACTTGCCCAAAAGCTATGAAGAGCTTTTGAACCCGAAGTGGCGTGGTCAACTTGGGATCGAAGCCAATGACCATGTTTGGTTTGGTGCATTGATGGCCGAGTTGGGCGAAGAAAAAGGTAAAAAGCTCTTTGATCAAATCATGGCCAGCAATGGTTTCTCCATTCGAAAGGGGCATTCTCTTTTGACGACCATGGTTGCATCGGGCGAGGTTCCCATGGCCATCACGGTCTACAACTGGAACCCCGAGTCCTTGAAGAAAAAGGGTGCACCCATCGAAGTTTTTTGGATCCCACCCCTGCTGGCCTTGCCCTCGACGGTGGCGGTGATGAACAAAGCGCCGCATCCCTATGCTGCCATTTTGTTTTACGATTTTGTTTTGAGTGAGGGGCAAAAAATGGTGGCGGATGCTGGTTATGCTGCAACTTCAAAAAAAATTGACACGTCTTATTCATCTTTGGCTGTTAAAGTCATTGACGCTCAGCAGGCCTTGACTCAGCAAGACCGATGGTTCAAGATGTATTCGGATATGCTGAACAAACGCAATAAATGAACTTCGAATTTTTAACAAAGTAATGACATGGATATCAGCATAGCGCTTTCAGACAATCACTACACCCGCCCCATTACACAAGGTCGTGTGCACCCGCAAGGCGCGCGGTTTTTACCGACTTGTGTGCATCCATCTGAGATGTTTTGGCGTCAATTGAAGTACAGCGACTTTGATGTTTCCGAAATGTCCTTGTCCTCACTTTTTATCGCTTCTTCCAATGGGGATCGAAGATGGGTCGCCTTGCCGATTTATACGTCAAGAACATTTTTCCAAACCTGGATTTTGATTCGAAACGACAGAGGTATCAACGCACCCGCTGACTTGAAAGGCAAAAGAGTCGGTGTGCCTGAATATCAACAAACTGCCGCCTTGTGGTCAAGAGGTATTTTGCAGCACGAGTATGGCGTCTTGCCTCAAGACATGACGTGGTTCATGGAGCGCAGTCCCGAAAAAAGCCACGGCGGCTCCACGGGTTTCAAGGCCCCGGAAGGTGTCGAGCTCCATATGATCAAGCCCAGCACCAACATTGGGGAAATGCTGGTCCAAGGGGAGTTGGATGCCACGCTTTTGTACCTCAACAGTAAAAATTTGGTGGACCGCTCCCAAATTGATGTCTTGGGGCACCCCAACATTGAGCCTTTGTTCAAAGACCCCTTGGTTGAGACCACGCGTTTTTTTCGGAAAACGGGTCTTTTCCCCATCAACCATACCGTGGTGATGAAAAGAGAGCTTTATGAAAAGCACCCATGGTTGGCCTTGAACATTTACCACGCTTTCAACGAGGCCAAGCAGCAAGCCGATGTGGATGCGAGGGAGGCCATGCAGTCCATGATGGAAACGGGTGTGATCCAAATGGGTCAAGGTTTGATGTCAATGGATTGGCAAGAACAAGCAAAAAAATATGGCATGAAAAATTCAAGATTGGTTTTGCAAACCATTGCCAGCTATATTCATGAGCAAGGCCTGAGCCAGCGTCCCATTCAAATTGAAGATATTTTTGCCGCTTCAACTCTGGAGTTGTAAGCTCTTTCAGCCTAAAGGAACCCAAGAGGAGTTTTTATGAACGAAAAGTCAACTGAACGCCATGGCCGCTCCATTGAGGTGGAGGGCATCACCCATGGCCATGCCCCCATTCCAATGGGAGCAAGGGTGGGGAACATGATGTATTCCTCGGGTATCATGGGTAAAAATCCAGCCAACGACAGTTTGCCTGCCGATGCGCCCAGTCAGTCCAAGTTCATGTTTGCCAACATGTGCACTCTTTTAGCCAACGCAGGGGCCAGTTTAAAACATGTGGTTCACGTCAAAGCCTACATCAAAGACAACACCTACCGTGACGCACTCAATGAAGGGTGGCTCAAATGCTTTCCCGACCCCCTTGATCGTCCTGCCAGGCACACCATGGTCACGGATCTGCCAGGTGGCATGCTCATGCAGATTGAAATTGTTGCGGTGCTCACCGATTGATTCTTTTTTTTATAGATTGAAAGCAAATAATGATCATTGATTGTCACGGTCACTTCACGACCACACCCGCTCGAGTCATGGAGTACAGGGCTCGCCAAGTTGAGGTGCTCAAAAAAACTGGAAAGAACACCGATGAGGCACCGCCTCACATCACCGATGAGGAGATTTTTGCTGCCATCAATGACAATCAACTGAAGGTGATGAAAGAGCGTGGAATTGATTTGACTGTATTTTCCCCACGAGCATTGGGCATGGACCATCATTATGGGGACGAGCAAACCAATTTGACCTGGGCGGTTTATTGCAACAATTTGGTTCACCGCGCGTGCGTGATGTTTCC
Organism: uncultured Burkholderiales bacterium; assembly: GCA_903842945.1. Taxonomy (GTDB): domain Bacteria; phylum Pseudomonadota; class Gammaproteobacteria; order Burkholderiales; family Burkholderiaceae_C; genus Limnohabitans. The sequence continues at coordinate 18,231 of CAIMNS010000111.1, forward strand.
TGATCACTTTGCTGGTGTGTGTCAGTTGCCACAAGTTGCAGGAGCCAAGCCGGGTCAAGTGGTGTTTGATGAATTGAAGCGTTGTATAGAAGACCTGGGCTTCATCGGAGCCAATTTGAACCCTGACCCCTCCGGTGGGAATTGGTCAGATCCTCCTCTTTGGGACAAGGACTGGTGGTACCCCCTTTATGAAAAATTTGTTCATCATGATGTTCCCGTGATGATCCATGTGAGTGGCTCTTGTAACCCTCATTTCAACGCCGTGGCCACCCACTACATCAACGGGGACACGACGGCGTTTGTTCAATTCATGATGTCCGATATTTTCAAAGACTTTCCCACTTTGAAATTCATTGTGCCCCATGGCGGTGGTGCGGCTCCTTACCATTGGGGCCGCTATCAGGGCATGGCCATTGATATGAATTATGGTGACTTGAATCAAAAGATCATGAAGAACTTGTATTTCGATACATGTGTTTATCACCAGCCTGGCATTGATTTGCTGCTCAAAGTCATACCGAGTGACAATATTTTGTTCGCCTCAGAGACCATTGGTGCGGTGAGAGCGGTTGACCCCAAGACAGGTCGGAATTTTGATGACACCCATGAGTACATCAAGGCCACGGATGTTGTTGGCGATACAGAAAAATCAAAAATATACAGCTCAAATGCATTGGGTGTTTACAAACGTCTTGGTCAGCATCCCAAGTTCAAAGCAAAGACATAAAGCGAGATCAACATGATTGGATTTCAAATATTGGAGAGAGCGCGCGTGATCGATCCGCAAATGGTCAAGGCCTTCAAAGCCTTACCGGTTGCATGTGTGAGTGATTGCATGCAAAGAATGTTTGCTGGGGGTCCAGATTTAAGGCCGATGCACAACGGTCAGCCCATGGCGGGTCCTGCATTCACGGTCAAGGTCAGACCTGGGGACAATTTAATGATTCACAAGGCCATTCAACTGGCCGGTCCTGGAGACGTGTTGGTCGTCGACGGAGGGGGTGACCTCACCAATGCGTTGATCGGAGAGATCATGACGTCTGCCGCCCATGCCAAAGGGATTGTGGGCATGGTGATTTACGGATCGGTCAGAGATTCAGGCTATCTTAAAACCCAAGACTTTGGGGTCTTTGCTTGTGGCGTCACCCACCGAGGTCCTTACAAGGACGGCCCAGGTGAGATCAATGTGCCCGTTGCTTTAGGCGGCATGGTCATCCATCCCGGTGACTTGATCTTGGGTGATGAAGACGGTGTCTTGTGCGTTCCCATCGACCAAGCGAGTGCTTTGCTGAAAGACACTCAAATTCGTGTAGAACAAGAGACCGCCATGCTAGAACAAATCCGTTCTGGGACGTATCAAAACAGCTGGATTGATCAAGCGGTGAAGGCCAAGATGGGGTGATGTTGATGCTTCCCCCTTGCCTGCAAAAGGACGAAGCAAGCTTTGTTGCTCTCAACTTCAGTCAAGCTTGATGTTCAGGTCTTTGATGATCAAAGACCATCTTTGGGATTCACTTTTGATATAGGCCGCCAAGTACTCAGGACTGCCGCCAATCGGGTCCAAGGCAAATCGATCGAGTTGTTCTGCTTTGAAGCTTGGGTCCTTGAGTATTTTGTTGATCTCGGCATTGAGTTTATCCAAAACATCCTTCGGTGTACCTGCAACGCCCATCAAAGCAAACCAAGACGAGGGGGTGAAGTTCTCAAGTCCCTCTTCTTTGAAGGTGGGCACATCCGGTAATTGCGAGGAGCGTTTGTTGCCTGCGACAGCCAAGACCCTTAAATTGTTGGCACGCGCTTGCGCGCTCACGAGACCAGTTGAGACGATCATGGCCGAAACATGGCCCCCAATCAAATCGGTGATGGCTGCAGAGGCGCCTTTGTAAGCAATGTCCACCAACTGCATCTGTGTAACGCGTTGAAAGAGCTCGAAATTCAAGTGTGCAGATGATCCAATACCCAGGTTGGCAAACGAGTAGTGTTTTGGCGACTTCTTGGCCAGTTGCACAAACTCTTGGATGTTTTTTGCCGGAACGCTGGGTGAAATCACAAAACTTTGTGGGATGCTTGCCAAGGCGACGATGGGAGAAAAATTTTTATCGACATCGTAAGGCAGCTTGGCGTAGAGCATGGGGTTCATGGTCAGTGTGGACTCCGCTGTCAAGAGCAAGGTGTACCCATCAGGGGCTGATTTGGCCACATGGGTGGCACCGATCAAGGTGTTGCCACCCGGCTTGTTCTCCACCATCACTTGCTGGCCCAAATTGGCATTGAGCTTTGTTGCCAAGGCACGCGCCAGCGCATCGGACACACCGCCACTCACATAGGGAACCACGATGGAGATGGATTTTTGTGGGTAAGTGCTTTGTGCATGAGCACAGCA
>CAIMNS010000112.1 GCA_903842945.1 uncultured Burkholderiales bacterium
ACTGGCCAATGAGTTTGCCAAAGGGCTTAAAACTCAGCATTGGGAAAGGGTCAGAAACCTCAGAACCTTGTGCTTTAACAGTCCGTGGATTCAAACCCAGGCTTGAATGACATAATCAAATGCGCCTTGTGCGTTGGTTAAATCTACACGCTGGAGTTTTATTTTCCAACCGTTTGAGGTCTTGGCCAAAGTATGTCGATATGTTCCAGCAAAGTGACGGACTTTATCTCTTCTCAGTTCCATCATTTGGAATTTTGAGAACACCTCGATGTTTTCATCCGTCATGGACTCGATGCAAACGTTGCCAATAATGTGATTGGTTTCCCAAAGGGCCGCTTGTGACCAGGCGTTGGGGTGCTGGACTCGTCCCATTCTGACTTCCATCAACAGTTTGTCTTCAGCAAAAATAGATGCCTCGCGGCTCCAGTCCGTTTGAGATGCATTGGAAGGCATCCAATAGACACCATCATCGCTAAAGAGATCGATAAATCCTTGCCAAGACTTTGCATCCAATAAAGCGGCTTGTTTGAAGAGCAGGTGCTCGACTTCTTGTTGGATGGCCCAGTCGACTTTTTGAGCTTTGGGTATATAGCCGCTCGCTGGCAAGCGACCCCGACCCATGTGGTCTGGGGCTATGGATTCTGCCCCAGTCATGGACTGAACTGCTTCGATCACGACGCCAGTGCCCAAGGCTTCTTTTACAACGGTTTGGTTCATGTTCAATACCTCAAAATTGTGGTTCAAGCCGCTTTGAATGCGGGAGTTAAATAATTGGCCCATGCTTTAAATTGACTGCGCATCACCACTTCCGATGTTCCATTGTTGGAGTAAAGGACACCGTTTTTTTCTGTATCTTGACCGTAGTTTCTGTGAAAACTCACCCATTCACCGCCTTTGGATTGAAGTCCCAGTTGACCCTTGGTCCAATTCTCTAAGTCATCTGCATTGATCATGGTCGCAGGAGAGTTGACCAAGTTGTAATACCAAAGAGCGCGTTGATAAATGGCCTCCGGAGCTCCTTTGAGTCTGAAATGCCAGATCTCAGAAATGGTCTTGTTGGGAGCAACAGGTCTCAAGCAACGCAGTTGTTGAAGTGGTGACTGCACTGAGAGGTAGGGGTAAATCAAAACATGGTGAATACTTCTTGAGAGATACTCCTCGGCTTTTTCAGGGCCGTAAGCTTTTTTGAGAATGTTTTCATATTCGACAGTATCTGGGTCAGTGGGTCTAAGTCCCATATAAGCTTTTAAAATCCCGTGTCCGTTGGGAAAGTTCACGGTCTGAACGGAGTCCCATTGGTCAAAGCTTGACGCAAAGGTGGAGAGGTAATGAAAGAACAAAGGGGCAGAGCCTTTTTCCGACTTCAATCGCTGCTCAACACGTCTGGCCGACACGCCCGTTGATTGATGCGTGACGGATGGGTGCAACGCATCGAGTTGGTTCTCCATGAAAAATTTCCAATTGGAGTGCTGTACAACTCGGTGACATACAGGGACTGCTTCGACCTCCCCTACTGGAGAGCGATCGCACATGTCATCAAAGGCCACCTTCGCCTCTCCAAGGAAATCGATCAGAGACGGGCCAGTTGATTTCAGACTTGCAAAAACAAAACCTCTGTAGGAATCCACCCGCTCAGCAGCGACCATGCTGGCCATGGGGTCATCGCTTGTGAATTTGGTGCCATCGTAGCCTTTCATCAAAGGGATGGCCCTGACTTTGCCATTCAAATGAAAGGTCCAAGCGTGATAAGAGCAAACAAAGGCGTTGCCGGTGTTGCCACTTTGGTTGCCAATCAATTCAACACCTCGGTGCGGGCAGCGGTTGTAGAGCACATTGATGCCACCCGTTTTGTCTCTCACCATGATCATGGGCTGACGGCCAATATCAAAGGTGAAGTAGTCGCCCGTGTTCTTGACTTGTGACTCGTGGCCGCAATACACCCAAGCCGACTCAAAAATGTGCTCCATTTCAAGATCAAAAAGGTGCTGATCTGTGTAAACGCTTTTGTGGACCCGATCAGGTTGTACGAGTTGCTCTAGTCCAAGTGTTTGCATGAGATCTCCTGTTGCGCTGGCAAGAAAGTGATGAGATAAAAATGATCCTGTGCCGGAAAAGAATCATGTTAAATTTTCATGGAAAAGTGTTTACAAATATTTTTTAGACACTTTATTATTCCTAATGTACTATTCTCGTTTGTAAATATCAAGAACTTGACCAACAATTTCAATAACTTTTAGTTATGGATTATAAAAAAATTGAACTTTTCCTTGCTGCTGCCAGGCATGCCAACATGACCGTTGCAGCTGAGGCGTTGGGACTTTCGCAACCTGCTTTGTCCAAAGGGATCAAAGTCCTGGAAAAAGACCTGGGGGTGCAATTGCTCGACAGAGGGCGATACGGTGTCGCTCCAACGCCCTATGGTGTGGCACTCATGCACCATGCGCAAGTGATAGAGGCGGAGATGAGAAACGCCAAAGAGGAAATTGAGGCCTTGAAAGGGGCAAAGTCAGGACACGTATGGGTCGGCTGTGGGCCAACCGAGGCCAATCGGCTCTTGCCCTTGGCTTTGAATGAGTTTGCATTGGAACACCCCCATTTAAAGTGCACGGTCCTTTATGGCTTGAACGAGTCCTTGATGCCGATGCTAAAAAACGGTGAGCTTGACTTCACCCTGTCCTCCATACCCGCTCAATTGGTTCATCCCGATTTGGTCCAAGAGACCTTGTTCTCAGAGACGGCAACTGTCGTGTGTGGAGCAAACCATCCGTTGTTGAAGGAGAAAGTCATCCATGCACCTATGCTGATGTCCTACCCATGGATCTTGCCTAGAAAAGGGGAGATGGAGAGGGCGGCCTTTGACGATTTCTTTATTCGTCAAGAAATGATCCCTCCCCAAGCGATCGTTGAGACCACCTCAACGGTTTTGATGAAATCTTGGGTCATGCAAAGCGATGCGTTGACCTTTATCCCTAAGGAGTTGATTTTTTGGGAATCTAAAGCAGGACAACTTGTTGAATTGAAAATCCCTGGAGCATCCTGGGCAAGATTGGTGGGTTTAAGCCGCAGAAGAAAAGGCTCTATGAACCCAACGGGTCGGCTGTTGGTCGAGGTGTTGAGGCGAGTGGCGAGAGAAACATTCAGTGGATGAAAGTCTTTTTTTGCTCAACGACCTGTCAAGTTTTAATACACATGTGCCATTGGTGAACAGGAGTTTTTCAAGCTTGGTAGGTTGACCTTAGCAAGGAGCAAAGGTCGTTCAAGAAAAAAACGCTCTCAAGGTGGTTTGTTCAAACCCCTAAATATCGGCTCCATAGGCTGGTGTCTTTGGAGAGTTCCTCAGAAGAGCCTGACCAAGCCACTTGTCCTCGCTCCAGTATCACATGTCGATCGGCAATTTCAACCAAACGGTTGACGTACTTGTCAACGATGATCAGACTTTGACCTCTTTGTCTTAAGAGTTTCAAGCAAGACCAAATTTCTTCTCGAATCAATGGGGCAAGACCTTCTGTTGCTTCGTCCAAGATCAATAACTTGGGGTTGGTCACCAGTGCTCGGCCAATCGCAAGCATTTGCTGCTCACCCCCAGATAATTGCGACCCTAGATGATGCTGTCTTTCCTTGAGTCTTGGAAACAATTCAAAAACGCTAACTGCATCCCACTGAATGAGAGCATCGTTTCTTTTGGCCGTGAAGGCCGTCATATGTTCAAGGACCGTTAGATTGGGAAACACCTGTCTGCCCTCAGGCACGATCGCCAAACCCAATCGAGCAATCTTATCTGGACTCAGTCCATTGATTTTTTGGCCATTGAAACTGACCTCACCCGCTTGGATGCTCTTGAGGCCAAGCAAGCTTTTAATCAATGTCGTCTTGCCCATCCCGTTTCGACCCAGCAATCCAAGGGTCTCGCCCGGATGGATCAGCAATTCAATGTCAAAAATCACTTGGCTTTGATCATAAAACGACTGGATGTGTTTTGCGTGAAGAAGCGCCCGAGTCATACGTGTTCATCCCCAAGGTAAGCAGCTTTGACTTGTGGGTCCGATCGGATCTCTTGAGGCGTGCCCGTTGCGATCAAAACTCCGTTGACCAGCACAGAGATACGATCTGCCAGTCGAAAAACGGTATCCATGTCGTGTTCAATTAAAAAGATCGAAGCGCTGCTCTTGATTCTTTCAATCAACGAGATGATCAACTCCGACTCCTGGGGTCCAGTACCTGCCATGGGTTCGTCTAACAAAAGCAATTTTGGATGGGTCGCATAGGCGATACCGAGTTCCAAAATACGTTGCTCTGCATGAGAGAGGTCTGCTGCCAAGACATGTGCTTTGTCTAGCAATCCAATGGACGCTAAGACGCTTTGACTCTCTTGGGTCAGAAGGGAGTCGTCCTTGATGTTGCTCCAAAATGAAAAGCTGCTGCCTTGTCTTGCCTGAACGGACAGCGACACATTCTCTAAGCAAGAGAAAGATTTAAAGAGACGGGTGATCTGGTAGGATCGCACAACACCCTTTTTGACCCGCTCATCAATGCGCAGATGTGTGATGTTTTCACCTTGAAAGAAGATCTCACCTGAGTCGCAAGGAACCAGTCCTGATAACTGGCCAACCAGTGTGGTTTTACCTGCTCCATTGGGGCCAATCAAG
>CAIMNS010000113.1 GCA_903842945.1 uncultured Burkholderiales bacterium
GGATCGATTGGGAATCTTGACCACCTCGTTTGTCATTGACTATAACAAATAAATATCCCAGTCTTGTGACACATGCTCCACGCCTAAATAGGCTGCGCGATCAGGTCATGGCCGTCTGTGTCTACGATTCTCGCTTTGACGAATTCGCCCACCTTCAAGCGTAGGCTCACCTTTTGAGGAGGCAACAGTTTGACCGTACCGTCAATCTCTGGGGCATCGGCATATGAGCGCGCTAAAGCACCTTGCTTGCCTCCAGCATGGACTTGGTCAATCAACACTTTCATGGTTTGACCGATTCTCCCTCGCAACTTGGCTACAGACACCTCTTCTTGCACTCTCATGAACCGGGCTTGCCTTTCGTGACGCACAGCATCTGGCAGCATGCCAGGAATTTCATTGGCCAAAGCACCTTTGACTGGACTGTAGGCAAAACATCCTGCTCGATCGATTTTAGCCAGTCGCACAAAATCCAACAAATGCTCGAATTCAAGCTCGGTTTCACCGGGAAATCCAGCAATAAAAGTGCTTCGAATAACCAAGTCAGGACACTTTTCACGCCAGGCTTGAATTCGATCCAGGTTCTTCTCCCCACTCGCTGGTCGCTTCATGCGAGACAACACGTCAGGGTGACTGTGCTGAAAAGGAATATCTAAATAAGGCAAAACGCGCCCTTGTGCCATCAAGGGAATCAAATGGTCAACCGTCGGGTAGGGGTAGACGTAATGCAAACGCACCCAGGCTCCGTATGGCTCGGCTAAATTGGCCAATTGCTCAACCAACTCTAGTGTGCGTGTTTTGATGGGCTTGCCATCCCAAAACCCCGTTTGGTACTTGACATCCACGCCATATGCAGAGGTGTCTTGACTGATCACCAACAACTCTTTCACACCACCTTCAAACAAGGCGCGGGCCTCGCTCAAGACATCTCCAATGGGTCTAGAGACCAAATCTCCCCGCATGGAAGGGATGATACAAAAAGTACAACGATGGTTGCATCCTTCAGAGATTTTGAGGTAGGCGTAATGCTTTGGCGTTAATTTGATACCGACCAAAGACGAGGCCTGAGGTATCAAGTCCACAAATGGCTGCTGAGGCATGGGTAAATACTCGTGCACTTTTTGCATCACCTCATCCGTCGCATGGGGGCCTGTCACCGCTAAAACCTTGGGGTGAGTCGACTTGATGAGGTTGTCACCGTCATCGTCCACGCGCGCACCCAAACACCCCGTGACAATGACCCTGCCGTTTTCATTCAAAGCCTCAGAAATGGTGTCTAAACTTTCTTTGACGGCCTCATCGATAAACCCACAGGTGTTGATGATCACCAAGTCAGCCCCCTCGAAGGTTTTGCTCGTCTGATAACCTTCAGCACTCAACCGGGTCAAAATCAATTCAGAATCGGTCAAAGCTTTAGGACATCCTAGGCTGACGAATCCAACTTTTTTAGGGCTTTGGAGGGTATGTATTTCTTGACTCATGCCTCTATTGTCGCTTGAAAAGCGAAGAAATTCTCGGCACCCACAAGTTACTTGTGTTTGGCAGGAGGCTCGACCCTATTTAACAGCCTTCTTGCTATGGCTTGGGCTTCACACCCAGCGCACCCAACATGGCATCGGTTTGCATTTGAAATTGCTCTTGTACTTTTTCTTGCATTTGCAAAAACATGGCGCTTGACTGCTCTGCATACTGACCCAACATGCCTTGTAAAACAGGAACTTGAAGGGGCATCAATTTCTGCCAAAGCTCAGGGCTGACCTTTTTGGAACTCTCCGTCATCTTGGACTGGAACTGCGTCAATGCTTGAACATTTCTTTCCAAATAACTCCCCATAAAGGGCTGCATGGTATGACCATAAAAACGAATAAAGTTCTCCAACACCTTCTCAGTGAACATGGGAACGCCAGCACTTTCTTCTTCAAGAATGATTTGCAAAAGAATGGAGCGCGTTAAATCCTCATTGGTTTTGACGTCAATGACCCTCAAATCGATCTGATCCATCACCAATTGTTTGACTTCAAAAAGGGTGATGTAACTGGACGTTGTGGTGTCGTACAGACGACGGTTGGGGTACTTTTTAATGACTCGCTTGTCGCTTTGAACAGGCGGCAAGGTTTTGCTTTTTTTCGTAGTCATTCAAACTCCATTCTTATCCTCGGGACAACAGGGTCATTTTGTAGCGCCTAAGAAGAAGTCAATATTGATATTTACCCGAATTTAGAACCTTTTTTAAAACATTAAAGGTAAGTATTAAAAAATGAGCCCTAAGGGATTGTTTGAATAGACAAGCCACTGGGGATACAAGCACTAAATCTTCATGGATGGGATTGAAGGGCATAAAAGCTAGGTCGACCATGAAGACCTTCGAACAGAAAGAAGAGATCGTCTATAGTCAACAGGTTGTCACAAGAGGGTTGCGCTGAACATCACCCAGAATTTAGGAATAAAACCCAAGTCAAAAATGAAGAAAAAATAGCCGACTTTTCAAGAATGTCACTTACCCAAAAAATATCCTGATCAAATCTAAGATGGATTGACTTAATTGGTACTCTAAAGATGATGTCCACCAAGATTGCATCTTGATATCGGTAAAGTTGATCCAAACAAA
>CAIMNS010000114.1 GCA_903842945.1 uncultured Burkholderiales bacterium
GATGCACGGGTTACGTCAACATTGTGGCTGCGGTCAAGGTGGCTGCAGCGCAAATGAGAGCGGGGGCTTGAGCATGGCATCCGTTTCTTTTGACACCCGCTCCTTTGCTAGGCAAGAGGATTTGCATCTGATCACGGGTCAGGGCCAATTCACCGCCGATCAATATTATCCAAACATGCTGCACATGGCCGTGATTCGATCGGTTCATGCGCATGCCAAAATTCTATCCATGGATTTGAGTGCCGTCAAAGCTGCACCTGGGGTCAAGTTGGTCTTGGATCACCAAGACATAGCTTCTCAAGGAGCCAAAGATCTGCCACATGCCGTGACCTTGACCTCCATCACCGGTGAGCCGCAACAGATCAACAAAATGCCCGTCTTGGCCAAAGATCGAGTGCATTTTGTGGGGCAACCGATGGCCTTTGTCATTGCTGAAACCGCCCTTCAAGCGCAAGACGCTTGTGAATTGGTTCAAATTGAGTTTGAGGTCTTGCAGGCCTGCGCAGATGTCACAACGACACTTGCCAGTGATGCGCCTGTCTTGCATGAGGCGATGTCAAGCAATGTGTCTTGCGTGTTCTCCTCTGGCGACAAAGCAAGCGTCGAGCAGGCCTTTGCCAAGGCCAAGCACGTGAGTGAAGTCAGGGTCAACAGTCAGCGCTTGATAGGCTTTCCGATGGAGCCCAGAGCTGTGGTGGCCAAGTACGACGCTTCCAGTCAAAAAACGCGCATTCACACACCTTCGCAAGGACTTTTGAGCATTCAGGGGTACTTGAGCCAATGCACAGGACTTGCTCCTGAGCACATGGAAATTGTGACCCAAGATGTGGGCGGCTCTTTTGGACTGAGGACGGCCGCCTACAGCGAGCATGTTGGTGTCGTGATCGGCAGTCGCTTGCTCCATCAAGCCGTTAAATGGGTGGGAACACGATCTGAAGTTTTTTTAAGCGATTGGCACGGCCGTGCCTTGAGCCTCAAGGGCTCCATGGCCTTGGATGAGAGGGGCCAGATTTTGGCCATTCGCTTTGATGACCAAGTCGACGTCGGCGCTTACAACTGCTACATGTCTTCCTTCATTGGATCAAGAAATCTCTCCATCACCATGGGCGGGGTCTACAAAGTGCCAGCTCTGTACATGCAAAGCACCATCGTTTACACCAACACGGTGCCCACCTCGGCTTACCGAGGTGCAGGACGGCCCGATATTGCGTATGCCATTGAGAGGTTGATCGATTTTGCAGCGCATGAGCATGGTTTTGATCCCCTGGAGATCAGGCGCAAGAACTTCATTGCCGTACAAGATTTCCCTTACAAAACGGCCATGGGAACGCAGTACGACGCGTGTGATTTTAATTTGGTCTTGGACCGCGCATTGGCCTTGTCAGATTACGCGGGGTTTGAGGCACGCCGTGCCCGATCTGTTTCAAAGGGCCAATTGCGCGGCATTGGTTTGTCGACCTACCTTGAGGCCTCAGGAGCGGGTAATGTGCAAAAAGACCAAGTCGACGGTCAATTCACTGCAGATCGCGTCTTGGTCATATCTGGTGTGACAGGCGCCTCAGGGCAGGGGCATGAGACCTCGTTTGCAAAAATCGTTGACAACGAATTAGGTCTAAGTTCGCAGTTTGTCAAATACCAAGCTGGTGTGCATGGTTTGGCCTTGATAGGCAATGGCACGGGGGGCTCCAGAACCTTGTATGGCGCAGGCAGTGCGATCAAAAATCTGTGTGCTCGTATTCGAGAACAATTGGCTTTGGTTTTGGCCGCTCGATGGTCTTGTGACGTGACCGAAGTGACCTACCAAGGGGGGGGCTGGTGCCGCCAGGGGCAAGTCGCAACTCGCATGCCAACCGCTGAGGTTTTGGCCAGTTTGTCTGCCGCTGAACTCCAAGGGCTCAGCGGCATGGGAGAGGCCCAATCGGGTGCAACCTATCCCAACGGCTGTCACGTTGCAGAGATTGAGATCGATCCGCAAACGGGTGAAGTTCAGATTTTGAACTACGTTTGCGTCGATGAGTTGGGCACAGTCATCTCACCCCAATTGGTTCAAGGGCAAGTCCATGGGGGCGTGATACAGGGCTTTGGCCAGGCTTTTTGTGAGCAAGTGGTGTACGACGAGCAAGGTCAACTGCTCAGCGGCTCTTTGATGGACTATGCCTTGCCAAGGTCTGGGGACATGCCGGTCATTCGCAATGAGACCGTTGAAGTGCACACCTCATTGAATTTGCTCGGGGCAAAAGGGGTGGGTGAGTCTGGATGCACGGGCTCCCTTCCGGCTTTGGCCAATGCGGTGATGTCTGCATTGAGGCCTTTTGGCATTGATAGAATGGACATGCCTTTCACGCCCATGAAAATTTGGACCGCTTTGCAACATGCACAAGCCAAGTAGACCGATGGGGGTTTGAGTTCTTCAACATTTGGAGCGACTACACGTGGAACAAAAGACGCGAGACTATTTTTCGTTTTTCTTGGGCATCTATTTTTTTGGATTGTCTTTGTACGTTCAGTGGGTGGTGCTACCCAGCAACGGTAGGCCCACGGCCTTGCATTTGATCTTGTCCTTGAGCTTCAGTGTTTTGGGCTTGTTGTTTTTCTTGCGAGGCTTTCGACACGTGATTTATGTCTGGGGCAAACCCGGGTAAGTGTTTGATTTGTCATGGTTTTTTTGCTGTAAATCAATCGCGAAGTCTTTTGAATGGCCTTGATTCGAACCCGCCTTTTTAGCGGTTTGGGCAAAACCACGGCAACTGAGCCATAATAAGCCTTTAAAATCAAACATTTGGCTCCTATTGATGCCAAAACCATGGAGAACAGCGATGCCAGGTTTACTTCCCAATATCGATCCGGATGGACTCTTAGAATTCTCGGTGGTCTACACAGACCGGGCATTGAACCACATGTCCAAGCGCTTTCAAGGCGTGATGTGTGACATTTCATCCATTTTAAAAGAGGTTTATCAATCTCATTCAGCGGTTTTGGTCCCCGGCAGTGGAACCTTTGGTATGGAGTCAGTTGCACGACAGTTTGCGACGGGCAAGAAAGTTTTGGTCATCCGCAACGGTTGGTTCAGTTACCGTTGGACGCAAATCTTTGAAATGGGTCACATCCCAGCACAATCCACCGTGCTCAAAGCCAGAAGGCTTGGACAGGAGAGCCAAGCGGCTTGGATTCCTTGCCCCGTGCAAGAAGTGGTCAACACGATCAAAGAACAAAAGCCTGATGTGGTGTTTGCCCCTCACGTCGAAACTTCTGCTGGCATGATCTTGCCCGATGATTATTTGACCCAAGTCAGTGCTGCCGTTCATGAGGTCGGTGGTTTGATGGTCTTGGACTGCATTGCATCTGGAGCCATGTGGGTCGATATGAAGAAAACGGGTGTGGACATCTTGATTTCTGCCCCTCAAAAGGGTTGGAGTGGTTCACCTTGCTGTGCCATGGTGATGCTCAGTGAGCGAGCAAGAAAAGCAATTGATCAAACCAGCAGCACCAGTTTTGCGAGCGATTTGAAGAAATGGCTGCAGATCATGGAAACTTATGAAAATGGCAGCCACAGCTACCACACCACACTACCAACGGACGCATTGACCCGTCTAAGAGAAGTGATGCAAGAGACGAAGGCCTATGGGTTTGAGAAGGTCAAGGCAGAGCAGGTCCATCTTGGCGCTGAAGTTCGCAGCTTGTTTGAGTCACGCGGCATCAAGAGTGTTGCAGCCGAGGGCTTCAAGGCACCAGGTGTCGTGGTGAGCTACACCTCGGACGCTGAGATGCACAGCTCTAAGAAGTTTTTGGCAATGGGTTTGCAAACCGCCTCCGGTGTTCCATTGCAGTGCGATGAGCCTGCTGACTTCATGACCTTCAGGGTGGGTCTTTTTGGTCTGGAAAAACTGCACAACGTCTCTAGAAGCGTTGAACATTTGGCCAAGGCCTTGGACCAAATGGGCATCACCGCCAAAGTTGAAGCGACCGCCTGATTCAAGGCTGCACAGAGCTCCATAGCACCACCAAGATTTTTTGGGCTTGGAGTTCAAGTGCGCGACGTCACTTCAGCTAACGTCGGCTGGCGTCAGCTCGCGTCGTTGAGCGCACTTCACTGCTACAGGATTGAGCTCCTTTGCACCAAGCCTCTTGATGCAAGAGGACGCTTTTTTATGTTGAGCGCTACGGTAGATGCCCTGAGACCCTTTGAGTTTCAAAAAGTTTAGACTCCTGAAGATGTCACCACTGCAAGGTGTTTGGCGTTGAAGATTCGTTTTTAAATCACTTTTTGGAGCTCTAAGCATGGATACAGTCAAAGTCAGGCGTGTGATCACAGGACACGACGATACAGGTCGCGCGGTCGTGAAGATCGATGAAAATTGCACCCACTTCAAAGAAGGCCGACCCAACGGATTTTCTTGCAACATTTGGACAACACAAACCACACCTGCAGACAATACATCGGACATCGACATGGGCAAGCGTGAAGGCAAATTCACCATGATCGAGAACGGCACAGTTTTTAGAATTTTAGATTTCAAGCCGGGTGTTGAAAAAAGAGTCCATCGAACCGATTCCATTGACTACATTGTGGTGATGTCAGGTGAGATCGACATGGAGTTGGAAGAGGGCGAAGAGGTGCACCTCAAAGCTGGGGACGTGATGGTGCAAAGGGGCACGGTTCACAATTGGATCAACCGTGGGAGCGAGTCTTGTGTGATGGCGGTGATCTTGGTCCATGCCAACTCTGCTGAGGCTGGCGGCAAGACCTTGGGCCCCTTTGGTTGACCCAAGCCTCACCCCAGCCCCAACTCTGGCGCAAGGGCACGCGAGATTTAAAAGCAGGCTCTCAGAGGCGACTCAGCCAAGCCGCTCCTCTGACGCCAGAGGAGTCGCCGTGTTGCGCTTGAAGAATCTGTGTTCGAATTGGAGTCGTGAAGCTGTAGTTCAAAATTTGAGCGCTCAAAGCCGCATAGATCTCAGTCACATTGCTCATGCCGCCACCCAACACGATGCAACTGGGGTCCAGCGTGTTGACGATTTGGGACAAACCTCGGGCCAGACGATCCACATAAAGATCAAAGCTGTGTTGGGCCCTTAGGTCGCCTTGTCTCATGGCTTGAAGAATCGATGGAGGCGACATGTCTTGTCCACAAGCCCCTTGGTGCTCCTCTTCAAAGGCAGGCCCACTGATCCAAAGTTCCATGCAATTGACTTTGCCGCACCAACAGGTCTTGTTGTGTTGTTCTTTGAGCCCGGCATGCGGCAGTGGCGTATGTCCCCATTCCCCAGCAAGGTGATTGGCGCCTGACCATATCTTTTGATGAAAGACCAAGCCGCCACCGCAACCTGTTCCCAAGATGACACCAAAGACGAGGGGCATGTCTTGTGCTGCGCCATCCACACTTTCACTCAAGGTCAAACAATTGGCATCGTTTTCGATGAAGACCTTGGTTTGAAGGAGCTGCTCAAGATCCTCTTTGAGCGCTTTGCCATTCAAGACTTGAGAGTTGGCACCTCGAACAAGTTGGGTCCTAGGGTCCAAGCAGCCTGGAATGCCAAAGCCAATGGCTCTGGGTCTGGGTAAATTGAGTTGTTTTAAGGAGGTCTCTAGCAAATGCGCAATGGCCAAAAGCGTGCCTTGATAGTCGCCTTGTGGGGTGGGCAAACGCTCGCGCAACAGAACCTCGCTTTGCGGGGTCAGGATGGCGATTTCTATTTTGGTTCCACCAACGTCAAAACCAACGAGTGTGTCTGTCATGCCAGAACTTAAAGCTTCATCAACAAAGGGGTCATTTTAAGTCCCAAGTCATTTTCAAAATTGAGAGATCGTGGATTTTTTTCAAGTCAACGGGCCTATCAGGGACATTCCTCAGGGAAAAGACCTCCAGGGTGTCATAGAATGCTCTAAATTTTTAAGAGGTACCTCATGTCCATTCCAGCTCCCGCAAAAGTTCCCTATCGCCGCATCGCTACTGAGGAGGCCTTCGCTCCCAAAGAGATGCTTGACATCTACAACAAAATATTGGCCAAGGGCAATACCGATGTTGGTTTTGCAAACTTGATGGGTTTTTACATGTCCAGTCCCAGTGATCGTGCCATGCACATCATGCGTTGCTTGCAGGATTTGGATGAAGTGCGTTTGGGTCACATGAATGAGTCTGGCGTAGATGTGCAAGTCATTGCCTTGACCTCTCCTGGTGTGCAGATCATGGACAAAGAGACCGCGGTGGCGTTCGCGCCCGTGGCCAATGATATTTTGGCTGAAGCTTGCAAGCGCCACCCCACTCGTTTTGTTGGGATGATCACGGTCGCCCCTCAAGATCCACACGCTGCCGCCAAAGAAATCGAACGCGGTGTGAATCAATTGGGCATGCATTCGGTGATCATCAATTCACACACCCATGGGGAGTACCTGTCTGATCCCAAATTTTGGGAGATCTTCGAAGCCGCTGAGGCCCATGACACCCCCATTTATCTGCACCCCAATTCACTTCCGAAAGACATGATCAAACCGTTCTTGGAAGCTGGTCTAGACGGCGCTGTTTATGGTTTTGGTGTGGAGACAGGTCTGCATGCGCTTCGCATCATCACCGCTGGTGTGTTTGATCGCTTTCCTAAGTTAAAAATGATCATTGGTCACATGGGTGAGGCCCTGCCATTTTGGGCTTACCGCTTGGATTACATGCACAATGCGACGGTCAAATCCAAACGCTATGCGTCCATTCAGCCCACATTGAGAAAACCCAGCGACTACTTGAAGTCCAATTTCTACATCACCAATTCGGGTGTAGCTTGGGAGCCTGCGATCAAGTTCAGTCAAGACTTCATGGGCGTGGATCGCGTCCTTTATGCGATGGACTATCCTTACCAATACGCTCCTGAGGAAGTCGGTTTCTTGGACCACATGAAAATGTCTGAAGCCGACAAAATGGCCTTTTTCCAGACCAACGCCGAGCATGTCTTCAAGATTCCTCATGCCAAACCCTGAGGCTAGGGGGCTTCAAAGTCAGATGGAGCTACTTGCGGCCTAGCTGTTGCGCTCACTTGCTCTGAAAAACCCGTGTTTTTTGGTTCAAAACCCTCAAGTTACGCTTGTACTTGAGGGTTTTTTATTGGATAGAGAGCCCAAGAGGGAGATTTTTTGCTATTCTAAGAACCCTAAAAACTCTTTCTTTTATCCGTTCGGAATTTGCATCATGGCCTTTGAGAAGAAGATCGCACACCATCTCTACAGTGCCTACGAAGCCTACTTGGATTTGAAAGTCAAAATTCAAGATGCACAACACATGCGTGTCCACGAACTCCAGGACGCCTTGTCTAAAATCCCAACACCTGAACTAGAGGAAACAGGTCAAGGGCACGATGGGTATGACCCATCGGACCATCATGGAGAACACGCTGAGGCCAAGCAAAAGCCGCTCACTCCAGTTGAAAAACAAGAGCAACAGGTTCATCTCGAATTGGATCTTTTGGGTAAACAGATAGAAGCATTGGTTCAACTGCTGACTCAACATCACACCACATCTCCCGCCATGCTGGGTGAATTTGAGAATTTAAGAACTTTTAAGGTTTTAACTGGGACGAAGTTTTTATTGAGCCCAGTCTTGCCGCTAAAACCGAATCGCTAAATTCAACTTTTGTCTTTTTTAGGACCTATCTAGGTTTTTCTGGGGGCTATCCCGATTGACTTGACCTTTGACTCGGTACAAAGTTCAGGCTGTTTGTTCCAAAGGGAGAGCCTGGCATGATTTTTAAATTGACAAAAACCATCTGTATTTTGATTTTTGTATGGCCGCTGATCTGCTTTTCTCAAGCCGATTATCCCAACAAGCCCATCAAAGTCATCATCGCTTGGCCACCATCGAGCGCAATAGATACTGTCATGAGACGCATCACAGATGCATTGAAAGAGGAGCTTGGGCAGCCCATTGTGGTTGAAAACAAAGCGGGGGCTGCAGGCGCTATGGGCTCGGCGTTGGTGGCCAATGCGCCAGCCGACGGCTATACATTGCTTTTCAATTCTGCAGCGATGAACATGCTTGCTGCCATGGGCACGCAAACCACTTATAAGATGCCTGATGCTTTTACTCCTATCGTCCATGTATTCAGCTCGCCCATGGTCTTGGTCTCTTATCCCGCACCGGATGTCAAAACGCTTCAAGATTTGGTTGCCTTGTCCACGGCTAAACAAGGCGATATCTTCTACTCATCTTCGGGGCACGGCGGACCCTCGCATTTTGCTGCTGAGCTCTTTAAGGCACGAACCGGAATCAAAGCCACACAGGTGCCCACAAAAGGTTCACCAGAGGCCATGCTTGAGCTGATCGCGGGTAGGGTCACCTTTTACTTCGCCGTGGCCTCTACAGCGTTGCCACCCGTGCGTGATGGACGGGTGAAAGCTCTGGCGGTGACCAGCAAAGAACGTCTAGCAATTGCACCAGAGATACCGACCATGGACGAGTTGGGCTACCCGAACTTCAATGCAAGTTATTGGAATGGTATTTTTGCGCCAAAAGGATTGCCCCAACCCATCGCAGATCGCTTGACACTGGCCTTTAACAAGGTCTTGGCAAAGCCTGAAGTTCAAGAAAAGTTGATCAGTACGGCCAATGTATTGGACGCCAGCAGCAATCCTCAAAAGTTCATGCGTATGATTCGAGATGACTTGCAGGTGTGGTCGGACGTGGCCAAGTTTGCCAAAATCAAACCTGAGTAACTCTGGCACACGTGCCCAAGACCTTCAGGCCCTAGCTTGCCCGTCTCCATCCCTTAAGTGGGGTGGTGCAGTCATGACTCTTTCTTCTTCTGAGTACAAAAAAGCTCTTGTGCAGCCCCACTTTAAGGTTCACAAAGTGTTTGCTGAGTTGATGAGCGTTCAGAAGTTTTTTTGGTATAGCCCTCTAGGCTTAGGCCGTTTCTTTGGTTCACAGGGGGATCCCCTATTTGAATTCAATCCATGGGCTTTATCATGTTGAGTTATCTTTGTAAAAAGGAGAGGTTGGTGATGAAAAATACAAAAGACAGAGAATTCAAAGTTTATAAAGAGCAAGATTACCCAGCAGATAAAAAAGCAAGTGATTACCCCGATTGGCCTGAGCAAGCCTTTCACGTGAGTCATTTGGAGAGCGACTCATTCAAGACGGATGGCTTCAGGCCCTGGGCCTTGAGCAGAGATATGGGCATGATTGAGGCCACCGGTGGCATGGTGGATGTGCATGTCAACAAAAGAGCCAAGCCTTATGATGCTAAAGAAATTGCGCATCGACATTTTCACAATGTTCATTACCAAATGGTCTACGTGCTCAAAGGTTGGGTGAGAAGTGAATTCGAAGGCAAGGGAGAGTTTTTAATGAAAGAGGGCAGTTGTTGGCTGCAGCCTCCGAAAATCAAACATACCGTGCTCGGGTTTTCAGACGACTTGGAAATTTTAGAGGTGATCATTCCAGCCAATTACGACACGATCAATTTAAACGAACCTCCTGTAGGTATTCCTGACTAAGGAGTCTGTTTTATGCAAACCCATCCAAACTTAAAGGGCCAATGGGCCTTGATCACAGGAGCTAGCGCTGGCATAGGTCGAGCTTGTGCTTTGACCTTGGCCGGCGCCGGAGTGAATGTGTATCTCACTGGCAGAAAAGAGCTTGAACTCAAAGCAGTTCAATCTGAGTGTCAGTCCCATGGTGTTCAAGCGCCGTACATGTCTGGTGATCTAGGGGACCGCAGCTTTGTCAAAGAGCTTGTTGAGTGGAGTTCAAATGCCCAAATTTTGATCAACAATGCCGGTACCTTGACCTACGCACCTGTGTTGGAGGTGACGACCGATGAATGTGAGCACATGTTTGCGATCAATGTGGTTGCCGCTTATGACGTGACCAGGGCCATTGCCGAGCAGATGAAGAAAAGAGGTTCGGGACATTTGATTTTTATCACCTCTCTTGCTGCTCGCAATGTGAACATGCACTCGGTGGTTTACGCTGCAACCAAGCATGCTTTATCTGCACTGGCAAAAGGTTTCAGGTTGGAGATGAAAAAAGATCTGATCAAAGTCACTGAAATTGCTCCTGGTATGGTGGATACCGAAATGCGCAGTGCCATCACACACCCTGAGGTGCTCAAAGCCATTGCCAGTCGAACGTTCAAGCCCATTGCCGCTCAAGACGTGGCCAATGCTGTTCTTTTTGCATTGTCTTCTTCGCACGGGTGTTGTCCTGATTTGATTGAACTCAGACCTGTTCTGGGTTGAGGCACATCCAAGTTTGAATACCAAAGGAAAAGAACTCCATGGATCTTGAGCTCAAAGGGAAAGTGGCCTTGATCACGGGTGCATCACAAGGCATCGGTCTTGCCATTGCTCAATCAATGGCGAAAGAGGGATGTGATTTGCATCTGGTTGCACGTGATCCAGAAAAACTCGTTGCAGTTGCTCGAGACGTTGGCCAAACCTATGGCGTTCAAGTCACGCCCCATGCGATGGATATCACACACGCCAACGCCATTGAACGTTTGATGGCCGAATGCCCAAAAGTTGATATTTTGATCAACAATGCTGGCAACACTCCTAGAGGCACCTTGCTGAATTTGGATGAAAAAACTTGGCGCAATGGTTGGGAGCTGAAAATCTTTGGCTACATCAATTTGACCCGTGAGATTTACCGCTACATGGTTGACCGGCAAGAGGGGGTGATCTTGAATGTCATTGGTATAGGCGCAGAAAAACTTGAATACGCCTATGTGGCGGGTTCTATGGGGAACGCCGCTTTGGTGGCTTTCACCAAAACTTTGGGCAGTGTCAGTATGGATCATGGCGTGCGTGTTTTAGGGGTCAATCCTGGATGGGTGGAGACCGAGAAGTCTAAAAAGTCTCTCAAAAAACGTGCTCTTTTGGAACTGGGTGATGAGGATCTGTGGCGAGATCTGACGCGAGAATTTCCAAGAGGGCATTTGCTGGCTCCTCAAGAGGTTGCTGATGTGGTCACCTTCGCTTGCTCCTCCAAGGCCAGCGCGATCTCTGGGCATGTCATCACTGTAGATGCAGGGTTTGCAAATAGGGGTTACAAGCCTCCTACAGTTGCATAAAACTGCTCATCGCTTTCAATCAAGAACATGAAAAACACATGAACAATATCTTTGACCATCGATTGAAAAAAAATGGATTTGTAAAAATCATTTCTTTGAGACAAATCAAAACCTCTGACATTGTTTATTTGGTGAAGGAGTCTGGCTTTGATGGCTTTTATATAGACGCTGAGCACGGTATCTTTTCTTTGCGTGAGATATCAGACCTATCTTTGTCGGCCAAGTCAAATGGTATGATTTCTTGGGTCAGGGTGCCCGAGGCTCGCGTCTCCCTTGTTGGCCCAATCTTAGATGCGGGAGCAAACGGGATCATCTTTCCGCATGTCAGTGATGCACACGAGGCTCTTAAAGCGGTTCAGATGTGTAAATACCCTCCCTTGGGTAAAAGAAGCATGGCTGCGTTGAGCGCAGCCTCACTTTATCAAAAGTCTGCGGCACCTCGCTTAAAGCAAGAACGTGACGATGGTGTTTTCGTGATCGCAATGATTGAAAATGCCAAGGGTGTAGAGAATGCACAAGATATTGCAAACGTTGCCGGCGTCAATGCATTGATGATGGGCCCTATGGATTTAAGTTTTGAGCTAGGGGTACCTGGTCAAACCAATCATGCCTTGGTGATAGACGCCACGCTCAAAGCTGCAAAGGCAGCGCAGTCTGCCGGCATCCATTTTGTGGTTGGGGAGGCAGGCCATGAGTTGGTGGATCAGCTCAGAGCCTTGGGGGCGAAGATTTTTACTGGCGGCAATGATGGATCTTATTTATTGAGCGCACTCACCAAGGCGGCAATGGATTTTGACGGCAAGTTGATCGGTTGAGCCATTTGATTCAGTCAAACCCTGGTGGTTCGTTGACGTTCACCGTGTCAAATGTGCCTGGAATGATGATCTCAAGGACTTCCAAATCATCAGAATATTCGAGAACCGTGTGTTTGATCCCAGCTGGTTGAATCCAACAACTTCCCTCTTTCATCATGAACTCTCCCTGGCCTTGAAATTCCACTCTGTTCCAACCTTTTAGCACATAAACCATTTGGAATTTGACATCATGGTAGTGTCGCTTTGTAACGGCCTCTTTGTCAAAAGGCCGACCTCTGGCGTTGATGTGCGCATCGACGAGTCCTCCTGTGGCCTCCTTGGCCCCTAAGTCTCGGTAAACGATGTAGGGACGCAAGCCTTCCCCTTTGAACTCGGCGTCAGCTAGGTGAGAGACATGGAACTTTTGAATGGGCCACTCTCCCAGAGATTGCATAGCATTTTCAGCAGTGACTTGGTGAAGCTTGGGTTTGGATGGGGTTTGTGTCATGAGGGCTTGAGATCTTGATGTTTGGGAGATAGGGGTCTTAAAAGTTTAACTCTGAAAATCTCCCTTTTACCCACGGTAAACACTGATCAAGGGAATACCCTTTGAGCAGTAGAGGGTTCAACGAAGGTGAGACCCTATAAGCTTAAAGCCACAACAGTCTTTGGGTCCTAAGGATTGATTGCAGGCACTCTTAAGAGTTGGCCGTTGATGGACTTGTTTTTGACCAGTTGGTTATAAACCATGATTTGGTAGCGATGGTTGAAGTAGGGTGTGACCGAATGGTAAGACGCGATGCCAAACCACGTGTTGCCATATTGACGGATTCCTTTTTTAAGATGCCATGCGGCGACATAGGTTGCCACACAAGCATCTAAAAGTTGTTCAGGCGCGATACCGTATTTCGCAATTTCAGGAAAGTGAACAGAGTTGATACCAGCCATGCCCACATCCAAGGTGCCATTGCTGTTTTTCCTGACTTCCCATGCATTGAGGCCAGACTCCACCATCAAGATGGCTTTCAACACGGCGGCATTGACATCATGGTAGGAAGATGCAGCGGGTATGCATTGCTCGTTGTTTTGCAATGCCATTGAAGGCGCTTGACCTTGTAGGGTGGTGCTGCTCGCCTCTAGGCCAAAGACAAGGAATGCGAGACTGCCAAGCCACTTCTTGGCAACACGAAAGGGCAGCAGTTTATATTTTGTGATCAACACCATCTTGCTTTAAAAGGAAACCAACCCAAAAGTGCATCATGTTGAAAGGGTTCAACAATTTTTCATCAAGCTCGCTCTTGGGTAAGAGCACAGAACCCCAACCGTTCAAAGATTGTAAGTGAGTTGGCGAAACCTAGGGGTCGCCCAGGTCCATCAGCTTGGTCTCAAGTCAAAGACGCACACTGGAATCTAGAGACCCCCAGAAACAAACAATGCCCTTAAAGGGCATTGTTTTAGAGGCGCCATGACTGAAGAGGCCATGGCGAGAGGATCGAAATTTAAATCGTTTTAAGCTTGGGCATGATGCGCAAGGCGTTACCGCGATCGATGGCCATTCTCTCCTCGGCTGTGAAGCTGC
Organism: uncultured Burkholderiales bacterium; assembly: GCA_903842945.1. Lineage (GTDB taxonomy): Bacteria > Pseudomonadota > Gammaproteobacteria > Burkholderiales > Burkholderiaceae_C > Limnohabitans. The sequence goes on from CAIMNS010000114.1 coordinate 13,429, forward strand.
GAGCGGCCAAACCATCCTTGACCTCAGCGCCTTTCCTGTAGGGGAAATCACTGCCGAACATGATTTGTGAGGTCGGGATGAGGGCCCTCAAAGCAGCCATCGCACCTTCATGGTGACCTTGAGCGGTGTCATAGTGAAAGCGTTTGACCTCAGCCAGCACGCCATTGGGCAAGACTGCCTTGGCCTTCTCTTTCATGTCCACCTCTTGACGCGTGAAGCGACTCCAAAGGAAAGGCATCGTGCCGCCGCTGTGAGACCAAATCCATTTGATGTTCGGGAACTTGTTGGCAGCGCCCCCAAAGAGCATGCTGGCAATGGTGCGAGTGGTATCGGTGGCGTATTCAATGGCTGAGGGAGGTACCTCGGGAAATGGGTTCTTGCAACACTCAGGCATCAGTGGGTGGACATAAATGGCTGCACCACGGCGATTGAGCTCTTCCCAAATCGGCCAAAAGTGCTTGTCACCTAAATACTTGGTGCCGTAGGAGGTCATCAAGCCAATGCCATCGGCTTTGAGTGTATCCATGGCGTATTCAATTTCTTTCAAGCTGCCTGGCACATCCATCAGGGGCAAGGTGGCAAATGAGCCAAAGCGTCCAGGATAGGTTTGAACCATTTTGGCGACGTACTCATTGGATTGTGTGGACAAGCGGCGATCGAGTTCAACATCCTTGAAATAAGCGCCTGGCTGAATCAAGGCCACCACGGAGGTGGCGATGCCGTTCATGTCCATGTCTTCAATGGAGGCCTGTGGGCTCCACTTGGGTGCAGCCACACCTTCTCGGTCCTTGACTGCATCCACGTAGGCCGGGGGCACGACATGGTGATGGATATCGATGCGGTGTGGCTTGGCAGCATTTTGTGCATGAGCGCTGTCCATGCCACCCCAAAGAAGAGAAGCGGCGCCACCCACACCCACGGCGGCACCGCTCAGCGCGGTCAGGCCTGTTAAGAAGCCACGCTTTGACGTGTCAAGGGGGTGGTTTTGATGATCGAGACCTTGGCAGGCGCAAGAAAAAAGTTTCATGGGTGGTGCTCCTTGGTGAAATGAATAAAAATATTGGGTGTTGAGTCTTGCATCAGGCACTTGGGGCATTGAGCCACTCATGGGCTTGAAGCACCAAGGCGTCCAATGCCGCGCCACTGCCTGTGGCCAAATGGGGGCTGACATGGGCCCCATGGCTGCTTTGCAGGTAGGCCAGATGTTGATAACCTTCTGGATATTGGCTGAGCCGTTGCGGGTCCAGCGTCAAGCTGGAGCTGGGGTCCAGCAGGTCCAGGCGGTCCTTTTCATAGATGACATTTCTTTTTAAGATCTTCCATTTGCCATCTCTTTTTTCGACACGGTCGTAAAAGCGTCCCGTGCAGGTGATGTCGACCACTTGGTGGTCAAGCGTGCCTCTGACCATGATCGACATGCGGGTTTGCGCAAGGGCTTTGTTGCCGTTGACTTGAGCGACCGTACCACCTAGGAAGTGTTGGCTCTTGGAGCCATTTCTCCACGACGCCTGAATGGCTGAGATGAAGTCTTCAAAACTGCCGTCAAACCAAGTTGCCGTCATTTGCCCGTCAGGGTGAACGGTGGACCTCAATCCCTCCCAGTCTCCCGTGTCACGGTACAAGGCCCAACTCTGAACCACGTCATAGATGCTGAGTTTTTCTAAAAAATAAAAGGTGTCTGACATGCTTTTCTTTTTTTTATTCAGGAACAATGCCAGCTTGCCTCAGCAACTGGGTCCATTTGCTCACTTCGCTTTTGATAAAAGCATCGGTTTCTTGGGTGCTCATTTGTAAAATACGTCCACTGCCTTGCTGCAACCTGGTGCGGACATCTTGAACGCTCATGGCTTTGTCAATTTCCATGCGAAGCTTTTCAACGATGGGCAAGGGTGTTTTGGCTGGTACAAACCATCCAAACCAAGTCTCCATCTCCAAGTCCATGACGCCAGTTTCCTTTAAAGTCGGTATGCTCAAGGCGTCTGGTGCACGCGATTTGCTGGACACGGCAAGACCTTTGACTTGACCGGCTTCTAAATAAGAACGCGTGGTGGTGGAATTGTCAAAGAACAAATCTACCCGCCCAGAGATCAAATCCATGTAGACAGGTTGAGCACCTTTGTAGGGCACTTGGAGGATGTCGACATTTCCAAGGCTTCGAACCAGTGTGGCCAAAATGAATTGCCCACTCCCAGGGCCGCTGGAGCCGATGTTGAGTTTGCCAGGATTGGCTTTGGCATAGGCCAACAAGTCCTTTAAATTGTTGACCGGCAAGCTCTTGGTGCCAATCAAGGTGTAGGAGTGACTCACCACCAATCGCAAAGGCACAAAATCATTGATGGGGTCGTAGCCCGGTTGCTTGTACAAGCCCATGTTCAAGGCGATGTTTGAGAGTCCGCCGACCAAAATATGGTAGCCATCGGGCGCAGCTTTTGCAATCGTTTGGGTGCCTATCAGCGTGCCACTGCCGGGCTTGTTTTCAACAACAAATTGTTGTCCCATTTGTTCAGAGAGTTTGACGCCCAGCACCCTGGCCACCAAGTCAAATCCACCGCCGGCCGTAGAAGGTGCAACCACTTGAATGGGCTTGTTGGGATAGCTGGAGTTGCTTTGGGCGAAAGTCAGATTCGCGTGGGTGAGCGCAAGAAAGAAACTTAAATAAATCGCAGGAGGCATGCAAAAATTCGTAAAGCGGAAAAAACAAAGCATAAGGAAGCGTCTGGAGATGAAGAGGGCAAGGCGCATTTTAAAAATGGTCCACTCTCAGTGGTGAACCGTTTCAAATGAAAGATCAAAAAAACATTCAAATCTGAAGTTTCAAAGACCCCCTATTGAACCTCAAATTCTAGAGATGAAGATCAGGGTTAACGCTAGATCAAAAAATGAGATTTTGAAAGCGAAAGCCAAAGCGATCGACAAAGCGATCTACAAAGTGATCAATGACGGTTTTACTTACCGATGATGTGTGGGACGACCCGATTGAAGAGCCAACCAAAGGGCGGGTAAAAAAGAGAGCCAAGCGAAAAAGCGCTTTGCGTAAAAACACTTTTTTTCTTGCTGAAGGTATCAAAGCCAGTTCTACCGTGGTAGGCGCCCATGCCACTGTGTCCGACGCCTCCAAAGGGCAGTTCAGGGGTCAAGAGGTGATGAAAGACATCATTGACCGTGACGCCCCCTGATAAGGTGTTGTCCAACACGGTTTGAATCCCATCGGTGTCTTCTCCAAACACATACAAGGCCAATGGTCTTTCTCTCGAATTGATCAAAGCCAATGCTTGATCCAAGGATGAATAGCCCAAAATCGGCAAGATAGGCCCAAAGATCTCGTCTTTCATCAAAGCCAGTTGGCTGTCCATCTCCAGCAAGACGGCGACGGGTGCAAATTTTCGACTCTCTGCACCCAAGTCTTCAGGATGCAGTGCAACGATCTGAGCATGGTCGGCCTGAGCCTCACGCAAAAGAGTTTGAAGTCGCATGTGCTGTGCTGGGTTGATGATGGCCGAGTAATCGGGGTTGTTTTGCAAACTGGGATACATGGTTTGGCAGGCGTCTTTCAAATGCATCAAAAATTCGTTGCGTTGCCCCTCCGGCACGAGAACATAATCTGGTGCAATGCAGGTTTGACCAGCATTGCAAAGTTTTCCAAAAAGTATTTTTTTTGCCGCGTCTTTCAAATTGCATTGGGGGGTCAATACCGCTGGCGACTTGCCCCCAAGCTCTAAGGTGACCGGTGTTAAATTCGTTGCACAGGCTTTCATGACTTCTTTGCCCACTGCGCTGGAACCTGTGAAGAGCAAGTGATCAAAAGGCAAATGAGAAAAGGCTTGAGCCATGTCGCGGCCTCCAGTGACCACATGCACTTCTTCGTTGGAGAAAATACGGTCCATTTCTTCTTTAAAGAAGGCCGAAAAATGCGGATTGTGTTCGGACATTTTGAGCATCACTCGGTTGCCTGCTGCCAAGGCCGAGCACATTGGAGAGAGGGCCAAATAAAGGGGATAGTTCCAAGGCACGATGATGCCTACACAGCCCAAGGCTTGGTGCATGATCCTGGCTTTTCCTGGCTGGAGCCAGAAAGGCACACCCACACGCGCGTCCTTCATCCAAACTTTTAAATGTCTAAGGGTGTATTGAATCTCCACTACGCTGGTCATGATCTCGCCAGCCAGTGTTTCGTGAGCACTTCTGGTTTCAAAGTCTGCATTGATGGCGGCCTGAATGTCTACACGCTTTTCTCGCACAAAGTCCAGCAGTTGGTGCAATTGCGCTTGTCGATGTTCAAAGCTCAAGGCTTGCGGTTGCTTGCTCAAATCCTTTTGTAAAGCAAAAACCGCGTTCATCGTTTCCAATTCAAACTGCATAGAGGTCTCTCATGATGGGTGTTGCAAGGAGGCGGGGCTTTTCGATCTAAAAGGGCCAACTTCAATTGTAGGTAAATTCATGCGGGCCTAGGGTAAATGCTTGTAGTCAAAGGACTTATTTTTGAGTATCTTCAGACCAGTCTCAATCGGGCTAAGTGCAAGCCCCATTTTTAGAACCCCAAACACCCTAGGAAGCCCATGAAGCAAGAGCCCAAAAAAGAGCCTCAGCAAGAGCCCCAAAATACTTTGGCTAGGCGACAATTTTTAAACAGTGCCCTGGCCAGTGGCGCTGTCGGTGTCATGAGCGCCACCTCTGTAGGCGTGGCTCAAGCCGCTGATAAAGTCCCCGCTGAAGCCAAAAAACCATCTGCTTTGCCACCTTCTGGCCACGGCATTCAAAATGAAAGCGGCATGCCCCATGATTTGGGCGGGCGCGTGCACGGTAAAGCAGGCTCGGATTTCATGGTCGACGTCATCAAGACTTTGGGCATCAAATACATCCCGTCCAATTGCGCCTCTAGCTTCAGAGCCATTCATGAGTCTTTGATCGACTATGGTCAAAATGTCATGCCCGAGTACATCAACTGTATGCATGAGGAATCTGGTGTCGCTATGGCGCACGGCTACTTCAAAGCCTCCGGTAAGCCCTTGATGTCTTTGTGTCACGGCACGGTGGGCTTGCAACATGCCACCATGGCCATGTACAACGCATGGTGCGACCGAGTGCCTGTCATTGTGATCGGGGGCAACGACACCGATGCGGCCTATCGACCACCAGGTGTTCCAACTTTTCACTCTGCGCAAGACATCTGTGCCATCGTGCGTGACTACACCAAATGGGACGATGCACCCGTTTCATTGCAGCACTTCGCGCAATCCATGGTTCGTGGCTACAAAATTGCAATGACCCCGCCCTTTGGCCCTATAGCCTTTTCTTTGGATGCGGCCTTGCAGCAAGAGCCGGTGAAAGAAAAGGGCGGCTTCATGCCTAGCATTCCAAGGTACATTCCCAGCAGTCCCCCGCAAGGTGACTCGGGTGCCGTCAAGGAAGCGGCGCGCTTGTTGGCGCTGGCTCAAAATCCGGTGATCGTTGTTGACCGCAGTGCCAGGACACCAAAAGGTATCGATCTGTTGGTGGAATTGGCTGGACTCTTGCAGGCCCGTGTGGTGGACCAGGGCAGTCGCATGAATTTCCCTAAAACCAATTACTTGAGCAGTCCAGTTTCTGTGATTGGCAATGCCGATGTGATTTTGGGCTTGGAGTTGTCTGATTTTTGGGCCACCGTCAACCAATACACGGACAATGGATTGAATGAAGGGACTGGTACGCAAGTCTCCAAAATCAAGCCTGGTACCAAGCTCATCAGCATCAATGCGTCGGAGTTGATCACCAAGGCGAATTATCAGGACTTTCAGCGTTTTCAAGAAATTGATGTTTCGATGCCCGCTGACGCCGAGGCCACCATGCCTGCATTGATTGAGGCGCTCAAGTCGGCCATTCCCAACGATCAAAAAGACAAAATCGCAAAGCGCGGTGAACTTGCCAAGAAAGCCTACGCAGAAGAGTGGGCCAAGACACAAGCTCAAGCCGCGCTGGCTTGGAATGCAAGTCCGATCAGCACGGCCAGGTTCTCCATGGAGATTTATCACGCCATCAAACATCTGGACTGGTCACTCGTTGCCTCAGAGGGCAATGTGAGCAATTGGCCCAACCGTTTGTGGCCCATGGAGAAGCATTACCAGTGGTTGGGGCGATCTGGCGGATATGGTGTCGGCTATGGCGCCCCCGCCTCGGTTGGCGCGGCCTTGGCCAACAGGGACCTGGGTCGTTTCTCCGTGAGCATCCAGTCCGATGGGGACTTGATGTTTGCACCTGGTGTTTTGTGGACTGCGGCCCATCACAAGATCCCACTTTTATCGGTCATGCACAACAACCGCGGGTACCACCAAGAGGTGATGCATTTGCAAAGACTGGCCAATTTTAGAAACAGAAAAGTCAACAACGGAAACGACATGGGTCCGATTGGAACCACCATTGAAAATCCAGATATCGAGTACCACAAATTGGCTGAATCCATGGGTTGGTGGGCCAAGGGTCCCATCAAGAGGCCAGAGGATCTTGGTCCCGCGCTCAAAGAGGCTGTTGAGGTGGTCAAGTCAGGCCACCCCGCACTCTTGAATGTATGGACTCAACCTAGATAATGCAACAAAGCCATTGAAGGAACATTGATGAACAACTCCATTAAAAAAATGAAATCCATTGCTCTTCATTTGGGTGCTTTGACGCTCTTGTCTGTTGCGCAAATTTCAAGTGCAGCAACGGCCAAAGAGGGAGAAGTGGCCTATATGAAGAATGGGTGCTGGCAATGTCATGGTACTGTAGGACAAGGCGGGATCGCTGGCTTGAAATTGGCACCTAACCCCAAGCCCTTGGCTTACTTTAATGCGTTCATTCGCAACACGGTCGGCCCCATGCCTCCTTACTCAGAAAAAATTCTCTCGACCCAAGACCTGGCCCATATCCATGCATATTTGGAGAGCATTCCTGCAGCGCCAGATCCTAAAAACTTACCCTTGCTTCAAGTGAAGTAAAACTTCATTGGACATCTAAGGCTCTATTTGTAGACCAAAAAGGCGGATGGAGTTCCTTCAAGGACCGGTGGATAAGTTGAAAGCGAGCTTGCTACTTCAATGAGCGACCTCGCTTTTTTTCTGGCCATTTCAACATGCGCTCAATTGACCAAGGGTGTTTGAAATTCAGTCATCCGATACATCAACTCTAATTACAGGAGAAATTTTTTGAATTCAAAGATGTCAGGGGCAAAATTTTTTGCTCAGATGCTTCAAGCCTATGATGTCACGCATATTTTCTTCATGGATGCCATTTTGCGGCGCATGTTGGCTGAAATTGAAGACACCTCGATTGTTCGTGTTCTTGGACACTCTGAAAAAGGTATCGGTTATATGGCCGATGGTTATGCCCGCATTTCGGGTAAACCAGGCATTTGCATGGCCCAATCTGTAGGTGCAGCCAATTTGGCCGCGTCTTTGCAAGATCCGTATTTAGGTCATTCCAGTGTCATTGCCTTCACGGGTCGCCATGTGGCTCAGATGCAATATAAAAATGCATACCAAGAGGTTGAGCACACGCCTTTGTTCAGGCCAGTGACCAAGTTCAGCGGACAAATGGAAGTCATTGAGCAGATGCCTCATTTGATCAGGCAAGCCTTCAGAGAGGCCACAACGGGCACGCCTAGACCCGTTCATGTGGATGTGGCGGGTTTCACGGGAGACGCCATCACGCCCTTGGAGATCAATGAGTCGGTGACAGCGGATGTGGTTCATCAAAAATTTCCCGCATTCAGACCCAGAGCCGATGCGTCTTTATTGGCTCAATGCAAGCTCGCGATTCAACAAGCCAGCAAGCCCGTCATCGTGGTGGACAGGGGTGCGATGATTTCAGGCGCCAAGGAGGCCTTGAAACAATTTGCCATCAAAATTGATGCGCCAGTTGTGACCACCTTGGATGCCAAGTCCATCATGATTGAGAGCGATCCTTATTACCGCGGAACGGTCGGGCTGTATGGTCGCAGTTGTACGAATCACATTGTGGATGAGTCCGATTTGGTCATCTATCTTGGCAGCAACACCAGTGATCACACCACGGGCAATTGGAAATTGCCAAGAGTGGGCACACCCATCATTCATGTGGATTTGGACCCCGTGGAGCTTGGGCGAAATTACACTCAAACCCTGTCTGTTCAAAGCGATATCAAAAGTTTTTTGATTGACTTGAGTTCTGAAATGGAACAACTTGAGCATTCTTTGTGGCTGACCTACTCGGCTGGCTTGCTTCAAGCCTGGCGCGATGAGATGCAAGCCGAGTGGAGTCGAAATGAACTCCCCATCAGGCCTCAGAGAATCTGTGCAGACTTGACAAGATTGCTGCCCCACGATGCCATCTTGGTTGCAGACACGGGGTACTCGGCGCTATGGACTGGAAATCATGTGGAATTGAGGCATGAAGATCAGACTTACATCAGAGCTGCAGGCTCTCTGGGTTGGTCCTTTCCTGCCTCTATTGGTGCAAAAGCTGCAGCGCCGCATCGAACCGTGGTTTGCTTTACAGGAGACGGTGGATTTGCTTACCATCTGCCTGAACTCGAAACGGCCAAAAGAATGGGTCTTCAGGTGATTGTGATTGTGAACAACAATGAGTGCCTTTCTCAAGGGCTCAAGAACTTGAACATTGCCTATGCACATCGAGAGGAAGGTCGCAAATCAGAGTGCTATGTCTACAACAAAACAGATTTTGCAAAAATCGCTCAAGCTTATGGCTGTTTTGGCATCACTGTAGAAAAAGCCGAAGATTTCGAACAAGCTTTCTCCCAAGCTTTAAAGAGCAACTTACCAGCCGTGATTGATGTAAAGACAGAATTTGCATACCAAGCCCAAATGGCTTGGTTGCCTACTTAGGGACACAGGATGACACAACGCTTCAAACCCATTCCTCTGGATCAAATGAATGAGCAGCAAAGAGCAGCTGCTCAAACCCTGATCGATGGACCTAGAAAAGGCTTGCGCGGCCCCTTCAATGCCTTGCTCAGAAACCCGACATTGACAGATCGAGTTCGCTTATTGGGTGACAGCATCCGTTTTGAGAGCACTTTAGAGCCCTTGCACCGTGAGTTTGCGATTTTAATCACTGCAAAGTTTTGGTCTGCTGACTATGAGTGGTATGCACACAGTCAATTGGCCATGGAGTATGGTCTTGATTCTGCGGTTGTGGATGCAATTCGAGTGGGAGAGGAGCCGCTTTTGAGCGATGCAGATCTTTCGCTGATTTATGAGTTCACGCATGAAATCTTGTTTGATAAAGACGTGAGTGATGCCACTTATGAAAAAGCCATCAAGCGTTTTGGTGAACTGAGTACATTGGATCTTTTGTCAACCATTGGTTATTTTGGTTTCGTTTCTGTGATTCTGAATGCCATCAGGCAGCCTATTCCTGAGGGTGCTGTCCCTTTGCCGAGAAAGGGACTACAAAAGTGAGCAAAATTTTTGATGTAAAAAATCTTAGCCGAATGGTGTTGGGTTGCTGTGTGCTAAGTGTGTTGTGTGCTGCTTACTCGCAAAACATGCCTACCAACATCAGGATCATCATCCCTTTGGCTGCAGGCGGGCCCACGGATATATATGGCCGCCTTGCTGCAGAGGCCTTGCGAAACAATCTAAAGGCCACGGTTGTCACAGAAAACCACGCCGGTGGCAATGGCGCTGTGGGCGTGAATCTATTGAAACAAGGCGCAATAGATGGGAGCAATTTATTGTTTGCAAGTTCGGGCATGATTACTTTCTTTCCTTTGATCGACAAGTCCATTCCTTACGATCCAGTCAAGGATTTGGTGCCGATTGTTTGTATTGCTCAGACCGAGATCGGTGTCATTGTCGCCAAACAAATTCAAGCCAACAACATCAAGGAGTTGGTGGCTTTGGCCAAGTCATCAAGTACGCCCTTGTCTTTCGGCTCGGCTGGCAAGGGCAATATTTTGCATGCGTACATTGAGCTCTTAAAGGATGTGGCCAACATTGAACTCTTACATATTCCCTACAAGGGGGCCACGCCTGCCTATGCAGATGTTTTAGGTGGACAAATATCGGGGATGTTCATCAGTGTTGGACTGGCCAGGCCTTCTGTGCAAACGGGGAAAGTCAAAATGATTGCGGTCGTGGGTCGAAGAAGTGCACTTTTGCCTGATGTACCAACGATCACTGAGCAGGGATTTTCAGGCTTAGAAATCCTCCCTTGGTTTGCGATCATGGGGCCTAGAGGAATCTCTCAAGCGAATGCTCAAAAAATCGCTGATGCCATCACGAAATCTTTCGAGACCGATGACTTTAAAAAACGTTTGGCTGAAGCGGGTGCAGTGCCATTGGTGTTGAGTGGTCAAAACTTCACGAACATGATCAACACGGAGACAGCGATTTGGTCAAAATTGATCAAAGAAAAAAATATTGCACTGGATTGATCTCTTACATTGAATTGAAAATAAAGGACAAACAATGACCGGAATTGTTAGAAGAGTTGTGACAGGCCATGACGAAAACGGAAAAGCGGTGGTCATCTCTGATGGGCCGTCGCCTTTTGTGCACACGGTTCCACTCAGACCCAATTACTTCTCAACCGATATCTTCAGAACCCATGGTACACCCGCACTGGTGAGTGCGCAGACCGCGGAGACGACAAGCGGCCCTAGAAGACAGTTGCCTGAAAAAAACGGTACTGTTTTGAGGGTCAATTGCTTTCCCCCAGATCATGACGGATTGGACAAGTTAGATGCCAAGGCTTCACAAGAGTTGTTTGCCTCACTTGGCAACCAAGCGGGCAGCACCTTTGCGCAAAATGGCAGGCACCCCTTGATGCATCAAACCGAAACGATCGATTACGCCATTGTTTTATCGGGTGAAGTGACCATGCTGCTAGATGACTCAGAGGTCTTGCTGAAGGCCGGAGATATCTTGGTTCAGTGTGGAACCAATCACGCCTGGACCAATCGGTCCAAAGAGCCTTGTTGGGTGGCTTTTATTTTGATCGATGGTCAGTTTGATGATGATCTGAAGAAACGACTTGAGTGAATTTCTTTTGAAGATGGTGTTGCTAAATTGATTTTGGGGATTAAAGATGATAACAATGCGTGGTGTCCTTTTATGCTTGGTGAATTTTTTATGGCTTGTGTCCGCCATAGCTCAAACCTATCCCACTAAGACGATCAAGGTGTTGGTGGGTTTTGCAGCAGGCAGTGGACCGGATATTCAAGCCCATACGGTTGCGCAACAGTTGTCGCTTCAATTGAATCAGGCGGTCTATATAGAAAACCGCATGGGCGCCAATGGCACCATTGCAGCCAAGAGCGTTGCTCTATCCAATCCAGATGGCTACACGCTTTTGTTCTCCAGTTCATCCATTTCATCCACGCCTTATGTGTACAAGAACCCGGGTTTTGACTTATTAAAAGACCTTCGCGCCGTGGCCAGTGTTGGGATTTTGGATGGCATGTTGGTGTTGGTCAATGCAAAGTCTTCTATGGTCACGATCAGCGACTTGGTCGATAAAGCAAAAAAAGAGCGCCTCATGTATGGATCCCCTGGAGTGGGAAATATCATCCACTTGGCCAGCGAGTCGATCAATTTGAACGCGGGCATTGGCATGGAGCACATTCCCTACAAAGGGACCTCGGAGGTGATGACGGGTTTATTGAGTGACAGCATTCAAGTGATGGTCGCAACTCCCCCCTCGGTTTTGAATTTGGTGTTGGAGGGCAAGGTCAGAGCCCTGGCATTCACGGGGAGCAAAAAATTTGCGCCTTTGCCAGAAGTTCCCTTGCTGAAAGAGATGTATCCCAGCTTTGATCCCATCGGGTCTTGGGGCATATTTTTTGCGCCCTCAAAAACGCCCATTGAGGTGGTCGATAAACTCAATGCAGCAGTTCGTGAAGCCGTCAAAGTGAGCAATGTCGCAAGCTTGCTGCAAAGAGATGGATACTTTCCTGACAACCGCAATGCTCAAGA
>CAIMNS010000115.1 GCA_903842945.1 uncultured Burkholderiales bacterium
CTAATAAAGGATTGGTTTTCAAACTCACTGAGGGAGACAACAACTGACTCATGCTGATACCTCAGAGCTGGCAATTTTCAGACCACATTGAAGTGCCGCTTTTTTCACAGCTTTCAGCACGCGATTGTGTGAGCCGCATCGACAAAGGTGCGGATCTAAAGCTGCCCGAATTTGAAGATCAGAAACAGTGCCACTGGCATTCATCAACAAGGCTGTGGCGCTGATGAGCAAACCGCTGGTGCAATATCCGCACTGCGCGGCTTGCTCAGCACTGAAACTCAATTGCAATGCTTTTAAGAAAGGTGTGCTGGGCAAATCCTTGTTTTGCGCAGACTCTAGCGTGACCACACTGTGATCCACCAATGCATCCGCTGGCAACTGACAGATCGGCTTTGATTGGCCATCGATCAAAATATGGCATGCCCCGCATTGCTCTTGGCCACAACCGTATCGACTTGCCGTTAAACCGAACTGATTGCGAATTGTTTGAAGAGCGGTGCTGTCAGCGCCTGGCTTGAAAGTGACAACTTGACCGTTGACATTCAACTGATGGGATTGCAACATGGTGTTTCTGAACCTTATGAGCACTCATATTAAAGGAACTATTCCATCTCCGATACATTGTGCTTTTTCATTCATTCAATAATTCATTAACCACTTTATTCTTGTTACTGATAGAATTTGGCTTAAGTGGATTGGGGGCTCCCGATCGGCGTTATAGCCTCGATGGGTTCATCGGGGCTTTTCGCTTTTTGAGATGGGTAAACCAGCAACCCCACACCATCGTAAGCATTGCCAACTTTTTCTCGGCCCCCATCACAATAAAACTTTTTCATCAGCAGTTGAAATGCTCGGTTGGCTTGTGCCGGTCGCAAATAATTAATGCCCACGGGTCTTGCTACCAAATCGGCCAATTGCAATCCAGTCAAGTTAGCCTTTTTATCAGCAAAGACCACTTCAAATGGCCAAGATAGGTTTCCAGAGTTTTGCCCATCACAATTTCGCCGAAACTCTAATTCCAGCTCTCTGTCCTCTAAGCGCCCCCTGCGCTCCACAATGACGTGCGTTTTAAATTGATCTTGTTGCTTTTCTGCCAGAAATCCTCGCAAAGCATTCAGACAAAACCCTAATGCAATGTGATACGGATTAGAGACCTTGGCCTCGCTACTTGGGACTCGAACTTTATCAACCACGCACGCAATCAGAATGAAGTTGTTGGCTTCCATGATGCCGTCGAGTTACCCCATAAATTCTTGTCGAACGGTACGTTGACTTAAAAATGTGAACGGCCCTTTCTGCCTTCGAATTTCGTTTTCATGCAGAACCACACTGTCATGACCGAAGTAATTGAACTTCAGCTTTTCAACTGCAGGAATTATCATTTCGCTGTAATGGCGTTTGTGAAACACACAAAAAGCCAAAACAAAAATGGGGAAATCGGGATTGATACTGGTCAGCGAATGATCTCCGCTTTCATCCACATAAACAACGTAGTCACTGAAAGCCCTGTCTTTTGCCTCATGACGGTGGGTCTCTTGCAGTTTTTCAGATGATGCCCCGGTAGGGGTATTGGGTGATTTGGGCATTTGTAATTCTTTTTAGTTCATTCCAAAGAATACCCATGCTTCTGAAGAATTCGATGCATGAAACCAAATGAAAGAAGCACCGCCCGAAGACTCAGTTCTTGACTTGAATAACCCCTTTCACATGGACTCATTTTTAAAAGCCTACTTGAAATCCTTTTGAATGCCCTTATCATTAGCACTCGCAGGAGATGAGTGCTAACAACATCAGCACCCTCCGATGAACCCTAAAGTATTCAATTCTTGAATACTTTTTGTTTTTAAACCTTGTTTCATATTTAGGAGATGCAATGAAACTACGTCCTCTCGGCGATCGCGTGATCGTTAAACGTGTCGAAAGCGAAACCAAAACTGCCTCTGGCATCGTGATTCCTGATGCAGCTGCTGAAAAGCCTGATCAAGGCGAAGTCTTGGCCGTGGGCCCAGGCAAGCGCAATGACAAAGGCGACGTTGTTGCCATGAACGTGAAAGTCGGCGACCGCGTGTTGTTCGGCAAATACAGCGGCCAAACCGTCAAGGTCATGGGCGATGAGCTGTTGGTCATGAAAGAAGAAGACCTCTTCGCAGTGGTCGAGTAATTAATTAAATCGGAGAAATTCAAATGGCAGCAAAAGACGTAATTTTCGGCGGCGAAGCCCGCGCACGCATGGTTGAAGGCGTGAACATTTTGGCCAACGCGGTCAAAGTAAC
>CAIMNS010000116.1 GCA_903842945.1 uncultured Burkholderiales bacterium
AAGACTGCATTGAAAACGCCCCATTCAAAAAAGGCCAAACCGCTCAGGCTCAGAAGGGCAAACAAGATGATCGACAAAGCGCTTTGAAAGGGATGGCGTTTGAATTCAAGTCCCGTGCGGTGAGCTAGTGTGCGCCAACTTCGAGCTTGAATGGGCTGATGGGCTGCCTTGATAAAGTGGGTGCTCACCAAGGAGTGCTCTTGGGACGGCATGTGATCATGCATGGCTGGCCCCTGTTTTGTGGGACTTCTGATCTGAACGTTCTAGGGTTTCTTGGTCTTTTTCTAGGGCCCGGCTGCTGGCGTCTTTGAAGCGACCCATGCCCCATGCAACCACCAAAGAGAGCATCAAATAGAGGGTCATCAAAATCGAGATGCACTCCAAGGCCCGTCCTGTTTGGTTCAAGGCCGTGTTGGCAATACTGACCACATCGGGGTAGCCGATCGCAACAGCCAAGGAAGAATTTTTTATCAAGTTCAAATACTGATTGGTCAAAGGCGGTCGAATGAGTTGGGCCGCTTGGGGCAAAACGACGAAGCGACTGATTTGAACGTTGTTCAAACCCACGCTCTTTGCGGCTTCAATTTGTCCTTTTGGAACGGATTCAATCCCTGCTCTGACGATTTCTGCAACAAAGGCGCTGGTGTACAAACTCAAAGCAAACGTCAAGGCGATGAATTCAGGACTTAAATTCACATCGCTATGGATGCCAAACCTATCCATGGTGGGCCAAGACCATATCAGTTGAACATCAAAAAAAGCGTTGCTTTCATGGGGTTGCCACATCAACATCGGCAAGCTCAAGCCTTCTTGACTTAAAAAGATGGCATTGAACCAAGAGTAGGGTGTTTCTGATGACGGCAAGTATTCAATCAACAAGACATACCACATCAGCAGTTGTAATAAAAGAGGCACGTTTCTGAGGCACTCCACGTAGGCGCGTGAGCACCAACGGATCAATGTTTGAGGTGAGGTGCGGCCTATGCCTACCAGCAAACCAAGAAGGCTTGAGATGATCAGACCCACCATCGACACTTTGAGCGTGTTCAAGAGTCCTGCCAAAAAGGCCCACCCATAAGGGTCAGAAGAATCAAAGGCGACCAAGAAATGCTCTCCGATGTCAAAGCCAGCAGTCTCCAGCAGAAAATCAAATCCAGATTGGATACCTCTGGATTTGAGGTTGACCCAGGTGTTGTAGCCAAGCCATCCAAGAAGGGTCAAGATGGCCATGACGACTGCGATCTGAATCAACCACTGTCTAGTTCGTTTGTGGTGCCAAAGTTCAAGCAGTTTCAAGGTGAGCTTCAAAAGGGGATGGACACATTGGAGGCAAGGCAAACCTCTTTAGCGAATAGGCATGGCATATTGAAGACCACCTTGCGACCACAAAGCGTTGATGCCACGTTTTAAGTTCAAGGGTGTTTTTTCACCAACATTTCGCTCAAATATTTCAGCGTAGTTACCCACTTGCGATAGGGGCCTTGCAAGCCATTCTCGGTCAAGGCCCAGCAGTTTGCCCATGTCCTCGGATTTGCCAATCAACCTCATGACCACCGGATCGGTAGACTGGTTCTTCAGGTTTTCAATGTTTTTTGAGGTGATTTGATATTCCTCGGCTTCAATGAGGCCATAGATCACCCATTTGCTGATGGCCAACCACTCATCATCCCCCCGTCTGACCCTGGGACCCACAGGGTCTTTGGAGATCAGGTCTGGCAAGATGAGGTGCTCTGTGGGGTCTTTTGCTTCTTTTGAGCGAATGGAAGCCAGGCCAGATGCATCTGTGGTGTAAGCTTTGCAGCGGCCAAGGAAGTAGGCCGCATTTGCAGCCTCTAGCTTTTCAAAGACGATGGGTTTGATGTCTAATTTATGGGCCTTGGAGAAGTCGGTCAGATTTTTCTCGGTCGTGGTTCCAGATTGAACACACACACTGGCGCCCTTCAGCTG
>CAIMNS010000117.1 GCA_903842945.1 uncultured Burkholderiales bacterium
CACCCACATTGTAATGATTAAGCAGCTTTTGGCGCATCGATCTTTGTCAAACACCTTGGGTCATGTCCTTTGTGGATGCTTGTCCGTCTTGCTCATGTCCTGTGGCTCTGGCAAGGGAGCGCCTGAGACCAACCTTGTGACAACAGATCCTAGTTTGGGCACTGGCAGTGTGACGCCTCCCATAGCGGTGAACACCCCCCCGTCTTCTGTTTTTTCCACGTCCTATGAGTACAAACAAGACGCAAGAAAACTGTTGGTCCCGTCTTTGAATGTGGCCAGCATTTTGGGTGTGCCTGTGAGCGACTTGGACACCAGGAACGCCATCACGTTTGGGGACTTTTTTAGAGAAGGTGTTGGACAGTTTTCCGCGTTTGTCATGGTCAACTCCACTGCAGGTCTTGCCAGCGCACATTTTTTTCATTGGGAGTCGGGCCAATGGGTCGATAGAACCTCGCTGGTTTTAAAAGACACGGTGGGCTGCCAACAGGCCAGTTTTGCCATCACGGCTGACTTCAATGGCGATCAACGCCATGATGTGATGGTGACCTGCAAGGGCAGTGTGGCCAGTGGCAAAGAGAGTCAACTCTTGTACTTGAGCGATGCCAAAACCGGTGTTTATCAAAAAATCAGTTTACATGATAGGAGCTTGACGCCTTATCAATTCAAAGCCTACCAAGCCTCTGCTGCGGACATCAATGCCGATGGTTTGATGGACCTGGTGTTGGTGGACCCAACGCTCCCCCCCATTGTGCTGTTGGCCAACAAAAGCTTGCTGGCCAATGAGCGAAGCTTTGAATTGGCGTCCAGTCGAATCATCGATAACGCGCAAAGCGCCATGATCCCAACGCAACTGCACAGCGTTCAAATCATTCCCTCAGCGGGCAAGCGACTGGATTTGTTTTTGATGGGCAGTTTGAGCAATGGAAGACCCTCCGTTTGGATCAAAGGGTCCCCAGATACCGTCATCTCCAATGCGCAAGCGGGCACCTTCTTTTACGCCAACAGCAATTACGCTTTGCTGTTTCCCATCACCTCTCTTGAGAGTTTTGATGTGTTTTACGAGGCTGGGTTCTTCTACTTGAATTTACAAGATCCCACGCAGACCATGATGCGCGTGGCCAAAATTTCCGAGGCCACTTGGGGCGAGGTGATCCCCTCCATGATGGTGGCGGTTAAAAACAGCGATGGCGTGAGCGCTCAATTCTTAAAGAACAGTGCAGGCAACATCGTGGTGATGGATGCCAACTGTGATGCGCAAAGCGTTGCTGTGCTCAAAAACTCTTTCAGTCGTTGCTCTCTTTTGGTCAAGTGAGGACCCCCTGGGGGAGAGCTAGCAGGGGCTTGTAGGCTTCAAGCTTGAGCTTTCAAACTTGAAGCACTTGTGGGTTCAACGTTTTTGGTATTGAGTTTTTCCAAAAAGCATTTCCTTGGACTTCTCGTCGTGCACGGGCTTTCTAAGGCTGGCCAGGACGCTCACGCCCCTTTGCACAGCGGGTCGACACTCGATCAAATCAAACCAAGCTTTAAGGCTTGGATAGTCGGCCCAGTCGATGCCTTGGTTTTGCCAACTTCTAAGCCATGGATAGACGGCCATGTCTGCAATGGAATACTTGGCACCCCCTAGAAATGCACTCGATTGCAAGCGCTTGTTCATCACGTTATAAATTCTCTTGGCTTCTTGGGTGTAGCGGTTGACAGCGTAATCAATTTTTTCTGGAGCGTAAATTCTAAAGTGATGCGCTTGTCCAAGCATGGGACCCACACCACCCATTTGAAACATCAACCACTGCAAGACCTCAAATTTGGCACGATCAGATTTGGGCATGAACTTGCCAAACTTGGCGGCCAAGTAAATAAGGATAGCTCCAGACTCAAAAAGGTGAATGGGTTTGCCATCCGGGCCATGGGGGTCGACCATGGCAGGGATTTTATTGTTGGGACTGATGTTTAAAAATTCAGGCGTGAACTGGTCACCTGTGCCAATGTTGATGGGAATGGCCTGCCAGTCTCGGCCAAGTTTCATGCCACATTCTTCTAGCATGATGTGGACCTTGTGGCCGTTTGGCGTGGGCCATGAGTAGACGTCGATCATTGGTTGTTCCTTTTAGAAGGGGTGGTTGAGAATAAAAATGTTGTCTTCTGGCTTTGGGCGCTTGGTGAAGTGACTCGATCAAGTGGCAAGGCCGTTTTCGGCTTCACACCAGCACGGTTTCATCAACACATTTGCGCATATTTCCAAGCCAATTGCGCCATCGGTCTGGCTCTCTCACCTGCCGTTTGCGCCTGCAAACTTGAAGCCGTCCCCACTTGAGCTCGTTTGGCAATGCCTTGCAAAATGGCTGCCATGCGAAACATATTGTAGGACAGAAAAAATGCCCAGTCCTCTTTGAGCTGCACCGGTTCAGCAAGGCCCGTGTTTTCGCAATACCAACGGATGTATTCTTCCTCCATGGGAATGCCAAGGGCCTTTAAGTCATACCCCAAGATGCCTCTGAAGCGTTCTGGCGTCACATGCCAAGACATGCAGTGGTAGCTGAAGTCAGCCAAGGGGTGTCCCAAGGTGGACAACTCCCAGTCTAGAACGGCCAAAATTCGCTCACCCTTGCCGTCAAAGATCAAGTTGTCGAGCCGATAGTCTCCGTGCACCAGGCAGACCTTGCCGTCTTTGGAGGAGGGCGGCAAGTTGTTCGGAAGCCATTCAATGAGTTGCTCCATCTCGAGGATGGGCACGGTCTCAGAGGCCACATATTGTTGGCTCCACCGTGCAATTTGCCGCTCGAAATAATTTCCTGCTTTGCCAAAATCACTCAGGCCTGAGGCGCTCAAGTCAACCGAGTGCAAGTGGGAGATCACTTGGTTCATCTGTTGGTACACCCCGCGTCGCTTCTTGGCATCGAGTTCAGGCAAAGATTGATCCCAAAACACTTGACCCTGCACCATCTCCATGATGAAGAAGGCACGACCCGTGATGCTCTCATCCGTGCACAAGGCCAGCATCTGAGCGACAGGCACCAGGCTTTTCTCCAAGGCTTTCATGACCCTGAATTCGCGCTCGATGGCATGTGCTGATGGGAGCAGTTGAGCCACAGGTGCAGGCTTGGAGCGCATCACATAGTGCCGGCTTGGCGTTTGAAGAAGAAAGGTGGGGTTGGATTGCCCCCCTTTGAACATGCGAGCGTTCAAGGGGCCCAGAAAGCCTTCGACATGCTCAGCCATCCATGTGCTCAGTCGCTCTAGATCGAACAGATGGCTTGGAGGCAGTTCTTGGGTACCCGAGAAGTTTTGGTCTATTTCACTCATAGGGGAGTCCGATGGATGGGTCCAGCAGTTCAGTTTAGGGAAGTCGGGTATTGGGCCTGTGTTTTTTCAATGAAGGCATCCAGGCCCCTTTGCGCATTGGGGTGGTAGAGGTTGTCAACAAAGGCCGCTTTCTCCAGCAGCATGTGCTCACCCAAGGTGGTCCCAGCAGCTTGGTTCAAGAGTTGTTTGATGCTGCTCATGGCGTTGGGCGCTTTTTGGTTGATGCGTTCACACAGGTCTAGGCTTTTGACAAAGGCTTGTCCCGCTGGCGCCAAGTCATTGATCATGCCCAATTGATGGAGTCTTTGTGCATCGATGCGCCCACCTAACATCAAGATTTCAGAGCACAGCGCCCTAGGCAGTTGTCTTGCCAAGGACCAGCTGCCTGCGCCGTCGGGCGACAAAGCAATGTTGACATAGGCCATGACAAAGAAGCTGTTGTGTGCGGCCACTAAAAAATCGCATGCCAAGGCAATAGAAAAACCTGCTCCTGCTGCTGCACCTTCGACGCAGGCGACCACCGGTTTGGAGCAGGTGCGAATGCTCTCCACCCAGGACGCCAAAACATCCAAATGGGCTTCTTGGCTTTGTGCAGGCATGGCGCGTTGCTCGAGCAAGCGGTTGACGTTGCCCCCAGCACAAAAGTGCTCGCCTTCTCCTTGGATCAAGATGCTTCGGATGCGGTCGTTGGCATCGGCTTGGTTGAAGGCCTCCACACCAGCTGCGTAGATTTCTGGTGTCATGGCGTTTCTGGCCAATGGGTTGGACAACGTGAGCACCATGGTTTGACCCACGGTCTCGCTTTTAAGTTGTGCACTGCTCATGACTTCATGCCTCCTCGTGCAACAAGCTCAAGCCCAATGCGCCTCGACGCCTGAGCCATGGGCTGGGTCTGTACCTGGGGTCTGCGTAAACGGTTTGAAGATTAAAGAGGACTTCAAGGATGTTTTCCGCACCCAAATGGTTGCCCAAAGCCAGGGGGCCCTTGGGGTAGCCCAAACCCAACTGCACAGCCAAGTCCAAGTCAGCAGGCGTGCAAATTTGTTGCTGACACATGTCACTGGCAATGTTGACGATGCAAGCCACAACGCGCTGCGTCACAAAGCCGCCAGAGTCGCGGATGACACTCAAGGGTTTTTTATCCAAGGTGAAGATCACTTGAGCGGCATGCTTGATGTCTTGTCGCAAAGCTGGGTTGGTCGCAAGGACACGTCGGCGCGTCTCTTGGTCGTCAAAGAGCATGTCGATGCCGATGGTTCTGGCAGGGTCCAGTCTCTCGAGCACGCAGGCGGTGGTGACGTCAAAGCCCAAAGGCGCGACCAAGCAAAGCGCTTGGGGGCTGGGTTGGGTGGACGTTTCAATCTTGACGCCCAGGTCTTTGAGCAATTGGTAAAGAGGTGCGCGCCTGGCCGCCCTGGCTGAAACCCAAACTGGGGGGAGGCTGTCGAGTTCGATCAGGCTCGTGTCTGGGTGGACCTCCTCTGCGGGGACAACACATAC
>CAIMNS010000118.1 GCA_903842945.1 uncultured Burkholderiales bacterium
CTGCTTGGCAGACGTAGCTATTAATTTTTTTACCAAAATTTCTTCCATGTCGTCACGCGTGTAAACCGTCAGATGCTTCCACCTTCTAATGGGTTCAGCTACAAAATCAGGATGCCAACCTGGCAATACACGTACCAAAACAGCATTCACATTTCGACTGCTGGTTTGTAAATTTTGGACAGCATCTAAAAGCCCAGGGACGGAAGGACGGTTGAAACTTGGATTTAAAGACGTTCGAAGTCGTTCATTGACAATGGCATCGTTGTCTTTCAAAAACTGGGCCTCTTGGGCATCTTTAAGTGGAATGAAAACCATGGGGTCACCACCTGACGACACCATTCTTTGAGTGATGCCAATAACCTCATACACATGCCGTCGTATTTGAATTTTGTCGCCAATTCTGAAACCAGTTTTCACATCAACCACAGCTTCGTAGTGACTTTTAGTGAGGTGGCGACCCGCAAGCAAGTGTGAAGGTTGGCCTGGCAAATGCGGCGCTCCAGGTTCAATGCCGACAACCATGCTTCTGGTTTCTTTATCACCTTCATGTCTCAACACGCTGACCTGCATTGTGAAATATGTAACATTGGCTGCCTGCGATATGCCCGGCATACCGGCAATACTTCGGACCACATCGTCTTTTAAACTCGAAGATTCGGCATAGGGACCTTGCGTATCTTTTTGAACGACCCATAAATCTGCACCGCTATTGGTCAGTAATGTTTGGGCGTCGTCTACCATGCCCCGAAAAACACCTGCCATTGTTAAAGTGACGCCGATTAAAAGTCCAAGCCCAATACCGGTGAGTAAAAACTTAGCCCAGTTGTGACCAATGTCACGAGCCGCCAAGCTGATCATGTCTGGGGCTTTGTCATCAAAGCATCAACCACTTTAAATCGGGTTTCAGATGACAACGGCTTTTCGCTGTAAACAACCACCTTATCACCCTGCTTCAAGCCTTCAAGGACTTGGACCCAGCCATCAGTGTTAAACGCGCCTAGCTTCACATCAACAAACTCGAGCTGATGAGGCGTTAACTTCCATACACCCGTGCGTCCCAGATATTGTTGCACGCTGGCTTGCGGGAGTACCAACGCAAGAGGCGTTGCAGGCAAGATTAAAGTGATTTCGGCCATCTCTCCCATCGATAAATTAACTGGCAATCGATCAAACGACACTTGGGCGATTTTCTCTTCAGTGACTGAATCTGATTGCCACTCAACACGCTCTACTTTTCCGGCCAAATTTTGAAGTGGGTTGGAACGTAAAACAATGACGGCTGGCAAACCCACAGCCAGCCCAAAAGAACGGCCTTGATCAACACGCATCTTGATCCAAAAGCTAGTGGGTTGTGACAAACGCACTACGGCTTGGCCAGCCACAACCGTGCTACCAGCTTCAGCATCACGGCTGGTTACGACAGCATTTGCAGGTGCAATTAAACGCATAGACTGCCGCTGAACTAAAGCGGCCTGCTTGTCTGCTTGAATTTTCTTAATGTCTTGGGAAGCAGAAGCGACATTAGCCTGTCCCACTTTGACAAGCGCATTTGCAGACAACAACTCTTGTTCGCGAACTTCTAAAGCCCCTTGACTGATAAAGTTTTGACGCGCAAGTTCAGTTTGTCGAAACCAATTTGTATTCGCTACTACAC
>CAIMNS010000119.1 GCA_903842945.1 uncultured Burkholderiales bacterium
AAAAAACAAGCAGCCGCCCCCAAACAAGCCAAACCGATACCAAAACACATGGCATAGACGTGCTCCACATCAATGCCCATCAACCGAGCACCGGCTTTTTCTTTTGCCACAGCTCGTATGGCCCGCCCCAGATCGGTCGTTTTCATAAAAACGATCAGCATCAAAGACACCACCAATGCACCCAGACAAGACAAGAGCCTGGGTATGGCAATCATGGCAGGACCCACGGCCACGGTCGTCAGCGTATAGCTCGTCTCAATGCTTCGTGTGTCTGAAT
Organism: uncultured Burkholderiales bacterium; assembly: GCA_903842945.1. Taxonomy (GTDB): domain Bacteria; phylum Pseudomonadota; class Gammaproteobacteria; order Burkholderiales; family Burkholderiaceae_C; genus Limnohabitans. The sequence goes on from CAIMNS010000119.1 coordinate 278, forward strand.
TGAAAAACAAAAGCGCCAAATTCTCTAAAACGATGGAAATGCCCAGGGTGACCAAAAGAATGTTTTCATCTTTCCCATGTGAGGCATGGTTGATGATGATTTTTTGTAAAAAATAACCAACAACAAACATGGACGGGACCACCATGGGCAAGGCCAAATAGGGGTCAATACCGAGCTTTACTTTTAAAAAATAAACGCCGTACAAGGCCACCATCAAGGCAGCCCCGTGGGCAAAATTGATGATATGAAGCACGCCGTAAATGAGCGTCAATCCAAGGGCAATCAAGGTGTAGACAGCGCCCATTGTCAACCCATTCAAGACCGATGAGAACACAATAGATAAATCAAACACCAGTCAATCCTTGAGGTCATCTGCGTCAAAAAAATGGGCAGCACATTGACCATGTGTGCCCTCATCCCATCTTGAAGTGAATCAAGCGTTCAATGGAAAGATGGGCTCAGCCTCACGGTAGTCTCGAGGAATGATCACTTTGATGTCCCCTTTGATGACCTGCGTCATCAAAGGCTGTGCACCCGTATTTTGTCCGTTGACAAATTGCGTGGGACCATAAGGCATGATGTGATCAGAAAACTTGGTTTTGTTCAAGGCATCAATGATGGCCGCCCGGTCCGTGGACTTGGCCTCTTCGATGGCTTGTGCCAATAATTTCATGGCCGTGTAGCTCATGAAGAGCTCATAGCTGAAATACAGACCTTTGGCCTCTGCGCGCTTTTTGAGCTCTTGTGCTTTTTTGTCTTTGGGATTGAACCAGTGGTTGCAATCGATGATGCCGTTCGCTGCCTCTGCATATTCTTTGACAAACTTGTAGCTCGAAGCGGCTCCACCCAAAACAGAGTAAATCGCCTTTGGCACCACCTTTTGCTGCTGCATGGTCCGCACCAAAAGAGCATACTCGTTGTAATAGTTCGCAGGAATCACAATATCAGGATTGATTTGTTTCATCCTTAAGACGATGTTGCTAAAGTCACGGCTTGGATTGGGATGCTTGATCACTTCTTTGACGTCGTAACCATAACCAGGCAATTCTCGGGACAAAAGACTGGCCGTTCCCGTCCCAAACAAGGACTCTTCGTGAATGATCATGACAGTTTTAGCGGGCTTTCCTGCGGCTGTGTTGAGCACATGCAGGTTTGCAACTGCGATTTCGGCACATTTTTTATACCCAGGTCCAAAGCGAAAGGTATTTTTCAAACCTCTCTCGACAATTTGATCCGCCACACCAACATCGACAATGTGCGGCAAATTGTATTTGGCAGCCGTTTGTGTGGTCGCCAAGCAAATGGCGGAAGCAAAGGCACCAACGATTGCACTGACACCTGCTTCATTCATTTTTTCAACCTCCGCGGAACCGCCTTGAGGTGTCGATTGCGCATCGCCTAGCAAGGCTTCCAATTTTGCGCCTCCCAAGGACTTGATGCCGCCGGCCTTGTTGACATCCTCGATGGCCATCAATGCGCCTTCGCGACATTGTTGCCCCGAATAGGCCAATGCACCCGTGACAGGATGAATGACGCCAACCTTCACAGACTTGGCTTGAGCACCCCCAACCAAGGGGAAGGCCATAGAAGATGCAGCAATGGCAGTTTCAGAAATAAATTGGCGACGAGATTTCATGATGGAGACTCCGCTTGAAGTAAAAAATGAGTGCACCGAAATGAACCACTCACAAACTTGTAAACACCACCATTTTAGACAAACTTGACTTCGTCAATTGGTTTCAAGTTCAATGTAACTCAAATCCGCATACACGGTGCTTGCATCATAATGCAAAACAAATGGCGTTTGGTAATTATGAGAACCTGCGTTTTAGGATTTAAAGGACATTCGAGCCATCACGCCGTCCCTTTTAAGAGCATGCCACATCGCGCCCAAGAGATGCAAAACGATCAAAAAGATCAATGTGTAACTGGTGTACAAATGAACATTGGAGCAAATCAATTTTAGATCCGCTGAGGGATCTAAAAATCTAGGCAAGGCCCAGCCAAAAAATTTAACTGGGTAGGGCGTGAAATTGGACCCTAAAAATCCACTCAAGGGCATCAACAGCAAACTGAGGTAAAGAAACCCATGATTGGCTTGAGAAACCCTTCTTTGCCAAGTCGGCATAGGCACATCGTCCTTTTGTGGTGGGTGCGTCAAGCGCCATGTCAAGCGCAAACACATCAGCAAACCAATCACCAAACCGATGGATTTGTGCCAGTTGAACCATCCAGCTCTGAAACCCACAGGACTCTTGGGCAAATCAATCATCCAAAGCCCTAGGGCCAGTTGGTAAAAAATTGCCAGGGCCAACAGCCAATGCAAGCCTACGGCCATTCGGTCAAAGACCCTTGTGGAAGCTTGTGAAACTTCAACATCAAAAGAGCCATCAAGCCCGAGTTTGGCCGACTCGGCTTGGCTTTGCAATGAATCCATGGGGCTGCTCATCTGATCAGTTTTTGCACAGTTTGAAAAATGATCCTGTTGACATAAAAATCAAGGAGCCGCAGCGCCCCAAGGCAAGCGACCTACCTCTAAATTTTTGATCAATTGGTGTGTTTTTAAATCCACGATGCTCACAGCATGGCTTCTACCCGCAGCAACATACAACTTGCTCCCCTCTTGATTGATGGCCATGTTCCAAGGCCTTTGTCCCACCCCCACCAGGGTTTTGAGCTCAAGTTTTTTAACATCAATCACTGCAACACTTGCATCTCCGCCGTTGCTGGCATAAAGCTCTGCGCCATCTTTGGACAAAGTCAACCCATTGGTTCGAGCGCCCACTTTCAGGCTTTTGATCACGGCCTGGGTTTTCATATCAATGACGACCAGCAAACTTTCTGACTCTACAGCCACGAACGCCATCGTTCCCTCTTTGTTAAAAGCAATGCCTCTGGGCCTGAGACCCACTCGAATGGAAGACACTTGAGTCATCTTCTCCAAATCAATGACATCGACTTGATCGGCCTCCTCAGCGGAGCTCAGCAACCATTTCCCATTAGGACTGAAAACAGCATGCTCTGGATTTTTGCCACGCACCTTGATGGCGCCTTGCAGCATCAAATCTTTGGTTCGAACCAAAGTGATGCTGTTGCTCTCCTCGTTCGCCACAGAAACCCACTGCCCATTGGGTGAGCAATAAACGGCCTCAGGAGATGTCCCAACTTCAATGCGTTTTTGAATCAACTTTGTTTTTAAATCAATGACCAACAATGCGGCCCCATCGGCATCACTGACAAACAAATGCTGCCCTCCAGGGCAAACAGCAATCCCTCTAGGTTTGCCCACACCGTTGATGACCCCAACCACTTGATCGCTCTCACTGTCGACGATAGAAATGCTACCCGACCCTTCGTTGGACACATAAATCAATGAGGCACTTGCTTCAAAACACAAGACAAGACACATCAAACCAAGGGACAAATAACGCGAGATTGAGAGCATCATGGATAGAAAAAAAGGTTGAGAAAGTGACCCGTGAATTATTTGCCTTGTGTCAACACGTAAAGCCAAATTCTCTCCATGTCTTCAAGTGCAATTGCGCTCTTCCAAGACGGCATGCCATTTTTTCCGTTGCTGACCGAATCTATAAATCTAGCCTTGCCGTCTTTGGGAAATTTGCGCAAGTCATAGCTCACCGTACCAGGGTTGACCATGTCTTCCCCATGACAGGTCTGACAATAGTTGTCGTACAGATCCTTGCCTTGCTGAGAGGTGAAGTTGGTTTGAGCAAACCCTAAGAAGCTGAAAAAAACCAACAAGAAAACTAAACAAAACTTCATGACCAACTTCACAACATGTCATTTAGGGTTTAGGCAAAGCAAAGGTCCACACCGACCCCCCTGGATTGACTTTGCTCAAACGCTCATCGCCAGCGTTTTGTGCGTAAACGCCACCAATTCCAGAGACCACTGTAACGTATTGGCGTCCTTGGTGAGACCATGTGATGGGCTGACTGGTGATGCCTGAACCGGTTTGGAAGCTCCAAAGCTTTTTACCATTCACCGCATCAAAGGCCATGAATTCTCCGAGCATATCGCCCGTGAACAAAACATCGGTAGAAGTGACAGTCAAACCTGCCCAATGAGGTATTTGAGCGGGGTACTGCCATTTGACCTTTGCTGTCAATGGATCCATGGCCCTGAGCCAACCACGATTGCCGTCTTCTGGCCACAACTTCTTGATGGCCACGCCAATGTAGCGCTGGCCACGGCTTTTGTATTCAACAGGTCCCGTGTGCTTGATGAGCATCCCGCCTTCTAACGTGTTTGCATAAAGCATTCCTGTTTTGGGGCTGAAGGTCATGGGATACCAATTCATGCCGCCAGAATTGGATGGCCAAGACTCTACTTCCTGCCCTGTCTCGACCAATTTGGTGGTCGTGTCATTCCACATGGGCCGACCCTTGGCATCCAAACCACTTGCCCATGTGACCTTGACGTATTTGTTGCCCGCAATGATTTGGCCATTCGTTCTGTCAATGACATACAGGAACCCATTTTTGTCGGCATGCATCAAAACCTTGCGCATTTCACCTTTGACTTTGATATCTGCCAAGACCATCTGGCTGACACTGTCAAAGTCAAAGGGGTCGCCGGGGGTGAATTGAAACGCCCAAGCCAATTTCCCTGTCTTTGGATTGACTGCAATCACCGAAGAGGCGTTTTTGTTATCACCTTTGCGCATGGATGCATTCCAAGGGCCAGCATTGCCTGTGCCCCAGTAGATCAGATCTAAATCTGGATCGTAGGACCCAGCCACCCAGGTCGTTGCACCACCTCTATCTGCTGTATCCCCTGGCCAAGTTTCACTGCCCGGCTCACCAGGAGCTGGAACGTTGTAGTGGCGCCAGATTTCCTTGCCCGTATTGGGATCAAAACCAGCCAAAAAGCCTCGAGTCCCATACTCACCGCCTGCCATGCCAGTGATCAACACACCGTTTGCCACTATGGGGGCACCCGTCACGGAGTAACCGTCTTGCCAATCCATCAACTTGGTTCGCCACAACTCTTTTCCAGTCACAGCATCCAAGGCAAGCATGTGCGCATCAGGAGTTCCGCGAAATACTTTACCCTCATACAAAGCAGGCCCTCGATTGACCTGGCCACAACAAATGACACGGGGCACTCCAGCATCCAGTTCCAAATTGTGCTTCCATAAAATTCGACCTGTCAGTGCATTGATGGCAAGGGTTGAGTTGAAGTTGGTCACATACATCACTCCGTTGAAGACCAAGGGTTGAGCTTCCTCGCCCAAGTTGCTTGCCATAGAGGTGTTCCAAACGGGTACAAGATGCTTGGCGTTTTTTGTATTGATTTGCTTGAGCGTGCTGTAGCGTTGAGCGTAGTAGCCCATACCGTTGCTCAACACCGACTCACCTTTGACATGAGCTTTTAAAATATCTTCGCTCGTTTGCGCATTGATCGTCAGTTGTGAAGAGATCAATAACATGGATAATGTCATCAATAATTTAAGATTCTTCATTTTGTGTACCTTGTTGAACTTGAAAAAAAATGATTTCCCCAATGGCGCACTTTTACAGCACTCATGTCACCGATCATTGTGTCTTTTTTTTATTCTTTGACGATAGGTATTAACGCTGAACATGAAATTTTCTCCACGCAACCCTAAACTGTATCGCCTCATGCTTTTCTTCATCTGCCTGGTATTGACCGTCTTGATGCCTTCTAGCTATGCGCAAAACGCTTACCCAACCAAGCCCATCAAAATCATTGTTCCTTTTACGCCAGGTGGCGTTACCGATTTATTGGCAAGAGATATTGGCCAGCGCCTGAGCACACGACTAGGTCAGACTGTGCTTGCAGAAAACAAAGCGGGAGCGAATGGAAATATTGGGGCCGAAATGGTGGCCAAATCTAAAGCCGATGGACATACCTTGCTTTTAACGGCTGCCAATATTGCCATATCCGCCGCGTCACAAAAAAAACTAAGTTATAAGCTTTTTGATGACCTGAGCCCCATCACACTTTTAGCCAAGGGACCCTATATTTTGGTGACCCCTTCACGTCACGTGAACCATCCATCCTCCTCCTTTCAAGACTTGCTTCAAGTGGCCAAAAGCAACCCTGGAAAACTCTCCATGGCCTCCTCAGGCACAGGAAGTGCAGGTCATTTATCGGGTGAGTTGCTACAAATTGCAGCCAATTTAAAATTCACACATATACCCTACAAAGGTCAAACAGAAGCCATGGGTGATATTTTAGGCGGGCAGTCCAGCGCACTTTTTTTTGCAACCGTTGCGGTGGTCACGCCACACTTAACTGATGGACGCATCAATATTCTTGCAGTAACGACAAAAACAAGGTCACCCTTACTTGCCCAAACGCCCACCATCAGCGAACTTGGCTTTCCGGGTTTTGACGTCAGTACCTGGCATGGGTTGTTTGCCCCAAAAAACACACCCAAGGACATTGTCGAAAAGCTCAACAATGAAATTGTGCTTTTCTTTAACAGCCTTGACATTCAAAAAAAGTACACGGCACAAGGACTTCAAATATCCACCAGTCGTCCTGAAGAATTCAATGAGTTTTTACGCACTGAAGTTTCACAGTACGAAAAAGTGATCAAAGCTGCCAATTTAACCATCGAATAACACCATGTACCCATCTCATTTCAGAAAAGAAACCATCAAAGACCTTCAAGTCAATTTTGAATTGACCGACTACAGCCTTCCATGGGAAAGCCGCCAGCGAGAAACCCTTTTCATGTACCACGGCTACATCAGGAATTCACTTTTTTGGCAGGCATGGGTGCCACTGATCACCGATCAGTACCAATCGCTAAGAATGGATGCAAGAGGGTGTGGCGAGACCTCACAACCCCCTGAAGGCTACGTCTACACTTTTGAACAACTGGCCGATGATGCCATTGCACTGTTCGATCACCTTCACATGGATAAAGTGCACTGGGTCGGCGAGTCATCGGGTGGCATCGTTGGGTTGGCGGTTGCCTTGAAATACCCTGAGAGACTTCACTCCTTGACGCTTTGTGACACACCATTCAAACGCCCTACGCACATTGATAAAACATATACGTTGGGAGAGAAAGATCGTGCGACTGCGTTCGAAAAATTCGGTATTGCTGAGTGGTGCAGAAAAACTCTGTCTTTTAGACTTGATACAAATCGCGCATCCAAAGAACTTTGCGAGTGGTACATCCATCAGATGGACAAAACCCCCATTCATATTGCAAACTCGATTGAAAGAATGATTGGACAAGGAGATTTTTGGCCCTTACTTCCACACATCAAAACGCCGACCTTGATATTGGCTGGTCAAGACAGTCCCATCGCTCAAGATCAACAAATGAAAGAAATGCAACAACATATGCCTAGCGCTAAATTGGTTGCCTTTGAGGGCCATCGACATGGTGTCAATCTCATTGCACCCGAAAGATGTGTCGCTGAGATCAAAAAATTCATCAACGAGTTAAAAACTGCGAGCTAAATGAGGGCCTGTTTGAAATTCAAATCGCTTTTCTTTCGACCATGCATGACCCCATCAACAATTTCAAAATTTGGCCCATAGCTTTTGGACTGAAGTCTCAATTTGAGGCCATGGCAAGTCAATGTGAAATGGTCGTTCATGATTCATCAATTGGCTTTCAGCAATTAGAAACCATTGCAAAAAAATGCATTCAAGAAATCAAAAGAATTGAAAAAAAATATTCTCGCTACCTTCCCCATAGCGTCATCAGCCTCATCAACCAATCTAGCGGTCTTCAACAGCATCCCATTGACCGTGAAACCTTTGAGCTTTTAAGTTTTTCTGACGAACTCTTTAAAAGTAGCCAAGGATTATTTGATATCACAAGCGGCATTTTGCGAAAAGCTTGGAATTTCAAACAGGGAAAGGTTCCAGATCAAGAGACGATTGAAAAGCTGTTGCCCTTGATCTCATGGCCAAAGGTGGCTTATGACCAAGACCACATATTTTTACCACTCAAGCACATGGAAATAGATTTTGGTGGCTTCGGAAAAGAATACGCCGCTGACAGAGCAGCCAAAATACTGATCGCTGAAAACATCAAGAGTGGGTATGTCAATCTTGCTGGAGACGTCAGAGTGATCGGCCCTAAATTGGATGGAGAGCCTTGGTCGATGGGCATTCAACATCCAAGATTGAGCGATCAACTGATAGCTTCCCTTCCCATTCATTTTGGTGCACTGGCGACCAGTGGGGACTACGAGAGATTTTTTATCCATGACCATCTTCGTTACTGTCATATCTTGAGACCCGATACGGGCTATCCAGTCAACTGCTGGCAAAGCGTGAGTGTGCTAGCTCCCTTGACGATTGTTGCTGGCAGCTGCAGTACGATCGCAATGCTCAAACAAAATGAGGGGTTGGACTACTTGGATAAAACGGGCTGTTCATATCTTGCTATTGATCATTTGGGACAGTTTCATAAAAAATAAAAGCTGGGCCTCAATTCAATCACTTAGGTATTTTTGCATGTTTGATGATTGAATTTTTGTGCCGTCCAAGCTCTCCAGTGTGGCTTCAAGAGCCCAACCAACCAACAAGCACCTTGATAAACAAACTTTGCTGACATCGTTCTTGGGCACTGTGAGGCTTGACAGTTTTGTAAATAAGCCTTGAAGGCATGACACATTTGTCATTCAAGTTTGAATTAATTCTTTATGGTTATTTTTGGCAGTTGGTATCAATTTTTTTCATCAACAAATGAAGTCCTTTGAAGATTGAATTACGCAATTACGGATGCGAAATATTGATTTTTACCTATCAAATCTGTCATTTTGAGCGTTTGTATATTTCAACAATTATCAATTATGTAATTCATGAACGATGTAAAAAAATCATACTTCTTTCATGAAGTTTTTTTTGTTCGCCTTTATTTTTTCTTGGTTACCCGCATTATCTTTTGCGGCGGGTGGGGATGAGTGCATCAACTCTAAACCCGGCGACGAAAAGGAGTTCTGCATTGCCAAAACAAGAATAAATTCTGGCAATTGTGAAAAGATCAGCAACGGTGGCCTTAGAAGTGAATGCTTGAGTTATGTCAAGCGGTCCCAAAGAGTTGCGGTTTGGGCCATTCAACCGATGGATAAGAATTCGATTGATATTCGAACCGACTCCATGAAAAAATACATTTGGGAAAGATAGCTTTTTACTAAAAAAATATCCATAAGTCTTGAACCGCGTTGGAGTATTTTTTTCATTATTAGAAGGCTACTTCTTCTATACCAAGCTCGTCAATGGGCCTCATAGATCATCTTTCTAATTGTTGAGACAGCCCTTGAATTCGAGGCGCATAGATAAAAACCACAACCACTTTGCTCGCGAGGCTGGTTGGCTCAAGACCATGGACGACATCTTCAAAAAACTGGCGTTGGTCGACATGGGTTTTAAAACTGGGCCAAGCTTCCAGGAACTTGCGTCTATTGGTATCATTGAACACAAAAATGTCTTTTGATCAATGCCTATCCTCCTTTGATTGGGAAGAGTCAACATGTTGACCTATTGGCTGTGCAGATCTGATCTCATCACAAACCGCCTAAGTTTTTAATGCCAATCAACACCTCCTGGATTAAGATGTACACGTACATCCACAAAGGATTCGCCATGGCCAACACCAAACTTTTTAAGAAC
>CAIMNS010000120.1 GCA_903842945.1 uncultured Burkholderiales bacterium
CAGGCGAGTTTGCTCACCCTCACGGAAGATGTGCTTAAAACCAGCGAAATTGAGGGGGAGCATTTGAATCAAGATTCAGTGCGCTCATCTCTTGCTAGGCGCTTGAGGTTAGACATTGGGACCTTTGTGCCAAGAGACCTGCATGTTGAAGGCGTTGTCGAGATGGTCCTAGACGCAAGCGTCAATTGCCATGAGCCATTGGATCAAAAACGTTTATTGAGCTGGCATGCGTCCCTCTTTCCAACGGGATATTCGGGTCTTCGTCCGATCCAATCTGGCGCATGGCGCGATGATTTGGCTGGACCCATTCAGGTCGTCTCGGGGCCCATTGGACGACAAAAAGTTCATTTTGAGGCACCACCAGCCCTACAACTCCAGGCAGAATTGGGGCAATTTTTTAAATGGGTGAACTCTAAATCCAAGGCGCCAAGCTTGATCAATGCAGCCTTGGGCCATTTGTGGTTTGTCACCTTGCACCCCTTTGAGGACGGCAACGGACGAATTGCCAGGGCCATTGGCGACATGTTGATTGCACGATCGGACGGCAGTGCGCAGCGTTTTTACAGCATTTCTGCACAAATTCAAAGGGATCGCAAAGGCTATTATGACATCTTGGAGCGCACGCAAAAACACTCGATGGATGTGACCGAGTGGTTGGCTTGGTTCCTTGACACAATGGACCGTGCGCTTGAGCAAGCGCACCATACGTTGGATGGCGTTCTAGTCAAAGCACAGTTTTGGCAACAGTGGTCCAGTGCCCCTTTCAATGAGCGACAAATTAAATTGCTCAATCGATTGCTGGATGGGTTTGAGGGCAAACTCACCGCCCAAAAATGGGGGACCATTGGCAAATGCTCACCCGATACGGCCTTGCGTGACATCAAGGAGTTGATGGCCCATGGCGTTTTACAAAGGTCCACTTCTGGGGGTCGCAGTACCAGTTATGAGCTGATCAAGGCGCCAGAGTCAAGTTGAAAGCTTCAAAAATTCGTACAGTTTGCTCTCAAAAGGCTGTATGAGATGAGTCTCGTCAAAGTAAAACCTTTCGCGCGCTGAGCGACAAGCTTGGTATGATGTGCAACGGGATCGAAAAGTAGTCAACGCCTAATTGAGTGGGCGCAAATTCATCTGGTTTGTTGGAGGTCCGTTTCTTGAAGTCCTTGCGAATTTTCACTTTCAGACAGGTCAAACAACACACCCATGTTTAGCAGTGAATGGTTTTGGTTATTTTTGGCGCTGCTCATTTTTTGGGCTTTGGGCGCGCACAACCGTTTGGTGCGTCTTAGGGCGCAGGTGTCTCAGCGTTTCTTTGCCCTTGAAGCACTCCTTTTAAAGTACCCGGACGTGGTGAGCGAAGCCGTGACGGCAGCGGCCATTGCCCCTCTTGGGTGGCGCTCAACCGTGGGCTTTGATTTGGGCGCCGAGCATTGGGGGCGTCTTCAAGAGGCCGCCAAGGAAGCCATCATCGCTTTGGCTCGAATGAACGAGCACCCTTTGAACGCGCAGTCCTCAGTGGAAGTCAATTTGGCGGTGAGCACCTTGGCCTATGCTTGGCATGTGCTCGTGCACCCCGATGTGTTCTTTTTATCGGTCCCTGAGGAGCTTCGAAAAAGGTGGCATGAAATCGGAGTCCTTACTCAACCTGAGCTCGAAAAGTTCAACGCGGCCGTGGATGAATACAACGAGGCCATTGCTCTTTTTCCGGCCAGTTTACTGGCCCGTGTCAAGGACTTCACATCGGCCAGAAAGTTGGGTTTTGAGATGAGCCCACAACTGGGTCCCGGCGTTTCGCCAGAACCTGATTTGTTCACCACGCCCACACTTTGAGTGCTGTCAGGCAATGGACGCGCCGTGAAGTTGAGGGATGAAAGATGTCCAACAGATCAGGGCCAGAGCATTCGCTGAAGCTTGGGTCCTGGTCAGCAATTGCATTGGACGAGGCCTCATTACGCCGTTTGGCGAACACGTATTTTGAGTGCGATCTTGGCTTTCAAGTCACGCTCCATCCTTCGTAAATCAAAATCAGTTTGCAAGTTCATCCAAAAACGAGGCTCCATGGTAAAGAAAAGGCCTAAACGAAATGCCGTATCGGCGGTGATAGATCGATGACCACGCACAATTGCACGGATACGACTGGGAGAGACGTCGATGTCTGAGGCCAGTTGTCTTGTGGTGAGTCCCAAGGGCTTCATCAACTCCTCCAACAAGATCTCGCCAGGGTGTATTTCATCTAAAAGTGGTGTCATGTTCAAGTCATCCTTGCTGCCATCTACAGTTTCTACTGCGAGAGCATCGTCAGCTTTCCACATCAAACAAACCCGACGTTGGTCATTGTTCCTGATGAAATGTTCCCCTTGACAAGGGTCTCAGGGGGTCTAGGCTTGGTAAAAAAGCGAGGCTCGTCAGTGGCGAAAAACGGATCTTCTATTTAACTGATGTTCGAAAGGCTTGTGTACGCGCTTCAGGCTTTAAATCAAATGTTGATTTTAAACCAAAGCTCAACCGTGCATCCATCGATTTATTTTGAAATGGATAGAGGTATATGATGAAGCTTGATGCTTGTTTTGAATTCTTCATCCGCCATTGAAAGTCCATTCGTTTTGAACACGTCCTATTTTGCACCCAGACCACCCATCGACGCCTCTTCAAGTGAGCGGCCCCAGGTGCTCTCCAAGCCGCTTTGGCAACTCTTGAACCTCACGGCCAAATCGGTTGGCGAAGTGATGCTTGGGCGCTCTGCGACTGCAGTGCTTTTGGGGCTGGATGCGAGTTTCAAGCCCGGTGTTCAGTCTTTGCTTTTCTTGAGTTTGAGGCAATGGGGCGTGGCCCAAGCGGTACGCGCGCACTTGGTCGAAAAAAAACCTACTTCCCAGATCGACCATTTGCTGTGCACGTGTTTGGCCTTGATGTGCCAAGACAGTGACATGCCCTATGAACCGCACACCTTGGTCAACCAAG
>CAIMNS010000121.1 GCA_903842945.1 uncultured Burkholderiales bacterium
GAAAAAGTAATCATCACTGCAAAGGCCTCTTTCAATAGCAAGGACGTTGATTCAGCTTCCAAAGTCACCGTCAATTCGGTGAGTTTGTCCGACGGTTCAAACGGAGGTCTAGGCAGCAATTACAGTTTGAGCGCCGGACAGACCGTGGCAGCCAAGATCACGCCTGCCGTGTTGACTGCTTCTGTGTCTGCGCCGAACAAAGTGTATGACGGGGCCCCATCAGCAAATGCCTCATTGAACATCACGGCCGGTTTGGTGGGCTCAGAAACTTTGGTCGCAACTGGTAAAGGCACCTTCAACACCAAGGACGTGGCAACTGCCAATTTGCTGACCGTTCAATCCGTGTCCCTAGAGGATGGCAACAACGGAGGTCGGGCGGTGAACTACAGCTTAAGTCCGGGTCAGACGGTTGCGGCCAAGATCAGCCCAGCTTCTTTGTCTGTCGCTCAAATTGCTTCTTCTTCGTCCACCTACGCCGAGCCCATCAAGACAGGGGAGGTGACACTGATTGGCGTGATAGGGGTTGACAAGGTCACAGGTGTGGTTGAATTGGCTGATGTGATGTACAGTTCAAGCAAGAATGTGGCCGTGGGTTCCTATAAGCAGGCTGTGAATTCTCTATCTGGTGCAGATGCCAGCAACTACAAAGTCAGACCGGTGACCAGCATGGCAGCGAATTATGTGGTGAATCCCTTGTCCTTGTCGGGCTCGATTGCCAGCAGCAGTTCAACCTCAGGTGCGAGCTTGGTCCCTGGTGCGGTGAGCTTGAGCAATGTCATTGCCAACGATACGATAGGCAGCGCAGAGGTGGCGGTTGTTATTCCAGGAGACCCGATCGGGAGCAAAACTGGTAACACCGTGGGTAACTTTGCAGGAAGTCAGAAAATTGCGTCCTTGGCAGGCCCTGACGCCGCCAACTACAACTACACCCAGGTGGTGGGCAACTACCAGGTGAAAACTGGATTCTCAAGTGGTGCGATTTACCCAAGGGAGATGAATGCCTCAGCTGTCAAACCCGTTGTCAACAAAGACAGCTCTTTGGCCAAGGTTTCTGAGCCCATCAGCAATGAACGGGTCATGGCGCAAGACAGCAAGACCGCAAGGGCAGATCAGTCGACCACGAGCCAAGCCACTCAAGATGTCAGAACTGCACCCACTCAAGCCAAGAGCGATGATGCAGCAAAAGTGTTGACGCAGCCCGATCAAAAAACATTGCAAGTTGCTACTTTGAGCAAAGCTGATGCAAAAGTCACTCCACAACTTCGCGCAAGTTCTCCCAATCGAAGCCCATCCTTGGTTCAGCCTTCCGGTTTGGCCTCTGGTTTCGCGCCTGGCCTTGCTCCTGGTGCCTCTCCTGGTGCCTCTCCTGGTGTTTCTCCCGGACTTTCTTCCAACAGCCCAAGCACGGGTTTGCCGTCCGGTGAGAACACCTCATCGGTTGACCAAGGATCATCCCTCTCCGAGAACACGCAGTCGCAGAAAACAGATGCTGAAAGCAACTTTGTTCAAGATCCTTACGAGCCCATTTATGCAGCGATCCGAGAGGTGTTGGAGAGTGAAGTGACCTACCAGGTGGTGGGGGGCGTGACCTCGGTGGTGGTGGTGGCCAACGCCTTGTTGACAGCGGCCTCCAAGTTGGGCATCGCCAATTTGGCGGGTGGCCTTCCAGGCCATGTGCCCTTGAATGTTCCTGCGCCGTCTTCTTCCCTGATCAACAACCGTTTTGGCCCGAGATTGACAGGTCGAATTTAAGCGCAGGGGATTTTGAGGACCACTATCGACCGATGGATGCTTGGCGAGCAATATGGATGGTGGCGTGGATGTCTTTCAAGACTTTCTTGACCGTGGTGAACGAAAGCTTGTATTTTTTGTCGCTAAAGCCATCGTTGTCAATGTAGATGCTCGGGCCTGTATAGGTCATCAAATGGGCTTTGAATTTCATGTCCAAGGGATCGATGTCTTTGGGCAACTCCAAGCCACCTTCTTTGCAGACTTTGACCCGATTGACCAAATGCTGATCTTTGATTTGATGGTAAACCTCTGTTTGGGTGTGGGTAGAGTCACCCCCCAGTTTTTCAAACACCATGAGGTCTGGCATGGCCATGTAGCTTTGGATCCTTTTGCCTTTGGCAGGCACAACTCTTTCAAGAAAGCGCAAGCCCAATCGGTTCAGGTTCGTGATTTGGTGAACTTTGTTGACGATGAACACGCCTTCTAAAAAGTAGCTCAGAAAGGAGTCGAAGTCTTTGTAGTCTGAGGTCTTGAAGGTCAAGCACTGCGAGTTCAGGACGAAGTGGCGAGTTTTGTTCTTGTTCGAGAAAATATATGAGTTTTGTATGCTGGGCACCAGTAATTTTTGATCGTCGACCTCTTGGACTTGTAGCGATTGGCTTTTGATGTGGGCGCTGTCTGCATAATTGGCCAAGACAAAAGCCACCTGAATGGCATGGACCAAGTCGCTTAAATTGTCGATGGGGTTGAACCTGATCTCCGCAATGGAGAGGTAGTTGTAGCGGTTGTGATCAGTGGTCATTCAATGATTTTACGAATCTGATTTTTAAAACCTTGCGTGAATTTGTAAGTTTCAACGAGCAGATCTTGCCCCGACCAGGGCCTTGTCGTGATCGGTGTCCCGAGACCAAAACAAGGGCTCTCAACACCTTCTCACATGAGGCTTGTTTGGGGGTCAACAGCAAACACCTCGGTCAAGAAAATGAGGCAGAGGGGATCATAGTCGTATATTTCCAGTATAATTGAACAATGGAAGAAAAACACGTCATCAAAGCGCTCTCTGCATTGGCTCAGCCCCATCGACTGCAAATTTTTCGGTCCTTGGTGGTCAAAGGGCCAGAGGGATTGACCCCTGCTGATTTGTTGGAAGAACTGGGCTTGCCTGCAAACACATTGTCCTTTCACTTGAAAGAGTTGATGGCGGCGGAGCTGATCAGTCAAGAGCGAATGGGCCGCCATTTGATCTACCGTGCTCAGTACGAGCGGATGAATGCCGTTTTGAGCTTCCTCACGCAAAACTGTTGTCAAGGCGAGCCCTGCGAAGTGCTCGCTCAAGAGATGTGCACCACTTGTTGAATTTAAAAGGACCACGAAATGAATGAACCAAAACCCTTGAATGTACTTTTTCTTTGCACCCATAACTCTGCGCGGAGTATTTTGGCCGAGGCCTTGTTGAATGACATGGGCAAAGGCAAATTCAAAGCCTATTCGGCAGGAAGCA
>CAIMNS010000122.1 GCA_903842945.1 uncultured Burkholderiales bacterium
GCGCACCATCCAAGCGACGCCACGTCATTGGCCAAAGTGCCTCACGCGTCTCCCTCGATCCGAAAGCTTGCGCGAGAACTGGGCGTTCCCTTGGCTGAGGTCCAGGGAAGTGGCAACAAGGGCCGAATCACCACCGAGGACGTTCAGGCCTTCTCTAGAGGTGTCATGAGTGGTCAAGTTCAAACCCAGGCGCAAAAAGCCAAGGCAACTCCTGCAAGCGCTGGGGCTGGTCTAGGTTTATTGGATTGGCCCAAAGTGGACTTCACCAAGTTCGGTGCCATTGAGCGCAAGCCCATGGGTCGTATCAAAAAAATCAGTGCGGCCAACTTGCATCGCAATTGGGTGATGATTCCTCATGTGACCAACCACGATGATGCAGACATCACGGAGTTGGAATCGTTTCGTGTCTTGACCAACAAGGAGCATGAGAAATCAGGCATCAAAGTCACGATGCTGGCCTTTTTGATCAAGGCCTGTGTCTCTGCGCTGCAAAAATTCCCCGAATTCAACACCTCCTTGGATGGAGAAGAGTTGGTTTATAAGCATTATTTCAACATTGGCTTTGCTGCCGATACGCCCAACGGTTTGATGGTGCCGGTGGTCAGAGATGCTGATCAAAAGGGGGTCATGCAAATTTCTCAAGAAATGTCGGAGCTTGCCAAAAAGGCGCGTGAAGGCAAATTGAGCCCTGCAGAAATGACGGGTGCTTGTTTTACCATTTCTTCTTTAGGTGGGATAGGAGGGCGTTACTTTACGCCCATCATCAATGCCCCTGAGGTGGCCATTCTTGGCGTTTGTAAGAGCCAGATGCAACCAGTTTGGGACGGCAAAGCTTTCCAGCCGCGTTTGATGTTGCCCTTGTCTTTGAGCTGGGATCACCGAGTGATTGACGGCGCACTGGCGGCACGTTTTAACGCTTACTTGTGCCAAATTTTGGCTGATTTCCGCAGAGTATTGCTCTAAGCTTAAGGACAACACACATGGCAACGATGGACATCAAAGTTCCAGATATTGGTGACTTTAGCGAAGTGGCAGTGATCGAAGTCTTGGTCAAAGTTGGCGATACAGTCAAAGTTGAACAAAGCTTGATCACGGTAGAGTCTGACAAGGCCTCGATGGAAATCCCATGCTCCCATGCAGGTGTGGTGAAAGAAGTCAAAGTCAAGGTCGGTGATAAAGTGGCCGAGGGCTCTGTGGTCATCAGCCTTGATGCGGCGCAGTTGCCCGCCTCCAATGCGCCCGATATCAAAGTGCCGCCCGCTGCAGCGCCTAGGGCTGAAAAAAGTCCAAGCGCCAAAACGGACAAGCCTCTTGCTGCCTCAGCGTTCTCAGGCGAGGCCGATTGCGATGTGTTGGTTTTAGGGGGCGGCCCAGGTGGCTACTCGGCTGCATTTAGAGCCGCCGATTTGGGCCTCAAAGTCATCTTGGTTGAGCGTTACGCCACTTTGGGTGGCGTGTGTTTGAACGTGGGCTGTATCCCTTCCAAGGCTTTGTTGCACGTTGCCTCGGTGATGGACGAAGTGGCCCATTTGGCCGATCTTGGGGTGGAGTTCTCCAAGCCCAAAGTGAACATCGATAAGCTCAGAGCCCACAAAGACAAGGTGATTGGAAAACTCACGGGCGGCCTGTCACAAATGGCCAAAATGCGAAAAGTTCAAATCGTGAGAGGTTACGGCAGCTTCATCGATGCCCATCACATCAGGCTAGAAGAAACCCAAGGTCTGGCGCAAGAAAAAACTGGCAAAGAGCAGATCCTGTCTTTCAAGTCTTGCATCTTGGCCGTAGGCTCTCAAGCCGTTCGCTTGCCTTTCATGCCTGAGGATCCTCGGGTGATCGACAGCACGGGCGCGTTGATGCTCAAAGAGGTACCGAAAAAGATGTTGATCCTAGGTGGTGGCATCATTGGACTGGAAATGGGAACGGTCTACAGCACCTTGGGCTCTCGCTTGGATGTGGTGGAGATGATGGATGGTTTGATGCAAGGTGCAGACCGCGATTTGGTGAGGGTCTGGCAAAAGATGAACGCGCCTCGCTTTGACAAGATCATGCTCAAGACCAAAACGGTCGCAGCCAAAGCTTTGGCCAAGGGCATTGAAGTCAGTTTTGAAGGGCCCGATGGAACGCATTCAGAAGTTTATGACTCGGTCTTGCAGGCGGTGGGCAGAAGTCCCAATGGTAAAAAAGTTGCTGCTGAAAAAGCAGGTGTTGAAGTCACCGATCGTGGATTTATCAACGTCAGCATCCAAATGCGAACCAATGTTCCTCATATCTTTGCCATTGGCGACTTGGTGGGTCAACCCATGCTCGCTCACAAAGCCGTCCATGAGGCGCACGTGGCCGCTGAGGTGATTGCCGGTGAGTTGTTGGGTGACAGCCAATTGGCTCAATCTGCTTTCAATGCACGCGTCATACCCAGTGTGGCTTACACCGACCCCGAGGTGGCATGGGTCGGTTTGACCGAAGATCAGGCCAAAGCTCAAGGCATTCCCGTTAAAAAAGGGCTTTTCCCATGGGCCGCCTCAGGTCGAGCCATCGCCAATGGTCGAGACGAGGGTTTCACCAAGTTGCTTTTTGATGACTCTCAAGAGGCGCATGGGCACGGAAAGATCTTGGGCGGTGGGATGGTCGGCACGCATGCGGGGGACATGATTGGGGAGATTGCACTCGCCATTGAAATGGGCGCGGATGCGATCGACATCGGTAAAACCATTCATCCCCATCCCACCTTGGGCGAAAGCATCGGCATGGCTGCAGAGGTGGCTCACGGCAGTTGCACAGATTTGCCGCCCAGTAAAAAATAAAACTGCGCTGAGATCACCAAGCCTTGGAGGATAGGCTCCTTGTACACAAATTTGATCCAGTGGGCTAGGATAGGCTCATTCAGCAGTTCTTCAAAAGCTCAAGGGCCCGTGCTCACTTGTTGTTGCCGGGCGCTGGAGTCGCATTCAACATCGGTGAGTTCCCTAGGGGGTTGACTGTAGGTGAGGCGGTGCTTTTGTCCCAAAACACACCCAGTCCAAACTCGTTGTTAGCGGCATTGTAAAAGCCAGTTGAGGGTGAGATGGGGGCATTGCTCAGGTCGGAGCTTGGGGTGTTCAAGTTGCTGCTTCCAGCATTGGCATTGGACACGGTTAAGAAGTTGGGCAGCACGTTCAAGGGATTCCTCCCCAAGTCTTTCACCCTTCTTGCGCCGTTGTAGCGCCTCTCCCAATACGCTTGCCTCATGTCTTCAA
>CAIMNS010000123.1 GCA_903842945.1 uncultured Burkholderiales bacterium
CCTTTGCCCAAACTGCGCCCTTTCTTTGGCGTACAGGGTCGACTCCTCGATGATTCTTTGGGCCATCCCACAGGCCAACGCGGCAATGTGAATGCGTCCTCGCTCCAGAACTTTCATGGCCGTTTTAAAACCCTCACCTGGTTTTAAGCCAATGATGTTTTGCGCGGGCACCCTCACCCGCTCAAGGATCACATCACAAGTCTTGGTCCCTCGTTGCCCCATTTTTTCATCGACTTGGCCCAGACTCAAACCCTCAAGATGGGCCGGAACGATAAAGGCTGAGATGCCTCTCGCACCCGGCCCATCGGTGCGAGCCATCAGTGTAAAAGCGCCCGCCATGGGGGCATTGCTGATGTAACGCTTGGTGCCGGTCAACAGATAAACATCTCCCTCTCGCACACCTTGGGTTTTGATCGATGCCGCATCTGAGCCCGAATCGGGCTCGGTCAGGGCAAAGGACATTTGTAACTCACCGCTTGCAATTTGCGGCAAATAAAGGGCCTTTTGCTCGGCCGTGCCATCCATCAAAATGCCTTGTGAGCCAATGCCGACATTGGTGCCAAACACAGAACGAAATGCAAACGCTGTTTGTCCAAACTCGTAAACAACTCTCGCCTCTTGCAGCATCGACAAGCCAATGCCGCCGTACGCTTGGGGAATGGACAAGCCAAAGAAACCCATGTCTTTCATCTCTTGAACGATCTCTTGAGGGACTTCGTTGTCTTGCTCAACGCGATCTTCCATGGGAACGAGTCGTTCTCGGATGTACTTTTGGATGCTTGAGAGCAAGATGACAAACGATTCAGGATCTAGGGCCATGCATGTCCACACTTTCTCTTTTTTTTTGAACGCAGCCGCCTGTAGACAGCTGCCCTTCAATCGACGCCTTGGCCTCTATCTTAAGGGGATTGCCATGAGCTGTACAGATGTGTTGGACTGCGTCCTCTTGAAGTTCATCTGACTCGTTGATCAAGGACCGGTCCATGCGTAGAACAACCCTTGAACATTTGGACCAAGAGGCATAAGATGTTTGCAGTGCAGGCACCAACAAGGCTTGCAAAAGGGTCAATTCAAGCCATTTGCCTAAAGGATCTTCCATGAAAACACGCCCTTTGCATTCAAGTCGTATGAAACTCTTGCTCTGTCTGCTGGGGTGCCTGGTTTTCTGTGTGCCACAGGCTTCATGGGCACAGACTTGGCCCAACAAGTCCATCAAGTGGATCATCCCCTACCCGCCAGGCGGGATCACCGACAGCGCCACGAGAATGGTGGTGCAAAAGGTCCAAGAACAAACCTCTTGGTCGATTGTGATCGACAACAAAGCGGGGGCCAACTCCATTTTGGGCGCAGAAATCGTTGCTAGATCGGCGCCAGATGGGTACACCTTCTTGACCGTCATTGGCGCCCATGCCGCCAACGCCACCCTTTATGCGGGTCGGCTGCCCTTTGATGTGGTCAAGAGTTTTGCTCCTGTGTCCTTGGTGGGCATTGCGCCTCTTTTGATGACGAGCAGCCCCCAACTGCCGGTCAAAGATGTCAAAGAGCTCATTGCTTATGCCAAGCTCAATCCTGGCAAACTCTCCTTTGGCTCTTCGGGCGTTGGCGCTGCAGCGCACCTCACACAAGAACTTTTAAAACAAGTCGCGGGCCTTGACATGGTGCATGTCCCCTACAAGGGAACTGCGCCAGCCATGAACGACCTGATCGCTGGCAACATTCAAATCTTGACCGACACACCCAGTGCCTTGATGCCGCAAGTGCGCGCTGGAAAAATCAAAGCCTTGGCCGTCTTTTCTTCCAAAAGAGTCCCCGGCACCTTGGAGGTCCCCACCATCGTAGAGGCGGGTGGCCCAGCCATCGAAGGCTCCACATGGGTCTTGTTCTTGGCACCTGCCAACACACCCAGCGACGTGGTCAACAAAATGTCCCTAGAAGTCTCTAAGGCCGTGCGATCCAATGAAATGCTGGCGCGGTTTGAGGGCTTGGGCATTGAGGCGGTGGGCTCCACCCCAGAGGAAGCCTCTAGGTTTTTGTCCGATGAAATTGTGAAATGGGCCAAAGTCATTTCAAGCGCCAACGTCAAAGCCGAATAGGCCAAAGAGTTGTTAAAGAGCTGTTGTCCAAGGGCCCCAAGCCCGCCCGCCCAGTCAGGACCTTAACCCTTGGTCTCTCACAAGGGGGGCTGGGATGGATGTTTTATTTTTCTGCCACGACGTGAAGATCCATGACACCAATGCCAGTGATCGTGCCACGCAAATGATCCCCATGGGCCAGCCTAGAGACGCCTGCGGGTGTTCCCGTGGTGATCAAGGTGCCAGGTGACAAGGTACAGACACTGGAGAGAAAACGAATCAAATCTCTCAGACCGTTGATCATGTCTGCCGTGTTGGCCTTCATGACATTCACACCGTTTTGCTCAACATCGATCAAAAGCGCCTGTGGCTCAGCAATTTCATCTCGGCTGACGATCCAAGGACCCACGCCACAAAATGTATCAAAACCTTTTCTGATGTTGCGCGTGTTTTGACGTCCAATGCCCCAGGGGTCGCGAATACTGATGTCCCAACACATGGTGTACCCATACACATAATCCAAAGCGCTTTCAGCACTCACGTTCTTGGCGGTTTTACCAATCACCGCACACAACTCGCATTCAAAGTCAACGTGCTTGGAGATTTTGGGAAGAATCACCGTGCCTGAAGGTCCCACCAAAGAACTGTTGGGCTTTAAAAAGATCTCTGCCATCAACTCGTCGGCTGAGAGGTGTGAGCGGTCGCTGGAACCCACACGCCCGATCATCTCGGCTTGATGGGCTTTGTAGTTGGCTGCGGCCGCCCAAATGGCTGGGGGGTTGTCTAGAGGCACCAACAGCTTCACATCGGCCAAAGCGAGAGAGCTGGCTTTTAAAGCCTCGTTTCTTGCTTGAGATGCAAGACTTGGGTTGCTCAACGCAGCGATTTGATCTTGAACTGAGGCACCTGCTTTGACCGCACCAAGGCTTGCCAGCACATGGTCCAGGGGATAAACACGATCGCCCTCGATGAGGCCCGTGGAGCCGTCGTTGTATCTACAAATTTTCATTTCTATGTTCCTTAATCAGTGGGTTCTATTTTAGCGGTCTTGACCAAGCGGCCAGCAATTTCAATGTCTTTTTTGATTTGAGTAGCAAACTCTTCAGCAGAATTGCCTATCAAATCAAAACCATCCCCAGAGGCCTTGGCCCTGAGCTCGGCAGGTGCTAGACCTTTGACAACGAAAGCGTTGAGTTTTTCTAAAACGGCCTTGGGCAATCCCGCGGGTGCAAAAAGAGCCGTCCACGTGGGCGGGGGCTCAAAATTGGGCATGAACTCCGTGACAGTGGGCACCTCGGGGAACATCTCTGAGCGCTTTTGTCCCGCAGATGCAATCAAGCGCAAACGCCCGGCTTTCACATGGGGTGCCACCATGGAGATGATGCCAATGGTCATGGGCAGCTCACCCGATATCACATCGGTGATGAGTCGATTGTCGTTGTAAGGCACGTGCAGCAATTGGGTGCCCGTGATGTTGGCGAAATTGGCACCCGCAAAGTGGCCTTGCGTACCCATCCCCGTGGTGCTGTAGGAGAGTTTTCCCGGATGGGATTTTGCATAATCAACCAAGTCATGGATGTTTTTCGAAGCAAATGCAGGGTTAACGGCAAAGACCAAGGAAGTTCGCCATAGCGCACTGACTGGGGTCAAATCCACCAAGGGGTCGATCGGTTCAGATTTGGAGAGGAATCGTCGGGTGACGGGAACGTTTTGGGACGCAAGCAGCAAAGTGTACCCATCGGCTGGTGCACGCCTGGCGGCCTCCACCGCCACCAAGCCCCCTGAGCCGCCTCGGTTCTCGACCACGATGGCTTGACCCATGGCCTGAGAGATGCTGCCCAAAATTTGTCTAGAAAAAACATCCCCACCATTGCCCGCCACGTACTCGGAGATCACACGAACAGGCTTGTTGGGGTAGTTTTGCGCCTGCACAAGAGGCCCATTGAAAAAAGAAACTGCGCAGACCAACGCCTTCACGCAAACCGATTTAGAAGGAAACATGCATTGAACGATCAAGGTAGGTGTCTTAGGCACAAGTCACTGCTCGACATGGACTCCAAGATGCTTGGAGCCTTGTGCCAAAAGAAGGGAAGAAACAAAGAGTAGGATCATCCCATACTTTTTAAAAGGATGGATTAGGGAAAGAACTTAATTCAGCCACAAAGGGTTTGATCGCTCGAGCTCAAAAGACCGGCTGCGCAAAAAAAGCCTAGATCAATACTTTTCTGCCAGCAAACCCATCCCAGGCATTGGGTCTTTGATGCCAATGCGCCTCAAGGCGAGCCAATACGTGGCCACATTCACACCGATCAGGGGCTTGGCCAACTTTTGTTCGATCTCATGGGTCATGGCAGACACGGGAAGATTGGTGCCCACATGGATCAAGGCTTCGGCGTTCGAGCGGTTCACCGCCTCAAAGCCCTCCATGATCTGCGCATGCGTGAAGCGCGCAACAGCGGTCGGTCCCGTCGACCTCAAACCATGCGTGCTCACCACCTCATAACCACAAGCGGTAAAAAAGGCTGCGATCATTTCATCTGCTGGGGGCCAATAGGGGGTCAAAATCGAGATCCTTTTGGGCTTCCCAATGGCCTCTAAGCCAGCCAAAACAGCGCGAGACGGTGTCACAAAGGGAATGCCACACAAAGCCTCCAATCTCCTCTCCTCTTTCAACGCCACATCAGCGTCTCCTCGGAAAGAATGGATGGAATGCCCATGAGCGACCACATGAGGCTCACACAAAAGCACCGACTCCAACGCATCTTCCAAGTCGCCTTTTTCTGTTTCCAAGGCTTTTTTGTACTCGTTTTGGTCGTCATAGGGCCTGGGCGGCAAACGCATGCGGGTCACGTGATTGGTGACCCCGGGTGGGCGCATCGCTTCCATCTCGGGTTGCACAATGGTGTTGGTCGCAGGCACCACCACAGCCACTTTGGCTCTGTAAGCCATGGCGTCAAGCGAAGGCGCGTGTTGTATGGAAGGGGTATCGTTTGACATGGGTTGTCTCCAACTGATTTGATGGTGGCTAAAGGGTGAAGCGCTTATTCAATTTTTAAATTACTGGCTTTTGCAGCCTCTGCCCAAATGCCGATGTCCGAGTTGAGCACTTCTGCAAACTGACTGGGCGTGTTGCCTATGGGGTCCACTCCCATTTGCAGGAGCCTAGACTGGGTGTCGGCTTGCATGACCACCTCTTTCAAGACCACCGCCAATTTATTGACGACCGCTGCCGGCGTGGCAGCAGGCGCCACAATGCCGTTCCAAGTGAGTGTTTTAAAACCTGGAAACCCTGATTCTGAAAAGGTGGGCACATTGGGCAACTGTCGTGCGCGCAATTCGCTGGATACACCCACGATGTTGATCAAACCTCCATTGGCGTGTGTGGCCAGTTCAGACAAATTGCCAAAATACATTTGCACTTGTCCGCCCAAAAGATCGGCCACCGCTGGGCCACCTCCTTTGTAGCTGATGTGGGTCATCTCAAGATTGGCGCGCTTGACAAAAAGCGCCGCCGACAGGTGTGACACACTGCCTGAGCCGCCTGATGCGTAATTGAGTTTGCTGGGGTTGGCTTTTGCATAAGCGATGAACTCCCGCAAATTGCTCACGGGCACCGACTTGCTGATGGCCATCACAAAGGGGTTGGAGCCCACAATGCTGATGGGTATGAAGTCCTTCCTGGGCTCGTAGTTGGTTTTGGTGATGGCAGGCAAGATGGCCAAGACGGGCATGGCCGCCATGAGCAGGGTGTAGCCATCTGCGGGTGACTTGGACACAAAGTCAGCTGCAATCGCGCCGTTGGCACCGGCCTTGTTCTCCACAATGACCGTCTGCTCTAGCACGTGACTGAGCCGCTCGGCTGTGATGCGGGCAATGGCGTCGGTGTTGCCCCCAGGAGCAAAAGGCACGATGATTTTGATTTGTCGTTGAGGCCAAGGCGTGGCAGCAGAGGATTGGGCATGGGCGAATGGTGTTTGAACCCAAGAGAGCGCAACCAGTGCAAGTGCACCGCATGAAGCGTAAAAACGTCTTTGAGAGAAATGGATTGAATACATCTGCGGTCCTTCAAAAAAAATAGTTCATCGTCGGCGTCTACACCTCGATCAAGAAATTGAATTGGCTTTCTTGATGCTGTTGATCATGGAGGAGACCATCAAATACTCTCGACGTGAGCTGTCGTTGGCATTGATTTTCCTCAATTGCGCAAAACGCTCTTGCCTGATTTTGGGGTCAGCTTCTTCAAGATGGTGTTTGTTTTTGATCGAAATCTCTTGAACATACTCCATGTTCACTGTCTTTCTTTGTCGTTCATACAAATTGAGCAAATCCAGACTTTCACCTTTGACGATCACGCGAGCGAGTTTGTCTGACAAATTCATCGCATCATGGATGCCACTGTTCAAACCAAATCCACCCAGCGGATTGTTGACATGCGCAGAGTCTCCAGCGAGCAAAACGCGCTCTCGCCTGAACTGGTTGGCAACCCGTTGATGCACGCGGTAAACGCTTTGGTGAACAATCGGATAAAAAACATCTGATGAGGTTCCAAGCACTCGTTGAAACACCGAGTTGGCATATTTGGGGTCCAAAATTTCTTCATCCGTGTAGGCTTGTCCCACTGGAATGGTCATGCGCCACAGACCTGGGGGCCCTTTATCAGGCATGCGAAAAAATGCGACCCATTGCTCGGGGTCACTGACATAGGCGTTGTCGGCGTAGCCCAGGTGAGAAAAGTCATGGGTGGTGCTGACCACGCTGTAGCGCTCAGGCCAGGTGTACCCGTCAAAATCAATGCCCGCAGATTTCCTCACCGCGCTCTTGCCACCATCGGCACCAACCACCCAGTGCGCCAACAAGTCCATCTCTTGATCTTTGTGCATGACGCGAACGCTCACACGATCGGGTGTTTGCGTGAGACTCACAAATTCATGCGAAAACAAAACCTGCGCATTGGGGTAGGCCGACAACTTTTCTAGCAAGATGGGCGTGAGACGATGCTGCTCCAGGTGAAGCCTGAAGGGGAAAGGCGTGTCGTCTCGCAAAATGGACATGTCCCACTCTGCAATCAAACCCTCTTGCAAATCCCGGCTCTGCCAAACTGGCACCTTCATGCCAATGGCCATCATCGCGTCGGTGACGCCAAGAGGCGCCAGCATCTCTAGGGTCGGCGGATGAAAGGTGCCGGCCCTTAAATCCAAGGTCGTGCTCGGCTCGAGCTCAAGCACACACACTTGCACGCCTTGACGCGCCAGATCCAAAGCACACAAGAGCCCCACGGGGCCTGCACCAACAACGATGACTTGATGAATGTTCATCTGTTTTCCTGAACTCAGTAAGAGCGGGGCATGCCCAAGATGTGCTCACCCAAATAAGACAAGATCATGTTGGTTGAAATGGGTGCCACTTGGTAAAGCCTGGTTTCTCTGAACTTTCTCTCTACATCGTATTCAGCGGCAAAACCAAAACCCCCATGGGTCTGCAAGCATACATTGGCCGCTTCCCATGACGCATCGGCCGCGAGCAGTTTGGCCATGTTCGCCTCCGCCCCACAATTGACCCCCGCATCAAACATGGCACATGCGTTGTAGCGCATGAGGCTAGCGGCCTCAACGTTGACGTAGGCCCTTGAAATTGGAAATTGGATGCCTTGATTTTGACCAATCGGTCGATCAAACACCACCCGGTCCTTGGCATAGGCCGTGGCTTTTTCAATGAACCAATAGCCATCTCCAACACACTCGGCAGCAATCAAAATACGCTCTGCGTTCAAGCCATCCAAAATGTACTTCAGACCCTGGCCCTCTTCACCAATGCGGTTTTCAACTGGGATTTCTAAGCCATCGATAAATATCTCATTGGTTTCGTGGTTGACCATGTTGCGTATGGGCCGAACCGTGATGCTTTTGCCCACCGCTTCACGCAAATCCACTAAAAACACGGAGAGTCCTTCGGTTTTTTTCTTGACCTCAGGCAGCGGCGTTGTTCGGGCCAAAAGCAGCATGTAGTCTGAGTGCTGCAACCTGGAGGTCCATACCTTTTGACCGTTGACGATGTAGCGGTCTCCCTTCAAGACGGCGGTGGTCTTGAGCTTGGTGGTGTCGCTGCCCGTGCTGGGCTCGGTCACGGCCATGGCCTGCATTCTTAACTCACCACTGGCGATGCGAGGTAACAACTCACGCTTTTGTTGCTCGTTGCCGTGTCGAACCACACAGCCCATCACATACATCTGACCATGGCACGCACCTGAATTGCCACCAGCGCGATTGATTTCTTCCATCACCACACTGGCCTCTACCAGCGATAAATTAGAACCCCCATACTCCTCTGGGATCAAGGCACTCAACCAACCGGCATGGGTCAAAGCATCGACAAATTTCTCCGGAAAAGCCCTCTTCTCGTCCAAGTCTTGCCAATAACGTGAGTCAAACTGGGAGACCACCGAACGAACTCCGTCCCTTAAATCCGAGAAATCATATTGAGGATTGCGATTTTTAAACATGTTTTGCGAGAGTTTTTAAATAATTGAAATTCTTTTTTTTGCGATGCTTCTGAGCGGCTTGAACAAGATCTGACGCTTCAAGCAAACATCTGTCCACCATCCACATTGATGACACTGCCCGTCAAATAGCTTGACAAGGGTGAGCAACAAAAGGTGGTCAGATCTGCAATTTCTTGTGGCTCTGCCATGCGTCCAAAAGGCATCTGCACGGTCAACTCCATCCAACGCTCAGGATCGGACCATTTTTGTGCGGCTTGCGCTCTGAGCATGCCTTCCATGCGTTCACTCTTGGTGGGTGAGGGGTTGATGCCAAACACTCGAACACCGTGCAGTTGAGAAGAAGCACCCAAGGCTTGGGTAAAAGCCATCAGCGCTGCATTGGCCGTTGAGCCACAAATGTAGGCATTTCTGGGTGCGGCACCTGCCATACCAATGATGTTGGCAATGACGCCGCTTTTTCTGCCTTGCATCAAAGGCAAGACCTCGCGCGTTAAATTGATGTAGCCGAAAAGCTTCAACTCCCAGGCCTGTCTCCACTTTTCCTCGCCCACGTCCATCAAATTGCCACCTGGAATAGCACCCGCGTTGTTGATCAAGATGTCAATGTCTTGGCATTGCGCCGCCAGTTTTTTGGCCGAACCACTCTCGCTTAAATCCAGTGCGATGCTTTTCGCTTTGACGCCTGTTTCAGAAAAAATACGTGCACAAGCCGCATCAAGCGAATCCTGGGTGCGAGAGACCAAAGTCGGAACGGCCCCCTCTTTGGCAAAGGACATGGCTGTGGCCAAACCTATCCCTTTGGAGCCTCCGGTGACCATCACCTGTTTGTGTTTGAGTTTTAAATCCATGGCAATACTTTCTAAGTTAAATCAATTCATCAATTCACCAAGACTTAGGGGCTGGGTACTTGGTCAACAAACCATGTAGCAATGTCTTGACCTTGCATAAAGCACACCTCTGGCTCTGCCATCAACAAGTCAAGCATTCTCTCAAAAGATCCAAATCGATGGGGCACACCGATCAAATGGGGGTGAAGGCCAAGGGCCAAAACACGGGGTCTCTTTTGGGCTTCCCTTTTGAACAAAGCCAGGGTGCTGCTGAGGCGGTCATACATTTCATTGGAGGCGTGCTTTTCAACCGCGTAGATGATGGAGTCGTTGATCTCTAAGTTGTAGGGCAAACTCAAAAGCGGACCGTTTTGTGTCGACATCCAATGGGGCACATCGTCCACCACCCAATCGAACACGTAGTCAATGCCTGCCGCTTTCAAGGTCTCTGGCGTGGTGTGGCTCTCGCGCAGTCCAGGGCCTAGCCACCCCTTGGGACGCTTGCCCGTGAAGCTCTCGATCATATCGAGCGCCGTGTTCACCACCTCTGCTTCGGCGCCTGCATGGTTCAAAGATTTTTGATGAACACCGTGACCAATGAACTCCCATTGGGCGTTTTTCATGGCCATCGCTGCTTGGGGGTAAGCGTCTATCACCCCAGCATTGAAACTGGTGGAAGCCGTCAAACCCCGCTCGGTGATGGCCTCAATGATGCGCGGTAGACCACAGCGCATGCCGTAATCCACCCAACTGAAGTTGG
The DNA here is from genome assembly GCA_903842945.1 of uncultured Burkholderiales bacterium. Lineage (GTDB taxonomy): Bacteria > Pseudomonadota > Gammaproteobacteria > Burkholderiales > Burkholderiaceae_C > Limnohabitans. Next base: position 10,159 of record CAIMNS010000123.1, read on the forward strand.
GGACATCTGGCACCGTCTCTTTGCCGTGAGGTGGGGTGATGATGGTTCTGGGCATCGGGGCATCAAACTCCCAATGTTCGACGTTGACCACCAAATGAACCATGATCGAACCTTCTGCATGGGGCTTTAAAGCAGGACCGTCGTTGGAGAAGCGATAAGGAATTCTTGGATTTGCCATGAGAATGAGGATTAAAAAAAAGGAGGGTAAAGATCAGTGTCTTATTTGTTTCAAAATATCCAGCTTCATGTGGTTGAAAGCTGGGCTTGTTGTGAGCTCCACACTTCTGGGGCGCTCAAACTCGACGCTGATTTTGGCTTGAATGCGCCCGGGCCTGGCCGACATCACATAAATTGAATCGGCCAAAAAGATGGCTTCATCGATGTCATGGGTCACAAAAACAATGGTCGGTTTGATTTTTTGCCAAACAGACAACAACAACTCTTGCATGCTCAGTCGAGTCTGTGCATCCAAGGCCCCAAAGGGCTCGTCCATCAGCAAGACCTTGGAGCCCATGGTCAAGATGCGTGCGATGCCCACGCGTTGACGCATGCCACCAGACAGTTGGATCGGCAAGTGATCTTTGAAATTCTCCAAGCCAACGATGGAAAGCATCTCGTGGGCCTTTTGTTCGTAGTCTTTTTTATCTCTGCCTTGCGTTTTGGGACCAAAAATCACGTTGTCCCAAACACTCAACCAAGGAAACAAGGCGGCCTCTTGAAAAACAACGCCTCGATCGGGCCCGGGCTTGAGTACTTTTGCACCATCGACCAACAAGCTGCCCGAGGACGGGCTCTCAAAGCCGGCAATCAAATTCAAAAGCGTGGATTTACCACAACCCGAGGGGCCCAAGAGCGCAATGAACTCGCCCGACTTGACTTGAATGTCCACTTCATCAAGAGCCAAAACATCGCTGCTGCTCGTGTAAATTTTGGACAACCGCTGGATTTCAATCGCAAGTGGGTTCATGTTAGAAAATTCCGCTCATAAAGGGTAGGTGAACTCGTTCAAAGGACCGTCAAACATCTAAGGCTTCTTTCAACTCAATGGTTTTGCAGAATTCTCCACCTCAAGACTTTGCTTTCCATGGCCACAATGATTCGGTCCGATACAAACCCCATGGCCCCGATGGAGACCATGTCTGCCAAGACAATGTCCATGCGACCCACGTAATAGGCGTCCCACAGCACGTAACCCAATCCCGACTTGACGGCCACCATTTCCGAGACGATCACGGCGGTCCATGAGATCCCCAAACCCACGCGCAAGCCCGTGAAGATGGCGGGCATGGCGCAGGGCAAGACCACCCTCCAAAGCAACTGGCCTGGTCGACAGCCCATCATCTGAGCTGCGCGCACCAAATTCCTGTCCACATCGCGAGCGCCTTGGGTCGTGTTGACCACCACCGCATAAAAGCCACCTAAAAAAATCAAGAAAACACTTCCAATGTCACGGATACCAAAGAGAGCAATCGAAAAAGGCAACCAAGCCGTGATCGGGATGGGCCTGAGGCTTTGGATCATGGGATCGATCAATTTTGATATCAACTTGCTGCGACCAATCAAAAGCCCCAAAGGAATGCCCAACACGGTCGAGTAAAAAAAACCTTGCACCACCCTTGAACCCGAGTACGCCACATTGGACACCCATGTGCCCAAATACGGATTGAGCCCAAGGCCAGGCTGCCCCCAAATCCATCCGGCAAAACCGTCCATGACCGCCAAAGGCGTAGGCACAATGCCAGCCATGTCGGGTTGACTTGCTGCGATTTGCCATAACAGCAAGACCAGCACAGGCACGATCAAGCCGAAAAGAAATTGGTGCAGTTTGTGCATGATCTGGTTTTATTTTTTAAATTCTCGGGCGATGGCGTCGTCGTACAGTGCCCCGGCCTCTTGCGTCACGTCCTTTTGAACAATGCCTTGTTTGAAGGCAGCTTCGGCCAAGAGTTGAACTTGCTCTTTGTTCAAAACGCCACCTAATTTGATCAACTTAGAAGACTCTTTGGTCACATTCAAAGGCAAACCCGTGAATTTGGCATAGGAGTCGGCAAAAAGATCGTTGTTTTTGGCCATTTGCTCCTCCGCATTGAGGTAGACCCACATGAAGCGACGAATGGCCTCTTTCTTGGAGGTCAAGGCCTCTCTTGAGGCGGCCAAGAGGCCTAGCTCTGCGCCCACGGACTTGGCTTTGGAGTAGTCCATGTTTTTGGCGAAATAAGCCTCACCCTCGGCCACCGCCTGAGACTCAAAGGGCTCCCACAGCACCATGGCATCGATGTCACCCCTTTTCATGGCCTGCACGAACGCAGTGCCACCGCCTTGAATGTTGACGGGTGTGAAGCTTGTATAAGGCACGCCTTTTTCGATCAAGGTCATGGCCCATTGAAACCAAACCGCTGAACCAGGTGCGATTCCAATTTTTTTGCCTGCAATGTCCTTCCAATCGTTGATGACCACACCTTTTTTGACCACCAAGTTTTTTGCTGAACTCGCAACACCGGTTAAACCAATGAGATTTTTGCTCCCCTGAGAAGCGGCAATGGCCAAGTCTCCAGGGCCAACGGCTGAGACGTCGACTGAATTGGACAAGAGTGCCGTTCTCGCATCGGCGTAGCGCACAAATTCAGCGCGTTTGACTTCCACATTGAACTTCTTGAGTTCTTCCTCCAAATTCAGCATTGGGGAGAGATGACCCACCTTCACAAATCCAACCGTCAGCGTTTCCTTTTGAGCCAAAGGCTGAGGTGCTGGCCCAATGGCCAAGGCGGATATAGCAGTCAGTGATAAAACACTGAAGAGACCTTTAACAGTAGAAATTTTCTTCATCATTGCTCCAAAAATAAAAAATTGAACAACTCACACTCAACACTCATTGCCCCACAAAAAGCGGACTTCTCTTTTCAGCAAAGGCCGCTCGCCCTTCCAAATAATCTTTGGACTTGAAGCAGTTTTTAACCGCTTCGTCCACCAACGCCACCTCCAAGGGATCAGATCCGTTCAAAGCCGCATTGAAAGCCATTTTCGCCGCCTTGATGGTCAAGGGCGCGTTTTCAGATATCAAAACCGCTGTTGCATGAGCTTGTTTGAACACATCCGTCTCTATGCCATTCAAGAGGCCCAAACCCAGCGCCTGATGGGCGTCAATGACTTTGGCTGTGTAAAACACTTCACTGGCTTTGGCAGGACCTAGAACGGCCATCATTCTTTTGACACCACCAAAGGCATAACCGAGGCCCAATCTAGCGGCTGGCATTCTGAACTTTGCACTCTCAGAACCATAACGCAAGTCACATGCCAAGGCCAAACCCAAGCCACCCCCATAACAAATCCCACTGATGGCAGCAATGACGGGTGAGGCAAACTTGGCCAAGGCGCCCTGCGCCCTGGACACGGCGTGGTCGTAATTGGCAACCTGAGCGGGATCGTTTCTTTGCTCCCCAAATTCAGATATGTCAGCACCAGAGACAAAAGCGCGATCTCCATCGCCTCTGAGCACCAGCGCACGCACTTGGGTGTCTGAATTGAGCTGCTCGAGCAAATCTCCAAGTTTTAACCACATGGACAGGGACATTGCATTGAAACGGCGCTCATTGGAGAAAGTGATGGTGGCCACATGAGCGTCCATGCTCAGTACAACATCGCGTTCGGATTTCATCGCAGAAGAATCAGAGTTTTGGTGTGAAATGTTCATGATTTAAACGCATTGGTTCTCGTGAAAGAGTTGAATTTCGGCGTCGGTGTAACCGACCTCTTTGAGCACTTCGTCGGTGTGCTCACCCCAGGCAGGCGCCGGGGCCACAACGCGAGCGGGTGTTCTTTGCAAGATGACAGGTTGGGTGATGTAGTGTGTTTGTTGACCCGTTGGGCTTTCAAGGCTTGAGACCACCTCCAAGTGTTTGACTTGTTCGTCTTCAAACACCTCTGGCACGGAATACACAGGACCCGCAGGTACGCCTACCTTGTTCAATTCATTGACCCAGTGATGAACGGTATGGGTTTTAAAAACTTGGGCCAACTCTAGGTTCAAACGCTCTCGGTGTTTCACACGCAAACTCTCCGTTTTAAATTCTGGATCCTCTAGCCACTGTAACTGACCCAAGAGTTCACACATTTTGACCCAATTGCCCTCTCCTGATGCACCCAAATTGAACACGCCATCCTTTGCGTCAAACAATCCCATGGGGCACGATGTGGGGTGATTGTTGCCAATTTGAACAGGAACATCGCCTTCGTTCAAATACCTGGCCATTTGAAAATCCATCATGGCAATTTGTGCATGCAACAAGGAGGAATGAACCCATTGACCAAGACCAGAGACTTCACGCTCTAACAGAGCCGTCAAAATACCCAAAGCCGCGTACAAGCCAGCACTCAAATCGGCAACGGCCAAGCCAGCCCTGACCGGTCCTGCATCTTGGTGACCGGTCACGGACATCAAGCCCCCCATGCCCTGAATGATTTGATCAAAGCCTGGTCTTAAGGCGTAGGGCCCTGTTTGACCAAACCCAGAGATGCTTGCCAAGATGATCCTCGGATTGACTTTGGCGAGAGACTCATAATCAAGGCCTAATTTAATTTTGACCTCAGGTCGCCAGTTTTCCACCACCACGTCCGCATCTTTGATCAAACGCATGAGAATCTCTTTGGCGCCGGGTCGCTTGAGGTTCAAGGTCATCGATCTCTTGTTTCGATTGATGTTTTGAAAATCTCCCCCCTCACGGTTTGAGGCGAACAAAGCTTCATTGGGATCTACTCCCTGAGGGGGTTCGACGCGAATGACGTCTGCGCCAAAGTCGGTCAGAATACGAACACAATTGGGACCAGAACGAACCCTGGACAGATCGATGACTCGAAACCTTGACAAAGCGGGAGAAGCTTGTATTTTGGGCATGGTCTATTTTTTCAACAAAAGAATGAATAATTAAGCTGTGGACGTGAATAGGCGGGTGACACACTGAGCTCCAAAGCGCTCACCGATGAAGTTCTTGGCCCAGCGCAAAAGGCTCAACTCTTCAAAGGGCCTGCACAGCACCTGCACACTGACGGGTAAGCCCCTTGAATCTTGGCCAATGGGCAACAAAAGGCAAGGCAATCCCAAATAATTCACAAAACCCATGAACCTGTGAAGTGAGAGCAAGGTCTTTGCATCAAACTGAGCGTGGCCAACGCTCACTTGATCTGCTGTGGGCAAATCTATTCCTAAAGCGGGTAGCATGAAAAAGTCGCGCTCCTTCAGGTACCGCTCCACAAAGCGTTTGAGCGATTCGCCTCTTGACGTCAAGGCTTGAACAGACCAAGCCTTGGGTAAAACGGCGCCAAGACAGATCAACTCCCTCAAGGCCTTGGGGCAAGGGCGCGCAGAAGAATCTTCAAGAAGCAGCCCTCGATGTGTTTCAAAGACCTGCTGATAAAGCACCATCTCAGCCAAAGCACTGAGGCTTGGCTCTTCTTTAAAATCTTCTGTGATCAGCACATCCTTTTGAGATTGCACACACTCAAGCATTTGAGTAGCAACGCTTGAGGAAAGCTGATGGGAGGGGAACCAACAATGGATGCGACTGCCCTCTTTGGCTTCTTTTAAAACCGGGGCATGAACATGTTGTTCAACAGGCTCGTGGCTTTTGATTTGAACCAACACTTGCTCAAGATCGTCCACAGAGCGGGCCAAGATGCCCACCGTGTCCAAATGGGGGGCCAAGGGATGAACACCACGGGTTGACAAAAGACCCATGCTGGTCTTCAGACCAAAGAGGCCACAAGAAGCAGCGGGTATGCGAATGGAGCCTGCGGTGTCTGTTCCCAGCGAGGCAAAGCACAACTCACGCGCAACAGCCACAGCACTTCCACTGGACGAGCCACCCACCACGCTTGAGGCGTTCAGGGGATTGAGGCACGCACCCAAGTACTCATTTTGTGCGGTTGATCCACAAGCATAGGGCGCCATGTGCAAAGCACCAAAATGGGATGCTCCAGCTTGGTGCAGGGCTTCTATACAAGTTGAATTTTTAACCAGCATGTTGGATTGACCTTGACCCAGACCGATGCCTGGGCTGCGATGATCGAGTTCGAAAATATCTTTGTGAGCTAAGCCTACGCCATACAAAGGTGCAGGCTTGGGCACGTTGGCTTCACTCTCTTCAAAAACCTCCACAAATCCATTTTGAAGGTTTGCCTCATGGACGAGTCGCTCTCGTTGTATCTTCAAGCTCTCACAAGCCGAGAGCTTGCCCTTCTTCAACCAAGATTGAAGCTCTAAAATGGTGCCAGGCAATTCAGACACGAGAGAGAGTTTCACTGAAATCCATCCAACTTTTTTGGCCGATGGACAAGAGGTCCGGGCTCACATGGGGTGAGGCGTCGAGACTGTTGTCATGGTCTTGCAAAAGTGTGGGGCAAGCCTCTAACAGGCGCTTGAATGTTTTGGTCCATCGTTTAACATCACGCTCAGACAACTCAACACTTGGCAAGGACTGCCTCATGGCGTCTTGAACATGGAGACTCCAAATTTCTGCATTCAAAGCCAAATTTGTTGGTGACATTGACACAAAGACCCTTTGAGAAGATGGTTTGTAAATCCGCAAGACACTGAGCTCAGAGCATTCTATAATTATATTTATAGCTCCCTAAGATATTTTTACTAAGCAAGAATTAAACCATCTCATGCCCACCGACAAATCCGTTTTTGTAAAAGCCAGTGAAAAAATTCACTGGCTCATTGAGCAAGACATCAAAAACGGGGTCCTTTTGCCCGGGGATTCCATTGATGAAAACACCATCGCCAACAAGCACAAACTATCGCAAACCCCTATTCGAGAGGCCTTGATCAAACTCCAAGCACAAGGCCTGATCACCAGCCTACCACGAGGCGGGATGATTGTCGCCAAAATGAGCCTCCAACAATTGCTCTCCTTGTGGGAACTTCTCGCTGAGCTTGAGGGCGTAGCAGCCAAATTGGCCTGCCAAAGAATGTCTGACTCAGAACTCTCCAGCCTCAAAGCGCTGCACGAAAAGAGTGCAAGCATTGTGCATTCAGACAACGTGATCGATTGGCAAAAGTCCAATCTCGCATTTCATGAAATCATCTACAAGGCCACTCGAAACCCCTATCTGAGACAAGAGGTGATGAGAATTCGCACCGTCACTGGTTACTACCGCAAACATGCCTTTGGCGCTCTTGGACACATCAAAACCTCTTATGAGCAACACGCCAACATCATCTCCGCCATTGAAAGCCGAGACATCGCAAAGGCTTTCAGTGCCATGAACCACCACATGCTTCCAGCGTCCAACTCCACAGGGTTGACCAACTTTATCGTCAACATTCCCCAAGAAAGTTTGGCCGCATAAGCCCTGCTAGAAGCAGACACCCTTGGCGCTCATTCGCGCAAAGCAATCACCAACGAAGACTCCTCAAACATCACCATCGCACGCTCGCCCACGCCCAAGACCGTGCCAGATGCGCAAAAACCAACGACCCGTAGCTCAGGCGTGATCGACAAGGCCACCTCCCCTCCCCGTCTCCTAGGAGGCGCTCGGACCACGCTGGCGACCAACACGTTGAACCCCTCCGTGAGGGCCAAGACCGGTGCAACACGAACTGCAGTGGCCTTAAAGAGTGCTAGCAAACCCATGCCTTTATCTAAGCCCATCAACTGCGCACTTTCCTTGGTGATCAAGGCAAACACCTTGACGCCATTTGACAGCCTCAAGCCCGCCCGAAGCGCCCCGTGTTTGGGGCTCAAGGAGACCAATTCACAGGGCAATTGATTTCGCATGCTGGTTCGAACATGCAAGCCTTTGAGGCTTGAGATCGCGCTCTCCTGCAACAGGGAGGATTCCATTTTTTCGAAGGCCTCGCGCCTGGCTTTTTGTAGGCTGGCAGCGGCAAGAAGTAAATTTTCTCCAGCTTGAGACAATGAAGCCCCTCCCCCACCGGCGCCTCCAACCAGCTTTTCCAACAAGGGCACACCGGCCAAGTTGCTCAAGGTGTCCACCGCCTGCCAAGCCGCCTTGTAGCTCACCCCCACTTCTCGGGCGGCTTGTGAGATGGAGCCAAATTCTCGAATGCTTTTAAGGATTTCAATTCGCTTGTCCGTGCTCTCTTCAGACAATGCCGCTTTGTAGCGCGGGCGGATGGTTTTCATGACCGAGATCCTGTGGGGTGGCAGAAAGTTGAGTATACTTCGCTATTCTTTTTTAGAATAGCGAGAAACGCTGCATGTTGAAATTGTTGATCTTCTTGACCCTGGTTGCCAGCTCGATCAGCATGCTTGCCCAAGACCTCACCTTGGCAGTCTCTAGCAATTTTGCCAAACCCATTCAAAGCATCGCCTTCAAATTCACCCAAGAAACCGGCGTCAAAGTCAACTACTCACTGGGGGCAACGGGGGCACTTTACGCACAAATCAAATCTGGCGCACCCTATGATGTGTTTTTATCAGCCGACACCCAAACCTCGCGCAAATTGATCAGCGAGGGCTTAGGCATCACCTCCTCCAACTTTACCTATGCAAGAGGCCAACTGATCCTTTGGAGC
>CAIMNS010000124.1 GCA_903842945.1 uncultured Burkholderiales bacterium
AAACCAAAATGACCACCGATGGCAGTCATCTGAACAAGGGCAGTTCATACATTGAGTAAAAAAACTCTATGCTGCATCTCAACTTTATGATCTTGACTGGACTTGATTAAAATAGCATAAGTGCTATAATCATAACTCATGAATTATCAACTCGAGTTCTTTAATTCTAAAGTTCAAGCGTCAATTGAAGCTTGGCCATCTGGGATCAATGCCAGCTTTGTTCGAATTGCTAAGCAGATGATGACCTCAGGCCCAAACCTGGGTATGCCATACACTCGACCCTTTGGGGATGGGTTGTTTGAGATTCGAGCCAAGGGTGCAGAGGGCAATGGGAGAGCTTTTTTCTGTTGTATGGTTGGGCGTAGAGTGGTCATCTTGCACGGGTTCATTAAAAAGACGCAAGCGACGCCTACCAAAGAACTTGAGATTGCTCGTCAACGTCAAAAGGAGATTCAAACATGACTGCCGTACATCAATTCAACCCAGTGCCCTTTGACCCAAAGGACTATGCCAATCAACGCCGTAAAACAGATACAAAATTTGCTGTTGCCTATGACGCATTGGAAGACGAATTCGCCGCCCTTGCTGCGCTCTTAAAGGCGCGTGCAGCAGCAGGTCTCACACAAGCCGAGGTGGCTACACGCATGGGCGTTTCTCAACCTGTGGTCGCTCGCATTGAGTCCAGTTTAGGCAAAAAAGACCATTCGCCATCGATCAATACGCTTCGCCGATATGCAGATGCTTGTGGGATGAAGCTCGTGATCCAAATGGTCGCTCAGTAAAGCCCCAGATCACCCACGAGCTGACCTTGCATCACTCAAAAAACAGAGCTTGAAGCAACATGACCGCCGATGGCGGTCATTTGCGTGGGGCAGTCCATCACTTTTTGCTCTTACATCTTACAGCTGACCTATAAGCTTGGCCAAGCACCTCAAGCCAATTGACGCTTGTTTTAGCGCTTTTTAATTTTGTTTCCAAGGAAGCCCAGCTTTTCTCCATCCGCCCTTTTGTCCGCGGTGCGCACGGTCATCTGGATCTCCCTCAAAACCTTCCAGAATATTGAAGGCCTCGATCCCAAAATCGGTCGCGAAGACTGCGGCAGCAATAGATCGCACCCCACTTCGACAAAGAAGCGCCACGCGGTTCACGCCCGCCTTTTCGCAAACCGCCCGTATCTCTTGCTCAAAATTGGCATTGGGTACCATGCCTGGCCACTGCTTCCAAGCCACCGCATAGGCGCCTGGCACAAAGCCCACCCACTCGCGCTCGGCATCGGTTCTCACATCCACCAAGGCACATTGGCCACTTTGCATCCATTGGAAGGCCACTTCGGGGGAGATGTCGCCTGCGTAACCATCCGCTGCTTTGATGTCCTCTGAATTCATGTCTTGCTCTTTAGAAAAGAAATAGGAATGTAAGGGAAACGCTGAGCGCGAAAAAGGAAATGCGAGCGTTTTACACGATCTTGACACTCAAATTGGGCAAACCATCGATGTGCATCTCTATCACGTCCCCCTTGACCACAGGGCCCACATTCTCAGGCGTACCGGAGTAAATGATGTCTCCTGGAAAGAGTTCAAAGGCTTCTGAGAGTTTACTGATCTGCTCTGCCACCGACCAAATCATCTGGTTCAAATTGGCACTTTGCTTGGTGACGCCATTGACCTTGAGCCAAATGGCGCCTTCCTTGAAGTGCCCTGTTTTAGCAAGCTTGTGAATGGGCCCAATGGGTGCACTGAAATCAAAACTCTTGCCGATTTCCCAAGGTTTTTTCTCGTCTCCCAAAGCACGTTGCAAGTCACGCCGGGTCATGTCAAGACCCAAGGTATAGCCCCACACGTGCTCCAAAGCACGCTCAATGGAAATGTTCTTGCCCCCCACACCTATGGCTGCGACCAACTCAGCTTCGTAGTGGTAGTTCTTGGTCAAACTCGGATAGGGGTGATCCACGACC
>CAIMNS010000125.1 GCA_903842945.1 uncultured Burkholderiales bacterium
ACTGTCTGTGGTGCCTTCTCTGTGTGGGTAGTGCACATGATCAATGAGATCCTCTACACTTTTTCTGCAGTCATGCCAATTGCCGATCTTGCCGTTGTGCATGAAGGTCCAGTTTTGCCAAATAAACGGATGGCAATTGCTTCTGTTGACCGCAGTGCCAGTGGTGGCGCGGACATGAGCAAAAAACAACTTGGTGCGAATATGTGCTGCGAGCGAGCGGAGATTGGCGTCATTCCAAGCTGGCAGCACATCTTTAAAAAGTCCAGGTGTTGTGCGTTGGGTGTACCAAGCAACGCCAAACCCATCGCCATTTGTGACCCAAGCAGATTGGTTTGCGGCCAAGCTTTGGCTCACAATGGAATGCTCTTGATGGAAGATCAAGTCTTCAAGGTAAATTTCTGGACCCGCGTAAGCAACCCATCTGCACATGATGACCTCGGCTAATATTTCTTACTAACGCCCGAGTCTATGGGATTCGCGTGTAATTTCAATTGCCAAATGCCAATAAATCGAGGACTTGCTTGATTTGGCATTAAACGGCGTATATTGAGTATTCGTTTATTTCGAAAGTCCAAATGACTACCACGCAGACATCAGTAAATAGTCCATCTATTTCGAAAGAAGACGCTCAGCAACTTGAACTGCTCCGAGAACACCGCCGCAGACATCGCCAAAGGGAAAAGGATAAAACAAACAAATCGCTGAACCTTGAACAAATCGCGATTCCCACACTCACTAGAGGTCAAAGACTTGCTGATCAAGTGGCATCAGTCATAGGATCTTGGCGATTTATTATTTTTCAAAGTACTGGCATTGTTTTGTGGATTCTTGGAAATGCCCTAAGTGGTGCTAAAGCTTGGGATCCGTATCCATTTATATTATTGAATTTACTTCTCTCATTTCAGGCTGCGTATACAGCGCCTGCCATCATGATGAGCCAAAATCGGCAATCAGAACTGGATAGGCGACACGCACAAAATGACTATGAAATCAATGTCAAGGCTGAGCTTGAAATTGAGTTGCTTCATGAAAAAATTGACATCTTAAAAGAGCAAGAAATGCTCAGGCTCACAGATTCTGTTCGCGACTTATCTGCGCAACTAGAAAAACTTTCCAATCAATTGCTTGATAAACGATAAATTTTTCAATTCACTGATTGATTAATAAAGAAGGAGGACTTGTTTGATTTCGCATCAAATCGATTCAAGTGATCCATTATTTGTCAGACGAGCAAGTAGCATTTTTCAAATTCAATACTACGACTGCTGCGCTTCTTGGTTACGTAGCTTAATCAAATCAGCAGCAGTCAATTCAACTGTCTTGCCATCAACAGCAACAATAATTCCGGTATTAGTTTTGATGGCGAGATCTTGAGCGGCACGTGCTGCACGTTCCATGGCTGCGTATGAGCCAGCTAGATCTGGATCGGTAGAGGTGCGAATGTCTTTGGTGTTCATTTGTTGCTCCAGTCAATTAGTTTAGGGTGCATGCCTGAGCTGTCATAAAACGCCCATGAGTTCACAACTTTGCGGTAACGCTCATGGAAGTTTGCCAATCCTGCCTTGAAGCGTCTGCGAATCACGTCTTCAGGAATATTGTGCCCACCCTGTTGAACACGATGCGCCACCCTGGACACGGCAATGTCTTCATTGGGCAAGGACAAGAACCATAGCTTGACTTGGTAGCCGTGGGCCTGCCACAGGGCGATCTTTTTCAAATAGACCATGCCAGACAGCGTGGTTTCAAAAGCAAAGCTGTGTCCAGCATCCACACACTCATCAATTTCTTCCAGCATCAAGCGGCCAGCCTTGAATGCAGCAGTCT
>CAIMNS010000126.1 GCA_903842945.1 uncultured Burkholderiales bacterium
ACTTAGTAACCCACAAGTCCTGAACGCTCAGGTGAGTCTTTTGCGAGAGATTCAACACCTTCAAACCGCAGCCCAACTCCTGGCCATCGGTCGACCTGAACGCGCCCGGGCAAGTGAAGCCGCCTTGGATTTGGCCAAGTTGCGTGAGGCGTTGCTTTTGACAGAAACAAAGCAGGTACTTCAACGCTGGGCTGACACCCAACACTTGCCCAATGCTCCCGATCTATTCGATCATGGGGATCAGTTGCTTTGGTTGCTTAAAAATAGAGACTGAGGGCTCAGGGCACAAAGTACAGGGCCCATCACAATTTATTAAAGCGTTCTATACAGGCCTGGGTCAGAAAATGGCTGCCAGCGCCCTAGAAACCAATGGACACGAAGTGTCCATTCGATCAATGCCCCAGACTGCGTTTGGTCTTGGAGAGATCGACACCGAGTTGTTTGAGTTTTCTGTAAAGATGGGTGCGCTCTAGCCCCGTTTTTTCAGCCACTCGGGTCATCGAGCCGCCTTCTTGCACCAAGTGAAACTCAAAATACGCCTTCTCGAAAGCGTCTCTCGCCTCTCTCAAGGGTTGATCGAGTTCAAAGACTTGTTGCGTGGCCGACAAATGCATGGCGCCCATCTGCCCACCCGCGTCCATGCCATACGCATGGCCTTCACTCGCAAAACCACTGCCTTGAACTCCATGCACCATGCTCGACTGAGGTGCGCCGGACACCATTCCTGCACGCGACAAGGCCCCAGGAGCTGGCGCTCTCAATGGATTTTGACCAGGTGGGTAAAGCGTGCCTGAACCTGGCAATGCGTTGGCGGAGAAATTGGCGCTTGACGCCGCAACACTCTGAGCGTGCGCAGGTGCAGGTTTTTTTTGCAGCGCTTGCTCAACGGCTTTCAATAACTTTTGAAGGGTGATGGGTTTTTCTAAAAAAGCCAAGGCGCCAATGCGCGTGGCTTCTACGGCGGTGTCGATGGTGGCGTGCCCCGACATCATGATGACCGGCATGTTCAAGAGACCATGGGCCGACCACTCTTTGAGCAAAGACACCCCATCGGTGTCGGGCATCCAAATGTCCAAGAGCACCAAATCCGGACGAGCGAGCTGTCTGGCTTGCCGCGCTTGAGCGGCGTTCTCCGCCAGCTCCACCGTGTGCCCCTCGTCATTGAGAATTTCAAAGAGCAAGTCCCTGATTCCCAACTCATCATCAACAACCAATATATTTGCCATGGTTAGAATTAGACCACATTCTGTTGTGATTGCGCAACTGCAAATGATAAAGATACTTGGGCTCCAAGAACAACCCCTTCAGCCTCTAAATTTTTCAAGGTGATGCGCGCGCCATGGTCGTCGGCTATTTTTTTGACCACCGCCAGCCCCAAACCCGTTCCCTTGGATTTGGTGGTCACGTAAGGCTCAAAGGCCCTCTTCAGAATGAAGTCCGGAAATCCCCCGCCAGAATCCTCAACGCGCAAACGCACCCGAGCCGATGCCGCATTGAACTGGGTGGACAAGCGCACTTGACGCGTGGGCTTGCCCTCACTCGCATCTTGGGCGTTTTGGATCAAGTTGTGCACCACTTGCCTGAGCTGCAGGGGGTCGGCTTGGATCTCTGGACAAGACACATCCAAGCTCGCCTCGATCGTCAAACCACTGGCATCCATGCTTTTGAACTGCAACAAACCCAAATCTCCTTGAGGGCTCTCTTGGACATCCAGGCTTGTGCCATACAGCTGCACCACTTCACTCACCAAGGCGTTCAAGTCCAAGCTCACCAACTGGGCTTGAGGCAGTCTGGCATAGTCTCTGAACTCATTGACCAGCCGCTTCATGGCGTCGACTTGGTCGACGATCATTTTGACCGACTTGTTGAGAATGACTTCTTCCGGCGCTTGAAGCTTGCCAGTGAGCTTCATTTGCAGCCTTTCTGCAGACAA
>CAIMNS010000127.1 GCA_903842945.1 uncultured Burkholderiales bacterium
CAAATCGTCAATGGACAAAACCAGGTTCGAGCCATCAAACCAGCGAGCAAGCCATGAGTCCTCATCAACCAAGTCTCCATTGCTCGACATCAAATCCGTACTCGATTTCGTTCAACTTTCCTTTTTCTTGTTCTAGTTCTCTTCATTGTTCTTTTACTTTTTATTGTTCTTCTTGTTTGCCATCCTCATTCACCCAAAGGAGCCCCTTATGAACCTCTATCTCAAAGCCCCCGCTTCAAAACACGTTGGCAGACCCGTTCAACGTGGCTCCTGCATTGCCAACTCAGCATCTCCCGCTGGTCTTTTGAGCTTGCTCCTTGGACTGTGCATGGCGGCTTCGAGTGGGGCACAAACACCAGCGCCCCAGGTCTTGCCCAGGGCGCTACCACCCGTCTCTGCTCCAGCTCCAGCTCCATCACCTACACCTACTGCTGCACCAGCCCCTGCAGCGACTGCCCCCTTGAGCGACCTTCAAAGTTTGGGACAAAAGATCTTTACCGACAAGAGCCTGTCTGAACCCGCGGGCACCGCCTGCGCCAATTGTCACGATGCCAACAAAGGCTTTTCCAGCTTGAATGGCTCTAGGATCGGTGTGGCCTTGGGCTCATTGCCGAATTCTTTTGGACTGAGAAACCCCATGCAAAATGCCTACAGTTCATTTGTGCCAGGGTTCAGCTTCAGGGTCAAAGACGGCGACACCGACCCCATGGGCGGCTTGTTTTGGGATGGACGGGCGGCCAATTTAAAGCAACAAGCCTTGGAACCCTTCTTGTCCGCCGTTGAGATGAACAACACCAGCGGGGCACAGGTGGTTGCAAAGGTCGCCAAGTCGCCCTATGCCAATCAATTCAAAGCCCTCTATGGTCAGGGTATTTTCAACAACCCCACCTTGGCCTATGAAAAAATTGGAGAGGCCATCGCCGCCTTTGAAGGCAGTACCTTTTTGAACGCCTTCAACTCCAAATACGATCGCTTTGTACAAGGCAAAGCACAACTCACCCCCAACGAGAAGAACGGCATGTCGCTCTTTATGAGTCCAGACAAAGGCAACTGTGCATCTTGTCATCTGATGAACCCCAACTCCAAGGTACCAAGCGACAACCTCTTTACCGACTTTGCCCATTACGCTACGGGGGTTCCAAGAAACACCGCCATCCCCAGTAACGCCAACCCGTCCTTCTTTGATCTGGGTCTTTGCGGTCCACAAAGAAGCAAGCCCGCCCTGACGAGCAACGTCCCAAGCACGGTCTCGATCGAAAAGTTTTGCGGCACCTTTCGCATGCCATCCCTCAGGAATGTGGCCAATCGAGAGGTGTTCATGCACAATGGATTTTTTAGAAACCTCAAAGATGTTGTGAGCTTTTACGCCACTCGAAACACCAACCCCAAACGTTGGTATGGCCCAGCGGGTGTTCCCAATGATTTGCCAGCCGCCTACCTCTCCAACATCGTCTCTGACCGCGCTCCGTTCAACATCCAACCCAAGGGCCCGCCTGCCCTCACGGACGCTGAAGTCAACGACGTCGTGGCCTTTCTAAAAACATTGAGCGACGATGTACAAGCCCAGCCGAACAACCCGCCACCTGCCCAAAACACCCCTGGGTTTGCAGGCTTCAACCCCTTCAACACCAACCCAGCAAGTCCGCCACCACCACCCGCTCCATTGCGCTGAACGGTCTCTTGGTGCACGCCAAACCTGGCGTGCACCAAAGTCCCCCTGTATTCTTAAGCAGGTGCTTGGTGCGGGCCTTACGCTACTTCCTTTCTCTACTTCCTTTCTCTACTTCCCTACGCAACCTACTTACACAACCTACTTACGTTACGACCTTACCCTACTTACCTTACTTACCTTACTTCCTTTCGTGACGGCATGACACAGACCTTACTTGGGCGTTACGCACACCTTACTGTCGCTCGTGTTTACAGGGGCGGTGCCTTGGGTTAAGGTACAGATCTTGACAGGGTATTTTTAACAGAGCTCCCTCCTATGAACACGCCAATGCCAACTTCATCACGTTCGCCCTCAGCCAAACGCCTATCCAAGGCCAAACATCTGATGGCGCAAGGCCTTGGCCAACAGATCCTTCTCCTTGGGCCGTTTTTATGGGGGCTCCTCGGTGTTTGCTTGAGCCCTACGGCCATCGCACAAAAGACATCGAGCAATTTTTTGCTGTACTCCATTGTGGGCACCACAGGCCTGGGACTCGGTGTGGCCAAAGAAATGAAGAACGGTTTGATTCTTCGCGCTGAACTCACCGATCTCAATAAATCCTATCAAACCTCGCAAGACGGGATCGACTACAAGGGCAAGATCGAACTGGCCTCCACCGCCTTGTATGCGGACTGGCATCCCTTTGACTCGGTGTTTCACATCAGCACGGGTCTTAACATCAAGCCCACCAATGTGTCACTGGCCGCAACCTCCAAAAACGGGCTCATCAGCTTGAACGGCCAAGCTTACCCCTTGAGCGACGCTCAGGGCCTCAATGCCAACATCTCTTTCCCGACCTTCATGCCTTATTTGGGTTTGGGATGGGGCTTTGACCATGTGGCCTCTTATACAGGCTTTAGATTCAACACGGACTTGGGCTTTGATTTTGGCAAAATGAACGCCAATTTGTCCCCCACGCCAGGACTCACCAACCTGCCCGGCTTCAATGACAACTTGAACGCGCAAAGCCAAAAACTCAATGCCAGCGTCTCTGGCATTCGTTACTTTCCCATCGTCAAATTCCAACTCGGCTATGCGTATTGAAAAGCCTCTCCAGCACTTGCTGCTGTGGGTCCTTGCTTTGGGGCTGTTGCTGAACTTGCTCGGTTGCGCCACACCCCAATACAAGCCGCAGATACAGACCTTTGGGGGCTTGGTCAAAGTCAGACCCCAAGACCTCACCGAGTGCACTCAATGGGCCAGACAAGAAACCCGGGCAGATGAGGCTGTGCCCCATGGTCTGCTCCAAGGGGCTTTTTTGGGCTTTGCCTTGGGTGCGGCTGCCAGTGCCGAACGCACGGCAAGCTTGATCATCGGTGGCTTGACAGGGGTGAACGCTGCAGTGAGCAATATGGACCTGCAAATGAAAACGCACATGCAAAAGTGCCTGTATGCCAGGGGCTATGTGGTCCTTCAGTGAGTTGTTTTGCTGGCCTTGCTGACCTAACTGACTTTGCTGGCCTTGCTAACTTTACTGGCCTTGCTCCCGTGAGCTTGTCTTTTCATAAACGCTCATCACCTGAACGCCCACCCGGGCCATTCGGTTTTTCATGCTCAATACCGCCTTGTCCTTGGAGATCAGCATCGATCGATGGGCTTGAGCCAAGTCGATGAACTTTTGGTCGTCCACATCTTTGCAGACATAGCTCGCACGTGGCGCGACCTCAAGGACCTGCGCCTGTTGATCCATTTTCCCCAAGATCAACAAAGCAGTTGCACTTGCACTTGCAGATCCCTCATCGCTGGAGGCACCCTCTGCACTTGCCTTGGCCATCAACCTTTTTTGAAGGTGCTCGTACTGCAACACCCGCGCAAGTTCCTCCCTCATCACCCGAGTTGCCAACCACTGCAACTCCCCCGAGTTCAAGGCCGCGACCAGAGCGCTCACCCTCGGATCCGTGTACAAGAACATGTCCAAGATGACGTTCGTGTCGATCACCACGCTCTTGGGCGGGCCCGCAACCCCTGAAGCGCTCGCCGCATCGATCTGGCTCATCTCAAGGGGTCTGTGCACCAGGCTCTTGGCCTAGAGGCTTTTGAAGCTCTTTTGCCCCTTTTGGTTC
>CAIMNS010000128.1 GCA_903842945.1 uncultured Burkholderiales bacterium
CACCCGTGGCTTGGGGTAGGTTGGCACTCAGACCCAAAACCCTTTGCCGGGCCAGCCACGCAAAGGCAAACGACTCCACTTGCTCAGGAGCAACACCCAGCACATCAGAGTTCAACAGTTTCATGTCTCTGAGGGAGGTAAAGAGGTGTGCACGCGCACGGATGTCTTGCACCAGAGCCAGGTTGTAAGCGCCGCCTCCGCAGACGACCATTTCGATGCTTGGGTCTTGCTGGTGCAGGTGTGGGGCATCCTGAAAAAAAGCATCCACCGAGGACAAAATGCTCTGTGCGCTCAAGGCGCAAAGGGTGGCTTGAACGTCTTCCTTCGGTAGTTGAGCAAATGGCCCAGAGAGATGGGCGTCAAGCCAAGTTTCATTGAACAAGTCGCGCCCCGTGCTCTTTGGCGGGGGCAATTTGAAGAAGGGTTCAGATAAAAAGCTGGAGAGCAAAGCCTCCTGCGTGCGCCCTGTTTGAGCCCATTGCCCATGGGCGTCATAGGCTTGGCCAGTGTGACGCAGGCACCAGGCATCCATCAAGACATTGCCAGGACCGCAATCAAAGCCAGAGCAAGAGAAAGAGAGCCGCTCGTTGTCGCGAGCTTGCGATGGACTTGAGGGGGACGTGGGCGCAAGGATGCTGACATTGGCCATGCCGCCGATGTTCAAAATGATCCGATATGCTCGCTCGCTTGCGAAAAAATGTTGGTGAAACGCGGGCACAAGCGGTGCCCCTTGACCGCCAGCCGCAAGATCTCGCGATCTGAAGTCGTGGATCACGTCGATGTGCGTGAGCTCGGCCAGCAAGGGCCCACTGAGCAACTGGGTGCTGTAGCCCCATGCGTCATGCAGTTGGGGTTGATGACGGATGGTTTGACCATGCGCACCCAAGGCTTGTATGCGATCAGCTGGGAGACCTAAGCGTTTGAGAAGTCCATTGCAGGTTTGGGCATAGAGACTTGCCAAGGTGTTGCTGGCCAGCGCTGCGCGGTGCAACTCGTTGGGGCCTGGGCTGTTCAAGCGCAGCAACTCTTCTTTGAACGCTGGCTCAAAGGGGGTGAACGCATGTCCCAAGCTTTGAGGGCTGCCCTGGAAGTCGATCAACACCGCATCGACGCCGTCCAAAGACGTGCCTGACATCAGGCCCATGAAGAGCTCCGTGCTTGGGTCTAAGCGCTCAGAAGACAGTGGCGATCTTGTGGGTTCAGTTGCCAACTTGAAGCGCCATGAAAGCTCAGTCGAGGTCTACAGTTTCAAGGCTTGTCAAGCCAGACAAGGCCGTCTTGGCCACTTGAGCCTGCTTTAAAAACTGAGGCTTGAGCTCGCTTGCCAAGGGAATGGGGGTGTTTTGTTTGGCCAGCAACATGGGGTCTTGGTGTTGTCCATTCAATCGGAATTCAAAATGCAAATGCGGTCCAGTGGCCCAACCTGTTGCGCCCACGGCACCGATGACCTCCCCTTGAGAAACAGCTTGGCCTTTTTTGACATCGATGCGAGACAAGTGTGCGTAAACGGTCAAGGGGCCTTGGGGATGTTTGATGAAGACCACATTGCCAAAACCTTGTTGATAACCAGCACTTTCCACAAAACCCTGGCCCACCGTTCGAACAGCCGCACCGGTAGGGGCTGCGTAGTCCACACCAAGATGGGCTTTCCAGATTTGCAAAATGGGGTGCATGCGCATGCTAAAACCACTGGTCACACGCGAAAAAGCCAAGGGAGAGGCCAAGAAAGTTCTTCTGAGGTTCGTCCCATCCATGGCGTAGTAATCGCCTTTGGGCTGATGGGGCTCAGAAAACCAAACGGCTTGATAGGACTTGCCGCGGTTGATGAACTCGGCATTCAATATTTTGCCGACTTTGAAGACTTCACCATCTGCAAGCATGACTTCATAGATCAAAGAGAAACGGTCGCCTTGTCTCAAAGCCCTATGAAAATCAATGTCTCCAGAGAAAATCTCGGCCAACTGGGTGGCAATGGCATCGGGCACTCTTGCCTGATCTGTGGCTTGGAACAAGGAGGTCTTGATGCGCCCGCCCGCGACTTGGAGTTGGGTTTGAAATCGGACGTTGGCGTGCTGGACCTCAAAGCCACTCGCATTGCGTTTGAGCGTCAGGCGGTTGAAGTAATTGGGGTCTTCGTCACCCCAACGCACGCTCAGCTCTTGAAGACGATGGGTCTGATCGCGCACCGCACTGAGCAAGCGTTGATGTTTGCCAAAGAGCGCTTGCTTGGTGCTGGGCGTGGACAAGATGAAGGCCAAGGCTTGGGGGTCATGGATGCCAAGTCGTTGGAGGGTGTTTTGAGCGGTGTCGTTGCCGCGGGACCATTCGGTGGTGTAAAAGCGATCTTGAACCAAGGGACTTGATGAAGAAGGTGTCTCGGGCTTGTTTTGTGCGCTCAAGTCTTCAAAGCTATTACTGGATAAGCCAGATGAGGCAGATGAGCCAGATGAGGTGTCTGTTGCGCTCTCCAAATCGATGACCTTACCGACCTCTAGGGCGTGGCGCTTGCTTTGTGCAAGGAGGTCCAGGTCTTGGGTCATCAAGACAGGCGGCAACCGTGCGGCGTCAGGCCCAAGGCTCACCAAGGCGAACGAAGCGCCAGAGCCCACGATCACCAAAGCCAAAAAGAGGTAAATGGCGGCTTTGACTTTGTTCCAGTGACGGGTCCAAATCGCATGTGCAGCACGCTTCGCATGCACATCAAGCCAATGACCCGCCTCAAGCCCCAGAACCAAAACGCGAAACAACAGTTTTAACACAACAAAATCTCCAACGCATCCCTTGCGATCGAAGGCCTTTGAACAAAGCCCAAGAGGCCACAACGTAAGATGGTAACGCCGTCAAGCGCAAGTCTACAATAAAGACGTGCTAGCCCAATTTTTGAGCAAGCCATCCCTTTAACTCCAATTCAACCGTTACAGACCCAAGCATATCAGGCTAAAATCAACGATTGAATATAGAACTTATGATCTATATCCAGTATAAATCATTTGCACGTGTTTTTTAATGCATCAAATGAGGTTTATCTTGGTAAGCCTTCAAAAGCAATGGGTTTTTAGCTAAAAAGCGACCTTTTGCAGGATGGAGCTGAAGGAACCCCGGTTTACAACCCTTTCAACCCTTAACGCCACTGGCTTGAACACATGAACGACGCCATCACCGATCCAGCCTCTTTAAGTCCCTCGGTCCAAGAGGCCTTGGACGTCACGCTAAAGGGTTGTGAGGAGTTGCTGCCCAAGTTGGAATGGATCAAGAAGTTAAAGGACTGGGACCAAACGGGGCGAGCTTTGAGGATCAAGCTA
The DNA here is from genome assembly GCA_903842945.1 of uncultured Burkholderiales bacterium. GTDB lineage: Bacteria > Pseudomonadota > Gammaproteobacteria > Burkholderiales > Burkholderiaceae_C > Limnohabitans. Next base: position 3,303 of record CAIMNS010000128.1, read on the forward strand.
GGCATGGACCCTACCGCACCCGATATCCATTTGGGGCACACCGTGATCCTCAACAAGATGCGGCAATTGCAAGATTTGGGGCACCAGGTGATTTTTTTGATTGGGGACTTCACCACCTTGATTGGGGACCCATCGGGAAGAAACAACACCAGACCGGCTTTGAGCAAAGAGGAAATTCAAGCAAACGCACAAACCTATTACAAACAAGCAAGTTTGGTGTTGGACCCCGAGCGCACCGAGATCCGCTACAACAGCGAGTGGAGCGATCCTTTGGGTGCGCGTGGCATGATTGAGCTGGCCGCGAAGTACACGGTTGCTCGCATGATGGAGAGGGATGATTTCAACAAACGTTTTAAATCTGGACAATCGATCAGTGTGCACGAGTTTTTATACCCCTTGATGCAAGGCTATGACTCGGTGGCCCTCAAGAGCGATTTGGAGCTTGGTGGCACGGATCAAAAGTTCAATCTTTTGATGGGGCGTCACTTGCAACAAGAGCACGGTCAAGAGCCCCAATGTATTTTGACCATGCCCTTGCTGGTGGGTTTGGACGGGGTGGACAAAATGTCCAAGAGCAAAAACAATTACATCGGCATCACCGAGGATGCCAACACCATGTTTGCAAAAGTGCTCTCGATCAGTGATGAGTTGATGTGGACGTGGTACCCGCTTTTAAGTTTCAAGAGCACACAAGAGATTGAAGCCAGTCGCCTGGAGGTTCAAAACGGCCTCAACCCCAAAACACTCAAAGTGGCCTTGGCCAAAGAAATCACTGCACGGTTTCATGGCCAGGCCTTGGCAGATGGGGCCGAGCGAGACTTTGAACTCAGAAGCAAAGGCGGGGTGCCTGATGAGTTGCCTGAGATCACGCTACAGGGGGCGCCCATGGGGATTGGCGCACTGCTCAAAGCCGCCGGACTTGCCCCTTCTGCCAGTGAGGCCAATCGTTTGATTGAAGGTGCAGGCGTTAAAGTCGACGGCTCAGGGGTCGGTGACAAGGGCTTGAAGTTGTCCGCTGGGACCTATGTGCTGCAAGTGGGCAAACGACGATTTGCAAAAGTGCACTTGAGCTGAAGCTAAAAAAATGTAGACGTGTTCTGGGTTTTTTTTAGCCTCTTCAAGCCTGAGAAGCCCTTTGTTAAGGGCATCTCTATGTGAAAATTCCGATTCCTTTTTGAAGCCTTGCCTTGAACAAACATCTTAAAACACATTGGTTGACCCCAGAGGCCATGCTCAAAGCGTCGGTCGTGGTGGCTTTGATCACCATTGCCCTGAAGACGGGTGCTTGGTGGCTGACCGACTCTGTAGGTCTGTTGTCAGATGCATTGGAGTCCTTGGTGAATTTGGCCAGTGCGATTTTTGGGTTGATGATGGTGACGGTCGCCCAACGGCCAGCCGATGAAGACCACCCTTATGGTCACCACAAGGCCGAATATTTTTCTTCGGGCTTTGAAGGCATCTTGATCATTGTGGCGGCTTTAGGGATCGTCTGGGTGGCAGGCCACCGCTTGTTCAACCCAGAGCCCTTGGATCAAGTCGGATGGGGTTTGATCTTGTCTGTGGTGAGCTCGGCTTTGAATGGATTTTTAGCCTGGGTCATGTTTGGTGCAGCCAAAGAGCACCGCTCCATCGCCTTGAAGTCGGACGCCAAACATTTGATCACGGATGTCTGGACCTCCTTTGGCGTGGTCGTGGGTGTGGGTCTGGTGGTGTTGAGTGGTTGGATTTGGTTGGATTCTTTGGTCGCCGTTTTGGTGGCTTTGGTGATCATGAAGGAAGGTGTTTCCTTGTTGTGGGAGTCCTCGCAAGGGCTGATGGATGAAGCCTTGGAGCCCGAGGTGATGGAGAAGATCCACGCAACGCTGGAGGGGTTTTCTCACGCGTCCGAGCACACGCAAGTCATCCGCTTTGATCATGTGGTCACGCGACGGGCTGGCCAGCGCCGCTACATCGACATGCACATGCACATGCCCTTCAATTGGTCTTTGGGTCGGGCCGCTACCTTGAGGGTGTCGGTGGAACAAGCCTTGATGAGCGAGGTGCCAGGGCTCAGAGCCTCCATTCAACTTTTACCAAGCGACATGGAGTCTCACTACGAAGGCCATGAAGGCAAGTACTTGTAAAAAAAGCTGAGGGCTTGAGCCGCTTACGGGGCGTAGGGGTTGGGGACTTTAAAGCGCGACAAAAGTTCAACTTCCAAGTCTTCCATGATTTTTGCTGCTTTGGGATCCTCTTCGTGGTCATGTCCCAAGGCGTGCAAGGCGCCATGAATGAGCAAATGACGGTAATGGTCTTTGAGCGGAATGTTCAAGTCGCTGGCTTCTTGCAGGATCACTGGCGCACACAAAACCAAATCGGCCAAAACACTTGGGGCGCTGGCATAGGAGAAGGTGAGCACATTGGTGGCATAGGCTCTTGCGCGGTACGTTTGATTGAGCGCCAACCCCTCCGTTTGGCCAACCACGCGAACGGTGAAACTGGCTTGGCATGTCAAATGCTCAAGACACGCACTCAAACTTTTGCTGACAAAGTAGCGAGTCAAAATGCGTTTATGGTCTAGGGACTCGAGCTCTTTGCCAAATTGAAGAGAAAGTTCAAGTGCGGTTGAAGGGAAAGCTTGCATCATGGGTGTGGACCTTGGGGATTGGGCATGGGGCATGGAGAATGGAGCATCTTACAAAGGTGGTGGCTAAGGCAGGTTGGATGCCTCCCAACCATGCATTTGAATCCATCACACCACACAAGCTAGACGGCGCGTTTTTTGTCATACGCGTCCACGATCCTGGCCACCAGGGGATGGCGAACCACATCGGCCGACGTGAAGGTGGAGAACGCGATGCCTTGAACGTTTTTGAGCACCTTTTGTGCATCGATCAGGCCGCTTTGTTGGCCTTTGGGTAAATCGATTTGACTGATGTCTCCGGTGATCACCGCCTTGGAGCCCAGTCCAAGACGAGTTAAAAACATTTTCATTTGTTCCGTGCTTGTGTTTTGAGCTTCGTCCAAGATCACAAACGCATGGTTCAGTGTGCGCCCTCTCATGAAGGCCAAGGGTGCAATCTCAAGGGCCTGGCGCTCAAAAGTTTTTTGAACACGTTCGTAGCCCATCAGGTCATAAAGAGCGTCATAAAGGGGGCGCAAGTAGGGGTCTACTTTTTGGCCCAAATCGCCGGGTAAAAAACCTAATTTTTCGCCGGCCTCCACCGCGGGCCTTGTGAGCACGATGCGTTGCACCGATTGACGCTCTAGCGCATCGATGGCCATGGCCACGGCCAAATATGTTTTTCCGGTGCCTGCAGGGCCAATGCCAAAGGTGATGTCGTGCGTGTTGATGCGGTCCATGTAGTGGCCTTGGTTGGGCGTCCTGGGTCTCAAGTCGCCTCGTTTGGTCAAGAGAGGCACCGGTTGGCCAGAGGCATTAAGATCAGGGGGTGGCGCACTGAGCATGAGGTGAACATGGGCCTGCTCAATCGGGCGGCGGGCTTGTTCATAAAGAGATTGCAAGATGTGCAAGGCGTGAGTGGCCAGCCCCTGAGGTCCTTCAATTTTGAAGTGGCCTTGGCGGCGCGTGATTTTGACATTCAGTTGTGCTTCAATGCTCCTCAGGTGCTCCTCCAGGGGGCCACAGAGATGAGACAGCCTGGTGTTGTTCAAAGGCGAGAAAGTGTGTTTCAAAATCAAGTCGATAATCCTTGGTTACAAAATAAAGGGGCATGCATGATTGGACGGCTAACAGGGGTGGTGGCTGAAAAAGCGCCACCTCAAATTTTGATGGACTGTCATGGCGTTGGCTATGAGGTCTGGGTGCCCATGAGCACCTTCTATCATTTACCGGCCGTGGGTGAGCGTACAACGCTCTTGACCCATTTTGTCGTCAGAGAAGATGCTCAAATTCTATTTGGCTTTTTAAGCGCTGGCGAGCGCGATGCTTTTAGGCAACTGATTAAAATTTCTGGGGTGGGACCCAGAACCGCTTTGGGGATTTTAAGTGGCCTGAGTGTGAGTGACTTGGCCCAAGCCATCCAGTCTCAAGAAGCCGACTTTTTGGTGAAAATTCCCGGGATCGGCAAAAAAACAGCGGAGCGGCTTTTGTTAGAACTCAAAGGTAAACTGGACTGGCTTGGCGAATCCACGGGGCTTGACAAAAAGGGCCCGCAAGGCGAGAAAGCCGATGTCCTCCAAGCCTTGGTGGCTTTGGGCTACAGCGAAAAGGAGGCACAATTGGCTTTAAAGAGCCTGCCCTTGGAGCTGAGTGTCAGTGAGGGCATCAAGTGGGCATTGAAGTCGCTGTCAACTTGAAGCGGTGGATCAGCGCCCGTCTGATCGGTCAAAGTATCTTCAACGTATGCAGCAAAGCCAAACAACATGAGTGTTCAAACCGATGACATCACCCCCTTGCCCAAGAGTGCGTTGAAGTTGCAAAAGTCTGGGCCACAGAACTTGCGCCAAGCCTCAGAGGGTCCAAGTTGGGGTCCTGTGATAGAGCAGCAGGCCGAGGACGCACGGGTGGTGGATGCGCGCAAGAGCTCCGTTGTTGAGGAGGCCATCGAGCGGGCTTTGCGACCCAAGTCGCTAGAAGACTACGTGGGTCAAGTCAAGGTGCGTGAGCAGTTGAGTATTTTCATACAAGCGGCCAAACAACGGGGCGAACCTTTGGACCATGTGCTCTTGTTTGGACCCCCTGGTCTTGGCAAGACCACGCTCAGTCAAATCATTGCCCACGAGCTTGGGGTGAATTTGCGCCAAACCAGCGGGCCTGTGCTGGAAAAGCCCAAGGACTTGGCGGCCTTGTTGACCGGTTTGGAGAAAAACGATGTGCTCTTTATCGATGAGATCCACCGCTTGTCGGCGGTGGTCGAGGAGATTTTGTACCCCGCCCTCGAGGACTTCAAGATCGACATCATGATTGGCGAGGGACCTGCGGCAAGAAGCATCAAACTTGATTTGCAGCCCTTTACCTTGGTCGGTGCAACCACGCGCGCGGGCATGCTCACCAATCCCTTGAGAGACCGCTTTGGCATTGTGTCCAGGCTTGAGTTTTACACCGTCGAAGAACTCAACCGCATCGTCATTCGCTCGGCGCAGTTGTTAAAAACACATATAGAGCCGAGTGGCGCCTTGGAGCTTGCCAAACGCTCGAGAGGCACGCCTCGGATCGCCAATCGATTGCTGCGACGTGTCAGGGACTATGCGCAGGTCAAGGGCACGGGGGAGATCACACAAAACTTGGCCCATCAAGCCTTGGAGATGTTGGATGTGGATCAGTTGGGCTTGGATGTCATGGATCGAAAGTTTTTAGAGACCATGATCCTTCGCTTTGACGGCGGCCCCGTGGGCTTGGACAACATGGCCGCAAGCATTGGAGAGGAGCGAGACACCATTGAGGATGTGATCGAGCCGTATTTGCTTCAGCAAGGTTATTTACAAAGAACGCCAAGGGGGCGCATTGCAAGTGCTGCGGCCTATGCGCATTTGGGTCTCAAACCCCCAGAGATGCCCAGGGGCTGAGCGAGACTTAAAAAAAAGCTTTTGATGGCTCAGCGTGAGGTGTTTGCTCCAAGTGCGCTTGGTCTCCCCAACCCACCAAGTGAAGCCCCTCTTTGGACCAAAGCAAACGGTTGATGGAGGTGTTGCCAAGGCTCCAAGTTCTTGGACTTTGGTCAAATTGATGGGTGGCAACTCGGTACAAAACATCCAACACCCCCCCGTGGGTGACGATGGCAATTTGCTCCCCCAGGTGTTTCGCCGCCAAGCCGTTGATGGTCGTCACAATTCGCAGCCTGAACATCTCTAAGCTCTCGCCTTGTGGAGGCACCCAATGCGGATCGCGCGACTTCCATGCGCGGGCTTCTTGGGGGTGGAGCTCTTCAAGCTCTTGCCACGTGAGGCCCTCGTAAAGGCCAAAATGCCTTTCTCTTAACCCTAGGTCTTCTAGGAGCGGGATCGCCAAAGCGTGTGCAAAGGCTTGTGCTGTCACTTTGGCGCGCGAGAGGTCACTGGTGTAGACCTGAGCGAGGCCCTCATCGGCCAAGCTCGGTGCAAGCCTAGAGGCTTGCCAAAGCCCCTTGTCGTTCAAGTCAATGTCCATGTGACCTTGAATGCGTGTTTGCACG
>CAIMNS010000129.1 GCA_903842945.1 uncultured Burkholderiales bacterium
AGGCCACCATCTCCATACTGGCTCATGCCCAAGGTGTTGGGCAGTTCGACCCACTCCACGGCATCCACATAGACCGACAAGTACCAAGCATGGACCAGTTGGGGTTGAACGCCCAAAAGCAGCGTAAAAAGACCCGTCACCATGAGTCGCTGGATGTGGTGTGCGTAGCCGTGCTCTAGGGTCTGCGTCACAGCGTCTCGCAGACACGCCATGTCAGTCTGACCGGTCCAGAAAAACTCCGGAAGATGCTCTTGGGCATTGAGCGCATTGCGCTCCATGTAGCCAGGCATTTGAGTCCAATAGATACCACGCACGTATTCCCGCCAGCCCAGAATTTGACGGATGAACCCTTCAGCGCTTTGCAGTGGAACCCATCCAGCTCGGTACGCATGTTCTGCGGCCTGAACCACCTCGCGTGCGGACAACAACTTCAGGTTCATGGCCGAAGACAGGTGTGAATGATAAAGCCAGGGCTCTCCAGGCCACATCGCATCCTCATAACGCCCAAAAAGTGCTAGACGCTCATCCACAAACCTTTGAAGTGCCTCCAAGGCCTGCGTGCGGTTGACGGGCCAGCCAAAGCTGTCCAGTTTACCGGGGTGCTTGGCAAAGCGTGCGCGCACAAGCTCCATCACCTCTTTGGTGATGGCGTCCGGTGCAAAGAAGGAGCGTGTGGGTAACTCACCAGGTCCTTTGGCCCCAAAGGTCTCTCGGTTGTCTGCGTCAAAATTCCATTGGCCTTGGACGGGCTCATCGCCGTCCATCAAAACATGGTGGCGCTTGCGCAGTTCACGGTAAAAGTACTCTAGGCGCAAGGACTTGCGACCCTTGGCATGGGCCTCGAAGTCACCCACCGTGGTGAAGAAATGCCGATCTTCGCGAACTTCAAGGGGCACGCCCACGGCTTTGGCCACGGATGTCAACTGTTGGACAACTCGCCAGTCACCCGCCTGGGTCATGATCACCCGAGATGGTGAGAGCTCTAAGAGATCTGCATGCAATTTGCTACCCAAGCTGTTCAAAGCGGCCGCAGGGCCTGTGTCATCCAGGCGGTGGTAGAGGAGCGGTCGTTTGGCCTTGTGAAGCGCTTGTGCAAAGTGACGCATGGCACTCAAAAAGAGAGCGATGCGTTGCTTGCTCGACCCAACGTGGGTGGACTCTTCCTGGGCCTCGGCCATCCACACCAGATCATGCTTGGCATCAAAACCATCAAAGGCTGCAGCCTCCAAGTCGAGCTGGTCTCCAAGGACCACAATCAAATTTCTTGTAACAGGCATCGTTGACCTAAAGAAGCGTGTTCGCACGCCACCCTAGGGGTGCATGCGACAAGCGGGTTAAAACGGATAGGAGCGCAGCCAAGTGGACTCAAGGTGTTGGTTTTCAAAATCGTCCTCAAGCAGCACACAACATCCTTGGCATGATCCACACAAGAGCTTTTCACCTTCACCATAAAATGTCTTGGCCCTTGAAGTCGATGAAATGCGCCCCAGACTTGGGCTGGAGTCGCTCCATGGCTTTTAACATCTGACTCACCGAGTCTTTGGCGCTCATCGCATCCAAGCTTTGGACAAAGGGCTTTGAGAGGACCGAAGCCACCGTGCCAGGCTGCAATGCAACAAAAACAGCTTTTTTATTGCGCCGGTGATGCTCGATGGCTGCCGTTTGAAGAACCATGTTGAAGGCCGCTTTAGAAGCGCGGTAACTGTACCAGCCACCCAATTTGTTGTCGGTGATGCTACCCACTCGAGCTGACAGCTTGGCATAGATGCACCTCTCGCTTGAGAGCCTGGGAAGCAGCAACTTTAACAAGAGCGCCGGGCCAATGCAATTGACCCACATGGCTTGGCTCATGACGTCGCCTTCAAGCGACTTCAGGGATTTTTCTGGTCCCACGGCATCAAGGGTCAATGCACCCGTCGCATCAACGATCAAGTCAAAGGGCCCCGTGAATTTTGCATCTGAAAGCGCCTCTTCAATGCCCCGCTCATCGCAAAGATCAAAACTTGGGCAGAGGGTCCGGTTCATTTCAACAACAGGTGCGCAATGGGTATCTTGGTTCAATGCTTCAACAAAAGCCGCACCTATAGAGCCACTAGAGCCTATGACAAGAGCGTTCATTTTTTTGGCAAGGTCATGGGTCATGGTGTTCAAACGCCATGGATCAAAGCATGACCACTGGTCGTGTCAACAAGTAGGTAAAAAGTCCCATTTGAAGCAAATTGATGCACACACTGAGCATGTGCAATTGTTTAAAAAGCTTCAGTTGATGAGCGTCTTTGGCTGCATTGATTCTAGGTGTTAAAAATAAAGCCAGAAAGAGGAACAAAACACCACAGCTCACAGAGCTTCCTATCAAGGTGAGGTCTTCGCTAACAACAGCAGCAAGGAGGCAGGCAGCTGCCAAATAGAGGTAGTACTTTGGGAAAAAGTGTCGAACGTACACCCCCGCCCACTCTGCTGGCAGGACTTTAAATACCGTCGGCGCGACGGCCAAACTAAAGAAAAACATGATACCCAAATTGGATGCAATTAAAAGGTGACTCCACATGAACGGACTCTTCCAAAATATAGGGAAATATTGAATTGATACCAGCTCATTTTAGATGTTTCGTTGAAAGAAAAAAATTCAAGACCTCAAACCCACTTTGATGGATCCGAAAGTGTGAATTAGAAAGCTAAAAGCTCATTGGTTTTGCTCTCGTTCATGTCATATTTATGTCATGAACAAGCGTCGTCACAATAACCCTTTCTAAAGACGGCTATTGATATGTCTAAGGGCATGGATCGGGACAGATGAATAGGATCGCGGTGTAGTATTTTCTACAAACTAATCGCTCTTGAAGCGCAATTGAGGTATCTCATGAAATCATTTTTAATCGCATCGGTGCTTGCATTCGGTTTGTCCGTTTCTGCGCAAGCAAAAGACATCGTTGACACAGCCGTAGGTGCTGGAAACTTTAAAACTCTAGCAGCTGCATTGACAGCAGCTGGCTTGGTTGACACCTTAAAAGGCAAAGGACCCTTCACGGTTTTTGCGCCCACAGACGAAGCTTTTGCCAAGATTCCTAAAGCTGATCTGGACGCTCTTCTTAAAGACAAAGCCAAATTGACATCCATCCTCACCTACCACGTTGTCGCAGGCAAGGTCATGGCTGCAGATGTCAAAGCTGGCAAGGTCAAGACCGTACAAGGCTCAGAGATCACGATCAGCACCACCTCTGGCGTCAAAGTGGACAATGCCAATGTGATCAAAACTGACATCACAGCCGACAATGGCGTGATTCACGTTATTGACTCTGTTGTCATGCCAAAATAATTCACTGAAGAGTTTTCAACCCGGTCTTGATGACCTGGTTGGAACCTGGGTTTTGATGGACTTTTATTGATCCAAAAAATCAAAGACTCCCTTTGAAAAACTTTTTAAAACACCCTATGAGGGTGTTTTTTTTGAGCTTCACGGATTTGATCCATGCTCATGGTGTTGAACAAAACGCATGCTGGATTTTTTAAAGAATGCTTTGAAAGAAGACTGAAGTTTGAAGTCTGTTCAACTTGCAGCAAGCCATGACCCCAAGCCCTTCAAAGGCAAGCCCTCAATTCAAATGGAAGGCTTGGCTTAGAAACTGAGTGTTGAACTCACCCTGCGTGAATGTCGGATGATCCAAAATCTCCAGGTGAAGCGCCTTGGTCGTGCTCACCCCCTCGATGCGCAACTCATGCAGCACCCGCCTCATGCGAGCGAGGGCCTCAGCTCGATCACGCCCCCAACAGATTACTTTGGCAAGCAAAGAGTCGTAGTACATAGGGACTGTGTAACCCTGAAACACATGGGAGTCAATTCTGACGCCTGGCCCCCCTGGGAAATGGACTGCACTGAGCTTACCAGGTGAAGGCATGAAGTGGTTCTTGCTGTCTTCTGCGTTGATCCTGCACTCAATGGCGTGCCCTTTTGACAAGAGATCTTCTTGCTGGATTTCTAAAACTTGGCCAGAGGCAATCTGGATCTGTGCCTTGACCAAATCAAACGACGTGACCATCTCGGTCACGGGGTGCTCGACTTGAATTCGGGTGTTCATCTCCATGAAATAAAATTCTTGACTGTCCATATCCAAAATAAACTCAATCGTGCCGGCATTTTGGTAGCCCACATGTTGGCACAATTGAAGGGCTGCTGAGGCAATTCTTTGTTGCAGCTTGGCGTCCAAACCAGACGCAGGACTTTCTTCAATGAGTTTTTGATTTCTTCGCTGAATTGAGCAATCTCGTTCACTGAAGACCAACACTTTTTCCAAGTCGGCCAAAACTTGAATCTCAATGTGCCTGATGTTGGTGAGGTATTTTTCGATGTAGATGGATTCATCGCCAAAAAATGACAGGGCCTCGCGCTTGGCTTCATTGAAAGCCCGCTCAAGCTCGGACCCAGCATGGACAATGCGCATGCCTTTGCCCCCGCCTCCTGCTGAGGCTTTTAAAAGAACCGGGTAACCGATCTTGCCCGCGACCTCTAAGGCCTCTTCCAAGCTGCCTACGATGCCGTCGGAACCCGGCGTGGTCGCAACGCCGGCTGCTTTGGCCACACTTTTGGCACTCGACTTGTCCCCCATTTGAGCGATCACTTGAGCGCTTGGGCCAATGAAGATGAATCCATGCTCTTGGCAAAGTTTTGCAAAATCGGCATTTTCAGATAAAAACCCATAGCCTGGATGAATGGCCTGAACCTTGAAGCGCTTGGCAGCTTCGATGATGTGGTTTTTGTTCAAGTAACTTTGAGCCGATGGTGCTGGACCAATGCACAGGGACTCATCGGCCATCTGAACCGCCATGGAATGGCGGTCTGCCATGGAATAGACTTGAACCGTTTTGATCTCGAGCTCTTGGCAAGCGCGATGAATTCGAACGGCAATCTCTCCACGGTTGGCGATCAAAACCTTTTGTATCGTCACGGGGTGCTTCATCAATCAGGCCGAATCCAAAACAAGACCTGACCAAATTCAACAGGCTCGTTGTTCTTGACCGCGACCTCAGCGATGGTGCCCTTGACGCCCGCCTCAATGGAAGACATCAACTTCATCACTTCGATGATGCAGACCTGCGTATCCTCTTCCACCCTTTGCCCAAGAACTGCAAAAGGTGCCGCGCCTGGCTCAGGCGCAGCATAAAAGGTCCCAACCATAGGAGAGGTGACTTGGAGGAGCCCTTCGTGTGTGGACGCCATCGAAGGGACCTTTGAAGCGCTCGCTGCAGAAAAGGCTTGACTCGCTTGGCGTTTGACAGCAGCAAGGCTGGGCTCTCGCTCCTCTTCTCGTAGCTCTTCTCCTAGCTCTTTTCCTAGCTCTTCTCGCTGCACAGGACTTGTGTTGTCACGAGACCCGCCCCTCCAAGGGCTGGGGGCCGCTAGAGGAAGCGCTCCTTTTTTCTCTAGGATGAGCTCCAAGTCCAAATACCTCAAATGGAATCGATTGAATTCACTAGAAGCTTCAAAGGATTGGATCAAAGAGACGATTTCATCGTAGGTTAAATTTTGCTGTGTCATGATGCAAGGATGGGGTGTTGATGAAACTCAATCAGTGGGACAAATACAGATTCATGTCTGAAGAAGTGATGGAAACTTTGCCCAAATCGCCCTTTTGACTCAATGCGTGCACCAAGGACAAGACCTCCGCTTTACCTAGGCTTCTTTCTTTCAAAGTGGCAAGGGATGGCGTGGAGCCATTTGTGGATCGATTGAAACCGAAGGACGGCTGGGCGGGCGGGTTGTTCAAACGTTCGAACTGCTCATTGCCGCCCAAGTAGCGCAGGATCAACTCGTCATCTGAGACGCTCGGTCCGCCAAACTTCTCTCGAATTTCCCCCAAGCTCAATTCAGGTGGCGTCCAATTGATCAGTTTCTTTGCCTTGGAGCTGGAGAAGATCATGTCCTTGACATTTGCATCAAAGGCTTGACTCTCCGTCTCGCCCCAAAGACCGATGGCGTATTGAATCGTCTGGTCGCTCAATTCTTTGTACCGTTGGCCGGACATCACGTTCAAGGTCGCTTGCACGCCAACAAACTGAGAATAAGGCGTCACCATGATGGGATAGCCAAAGTCTTTCCTCACCTGAACGATTTCATCGAGCACCGCATCCAATCGATCGATCATGTTCATCTGGCTCAATTGATGGCGCAAATTGGAGATCATGCCTCCCGGTACTTGGTGGGTAAAGTGAGACTCTCGGTACTCCAAGGGAGCTCCTATGGTCAAACCCTTGGACTTGGCATAGGCAAGAAGCCCTTCGCTGATTCTCCCCACCCGTGAAAGATCTAGATCGGTGGTGTAGCCTAAAGAACGGGCATTTTCAAGCACATTGAGGACCGACGGATTGGACGATCCGTTGGACAAGGGGGGCATCGCTGTGTTGATGATCCTGACACCGGCTTTGATCGCCTCCATCGCACACAATGGACCCAGTCCGGTGTTGCAATGGGTGTGAAACTCGATGGGCAAATGGGTGTGCTTTAAAAACAAGGCGCACAAAGCAGCCGTTCTCTCGGGTGTCAACAGCCCGCCTGGATCCTTGAAACAAATTCGATCCGGCCCAACCAAGTGAGCCTCTTTGATTTTGCGCTCAAAATACGCATCCGAGTGGACGGGTGAGACGGTGTAGATGATGTTGAGAACGGTGCCCAAGCCAATTTTTTTACAATCCGATACCCTTTGTTGCCAGTACTTGGCCGTGTTGGAGCTGTCTGAGATTCGGACCTCTTGTATGCCATTGGCAAAGAGCCTCTCCAAATACAAGTAAGAAATGGAGGCCGGCATGAATTCAAAAGAGGAAGCCGAGCGGCCCACAATGGCTCTGAGCTTGGTTCGTTTTGAGAGTTGTGCCGCCTGCCGAATCCTGTACCAAGGATCCTCGCCCATCTCACGGATCATCTTCTTAAAAAACGCTGTTGCCACCAGTTCATAGGACTGGTAGCCCACAGCATCTAAATCTTCAATGTAGGGAAGTATTTGCGAATTGGGCAGTCCACCCGCCCACAGGCTGGCATTGCCATCCCGAAAGGTGGTGTCAACAAAAAAGACCTCTCCCAAGGAGCCCATCAAGGCACCTCGCCTTTATAAACCACCGTGTCATTGATCACCTGCATCAAGTCACCCGCAATGGGGTTGGAGATCTCCTCAAGGATTTGTCCAACCAAGCCTGGGGCGCGGGAAATCAATGAAAATCCTCGCATGATCTTAAAAGGCACACCAATCTCCGCCAGCAAGGCGGCAATCCCCGCGGTTGCGTTGATGGTGATGTGCTTGCCAACGACCTCATCGACCACGCGTGACATCAACAAGAGGGCATTGACGTAGTCACCCTTGACCTTGGCTTTCCTAGCAACTTCAAGAAGCTTAGGGGTTCTTGGATCATCTGGCTTGAAATCGTTGTGCCCAAAACCCGGAAGCGCTTTTTTACGTGCGCGGTGTTGGGTGATGATCTCTCTGGCCTTGGCCTCTTGATCAGGCGCTTTGACGATGTCGTCCAAGTACTGGCCCACTTGCTCCATGACGCCGCCAAATTGACTTCCCATCCCAAGAAGACCCGCTGCCACGGCACCTTGCAAGGAGTCAGGCGCGTTGCGGTAAATCAACCTGGCGTTGAACCCTCCCGACATCCCATGGTCCATCAAAGTCACCAGCACAGCGTCCAAAATGCTGAGCTCTTCAGGGGTGGGCATTTTGCCCAAAATATAGAAGTAAATCATTTTTGAAAATGAAACTTCTCCAATCAAATCCCTGGACAAGTTCTTGCCTCGAATCGTTGCACCGGTTTCATCAAACGTGGACAAGCTAGAGCTTATTTCGCGGTTCGTCATAATTGTTCTTTAAGTTAAAGGGGTTGATGGTGAGGGGTTGTTGGCATCGATGCCATGTTTTGAAAGCGTGGACGTTTTGAGTCTGAAGGGCACGGCCAACTGCGTTGGTCAAAGCAAGACCTCAATCGAGCTTGACGCCCACAGACTTGATCACCTTGCCCCACTTGTCGCTGTCAACTTTTAAAATCTGCGCCAACTCCTGAGGCGAGCTGCCCATGGGCGTGGCGCTGACATTTAAAAACATTTTCATGACCTCAGGCTCATGCAAGACGTCGCTGACGGCCAATGCAATCTTGTTCACCACACTGGCTGGCATGTTGGGAGGGCCGACCAAGTTACCCGACGTCGTTGCACTGAATCCTGCTAGCGTCTCACTGATCGCAGGCACATCGGGCAATGAGGGGTTGCGCTTCAAGCTGCTCACAGCAATGGCTTTGACTTTGCCCGATTTGATTTGTGGCAAAGCGGCACTCAATTCAGAAAACATCAAATCGATATGCCCCCCCAAGACCGCCACAAGGGCTGGCCCCGTGCCATTGAAGGGAATGTGCGTGAATTTGACCTCTGCAGTGGAGCTCAACATCTCTGCGGCCAAATGCCCCGTGCTTCCCGAGCCAGGTGAGCCATAGGTCAATTTACCCGGATTTTCTTTGGCAAAGCGAATGAGTTGCTGCATGTTGTCGATCGGAACGGTGGTTGCCACCAAAAGGACATTTGCGCTTTCATAGATCTGTGAGATGGGGCTGAACAACATCGAATCAAAGTTCATCTTTGAGAACAAATGACGGTTGATGGTCAATGGTGGTGGCGGCGTTAACAACAGCGTGTGGCCATCTGGGGGTGAACGAAAGACGTACTCAGAACCAATGTTGGCACTTCCCCCAGGTTTGTATTCCACCACCACGGGCTGTCCCCACTTTTGCTGCAAACGATCGCTCAAGAGTCGAAGGGACATGTCCGTGCCCCCTCCGGCTGCATAAGGTGAAATCAGTTTGATGGGTTTGGTGGGAAAGTCTTGCGACAGAGCTGATCCGAGAGTCAGCAGCTGTACAACAACGAACGCGAGAAGTCCGAGGGGATTTAAAGTCATGAGAGAGATGTCCTGCTGGGTCTTGTTAAGGTAGGTTCAACACGGTTTGGACTATGTCGTTTTTTTGGAAGACTCAGCGCTTGATGCGATGGCGCCTTCCGACACAAAGGCATCGATGGTTTTGGCATCAAAGCCCAGTTGCTCGAGCACCTCCAGGCTGTGTTCACCCAACACTGGGGGAGCCAAGTCCCCGCCTGAGCGGTCACCGTCATAGAGAACCGGTCGTTGCGTGTTTTTGACGACCCCCATGCTGGGGTGCTTCAACTCTTTAAATACACCGTTGTGCACGACCTGGGGATCGGCCACCACCTGGTCAATGTTTGAAATGGGCGCATGCGGAATATCGTGTTCAGTCAGGCACACTTGCCAATGGGCCATGTCGTGTTCAGCAAAGGCCGCTTGCAGCAACTGGGTCAAGACCTCGTAATGGGCTTGGCGCGCCAGCACTGTAGAAAAACGCTCGTCACTGGCCCATTCTGGGTGACCAACAGCGGTGGTCAGATTTTGAAAAAACTTGTCCACCGAGGCCAAGTGCAACGCGACCCATCCACCATCTGCACATTGCAAAGCATAGGACTGCGAAGCACGGGGTCGGCTGATCGGTCCATGGACCTGACCAGAGGAAAAATAAGAAGCAAAGGCCGACGCACCAAAAGCAATCATGCTGTCAAGCATGGCCACCTCCACTCGCCGACCGACTTGCGTGCGTCCACGCTCGACCAAGGCGCCAAGAATACCGTAGGCCGCGTACATACCGCTCACCGTGTCTGCCACCGCTGGGCCCAAGATGCGCGGTGGTGTGGGCGCCATGGTTTGACTCAGGTACCCGCTCAAGGCTTGCGCAACGGTGTCGTAGCAAGGTCGGTCCACATAGGGCCCGGTGGCGCCAAAACCCGTGACAGAGCAATACACCAAGCGAGGATGGCGTTCGTGCACAGCATCCCAACCGAACCCAAGTTTATCGAGCACCCCAGGTCGATAATTTTCAAGCAGCACATCAGACTGAGCGAGCAACTTGTCCAAAATAACTTTGGCGTGGGGGGACTTGAGGTTCAGGGCCAAACTGCGCTTACGAGCGTTGTAGGTCTGAAATTGAGAGCTGTATTGTGAGCCTTGATAGCCCCGAAAAGGGTCACCACTTCCAGGCTGCTCGACCTTGATCACATCGGCGCCTAAATCGGCCAACATCATCCCCGCGCAAGGACCGGTGATGAAGGTCCCCAACTCAAGGACACGAACATGTTCCAGCACTTTGGTCATAAGGAGGCCCCATGCATTGGTTTCAAACGATTCAAACCTTGGATCCGCCAAGGACAGTTGTCAGATGGATGTTCATGAACGGGGGTGTCTGCATGGCACCAACAGGTGGCTTGGGCGTTGTACATCTGTAGGGTAGGCATGAAGGTGAGCTCTAGGCAGGACGCGAGATCAACTCGGCTCCTGAGGGAAGTGAAGTAAGAAGGGATGGATTCAGTCGACTTTGATCGCGGCTTGAGCAATCACTTTCTTCCAATTGGCATTTTCACGCGCTAGAAATTGCGCAAAGTCTGCGGGTGAATGCGTTGCAGGAATTTCAAAGCCCAAGGCCATCATTCGCTCAACATAGTCTTTGTTGTTTTGCAATTTTTGAAGTTCAGCGTTCAGCCGCTGAACGATGTCGTCTGGCGTTTTCAAGGGTGCAAACAAGCCATACCACGGGACCACGTCAAAACCGGGCACACCCGACTCGGATAGCGTAGGCACATCAGGGAAAAGTGAAGACCTCTTGGGTGTTGTGATGGCCAAAATTTTGAGTTTCCCCGTACGAACCAAGGTGGCTATCTTGGGCTGACTGAAGTGAAAATTAACTTCCCCAGACAGGAGAGCTGCATCAGCTTGCGGGACATCCTTGTATGGGATATGGACCACATCGATACCGGCGCTGCTCTTCAAGATCTCTACGGACAAATGCGGGGGCGTGCCGATACCAGCAGAGGCGTAATTCAATTGCCCAGGTTTTTGCTTGGCTTGCTGAATCAAATCGTTCACAGACTGGATGCCTGATTGGGTGCTCACCACCAACAGCATGGGGGACGATGCGCCGTTGGCGATCGGAGAAAAATCTTGGTAGCCGTTGTAGGGAAGTTTTTTGTTCAAATGAGGGGTGATGACCATGGCGCCAGATGCAGAAAAAAGCAAGGTGTAGCCATCGGCAGCGGCACGCGACACTGATTCAGTACCGACCACGCCTCCTGCACCCAGTCGATTCTCAACAATGAAGGTCTGCCCCATGGACTCGCTTAATTTTTGCGCCATGATGCGGGCAATCAAATCGGTAGGACCGCCAGCTCCGTTGGGGACCACGATGCGGACCAATCGGTTGGGGTAGCTTGGATCCTGAGAGCTTGCTTGAAAAGACAAGCCCAAAGTGAGTGCAAAAGTAAGCGTTTGAAAAAAAAGTTTCATGGGTGAACAAAAGATTCTATCCTTTTAAGATACCACCATGCTGCCTGATCTCCCATCAGGGTTTGCCTTGATATGCCTCCTACCGTCAAGCGATTAAAGACGCCTTTGAAATTGGATTGCAACGAATAGGCTCTAAAATTAAAGATCAGTGACTTCTCTGAGAACCCCCTTCACGATGGATCCCATCCACGGGCATTCTGGTACCCATCCAACGGTCCATGAACCCTTCAGTTCCTTTTTACATCGCCATCACCAATGAACCAACGCACAACATGGGTCAACCAAACCGCCTTCGAAACAGCCAAAGCATTGCAAAACCGCTCCCTATCGGCCTATGACTACACCATGTCCTGCCTTGAACACATCGAAAGGCTTGAACCCGATGTCCACGCCTTTGCTTACCTGAACAAAGAGGGCGCACTCGCACGTGCTCGCTCGCTGGATACCCAGGCCATCCAGGGCGGCCTGCACGGGCTGACGGTGGGCATCAAAGACGTGTTTGAGACCTGGGACATGCCAACACAAGGGGGCTCAGAGGTGTTCAAAAACAACCAAGCTCACCAAGATGCTGCCTGTATCGCTTCGCTTCGCGCGGCTGGGGCGGTGATGCTTGGAAAAACCATCACCACCGAACTTGCCACCTTCCCGACCAACGGGACCAGAAACCCGCTGAATTTAGCGCACACACCAGGTGGATCTTCTTCGGGCTCCGCAGCAGCGGTCGCGGCCAAGATGGTGAGCTTTGCCACAGGGACTCAGACCATGGGCTCAACGATCCGACCCTGTGGCTATTGCGGGGTCACGGGCTTTAAGCCCAGTTACAACCTGATCCCCAAAAGGGGGGTTTGGCCCAATGCTGATTCTGTTGACACCGTGGGTTTGGTCGCAAGAGATGTGAGAGATGTGGCATTTTTCGCCTCTGAAATGGTGGGCTATCCAGCTTTGCGTATCACACAGGACATGGACCAAGACTTGGCCAAACCCACCATCGGCATGTGCCGCTCACATGAATGGGAGAAAGCCGACGAGCACATTCACGCAGCCTTTGAAAACAGCAAAAAAATCTTCATCGATCAAGGCGCACGTGTCATCGATATCGTCTTGCCCCATGACTTCCAAGGCCTCCTTCAAGCCCACCGCACCATCGTGAACTTTGAGATGAGCCGAGGCTTCATGGACATTTTAAAAAGACACGCAAGCCTGATGCGACCCGAGCTCTTGGCCAGAACCTTGGAGGGTCTCAAGGTCACACCCGAGGATTACCAAGCTGCGCAAAGATTGGCCAGACAGTGCAGACAAGGCTTGGATGCCGTTATGGGAGAATGCCACGTCTTGTTCACACCAGCTGCAACCGGTGAGGCACCAGAGGGTCAAGCCTACTCAGGAGACACGACCATGAACCAAGTCTGGACCCTGATGCACGGGCCTTGCATCTCTGTCACGGGTGGACATGGGCCCCATGGATTGCCACTGGCCATGCAGGTCGTGGGACGCATCGATGACGATGCCAGCACGCTCAAAGCTGGACACTGGATCGATACGGTTTTAAAACGTCAACTTAAATCTTGAGCTCAAGGAGATCAGCATGTTGAATTTGACAAAGTTGAAGTGGATGATCGCACCACTTTTTTGTATGGGTGCTGCCTTGGCAGACACTTATCCTAACCAAGCCCTGCGCATGATCATGCCTTTTGCACCCGGCACCGCATCAGAAAATGCCATGAAAATCATTCTTGAAAAACTTCAAGAAAACCTCAAGGTCTTTATCCTCTTGGACAACAAGCCCGGTGCGGGCTCGACACTGGGCACAGACATGGCGGCCAAAGCACCCGCAGATGGCTACACCTTGGTCGCGTCTTACAACTCCTCCATCTCTCCAGGCACCCTCCTCTACAACAAATTGCCCTACGATGCTTTGAAAGATTTCAAGCACATTGCGCTCATTGGTGTCTTTCCTCAATACATGGTGGTCAAGGGTGACTATGGGGTCAAAAATATCCAAGAGTTTTTGGCCTTGGTTAAAAGCAAGCCTGGCGCCTTGAACTACTCCTCGGCGGGTGTGGGTACTTCAGGCTTTTTGGCGGTTGAATTGCTCAAGCAAACCTTGAATTTGGACTTGGTTCATGTGCCTTACAAGGGAACTGGTCCGGCCATGACGGACTTGCTCGGAGGGCGCTTGGACATGGTGATGACCTCCAGCGCGGCCTCGTTGGTAGCGTCTGGCAAAATCCGTGTCCTGGCTGTCTCCAGCGATCAACGCAACCCCAATTACCCAGAGACGCCCACATTGTCTGAAATTTCACCCCGTGTGCATGCCGTGTCGTGGATGGGTATATCCGCACCTGCACAAACCCCAGCCGCTGTTGTGCAAAAACTCGAGAAAGAAATTCTTGGTGTTTTGAACCAGCCAGACATCAAGACCAAACTCTCGGAACCCTCTTTGGGCATGAGCTTGACACCCTTGGGTTCAGAGAAGTTTTTGGAATTCATTCAAAATGAAACGAACAAATGGCGGCCAGTGATCAAAGCAGGCAACTTCCAAATCAACTAAGCTTCAGGGGTTTGATCTTGATACCCTCTTCTAAAAGACCATCTTTTTTGTGACACAAAAAGATCTGTTCAAAATAGGATGGATATGCCATCCAATTCAGCCCAAGGTTAACTTGAATTTTAAATGACAATGGGCATGCCACCTTGACCAATCTCTTCCTGGATGCACGCTTGAACAATGGGTGCAAGTACGGGATTCTTCTGAAGACTCATAAAATTGATTGAAGGCTTTTGGCAAATCATCAACAATACTTTTCAACTGAATTTCAACCCGAGTCACGAGTGACGCGCAATTTGCACAATACCATTCAAACGCATCGATCTCATGGTCTGTACGATTGCGCTCTATCACGGTGCACAAGCTGCCCTCTTCCGTCCTTTGAGGAGAATGTCTCACATGAGGCGGGAGCAAGAAAACATCCCCCTCACGCAAATGCACCCGTTCAAATTGGCCCCTGTCAGCAATGAGGATGGAGGCATTGCCCTTGAACTGATGGAAATACTCCTCAAAAGGGTCGTCGTGGAAATCGGTTCTTTGATTGGGGCCTCCAACCACAGTACAAATCAGATCTGAATTTTTCCATATTTGCTGGTTGTTGACGGGTGGCACAAGTTGAGAGGCATTGTCATTCAACCATGATGGCAAGTTGATCGGTTGACTGTAGTGATCTGCTCTGTACGTTGGATGGGATTTTTGCATGGTAAAAAGTATCTAAATTTTTAAGCCTGATTGCTTAAAAGCACTTTGGATGACGTCCTTTTCAGCTGGGGTCAATTGCAGCAAAGGTCTTCTGACTTTTCCTCCAGATTGACCCAACAATTCTTGCCAATATTTTGCATGTGCCTGGGGCTTGCCCTTGGGCTTGGAAGCTTTAAAGGCCTGGCGAACCGGGTCCAAGCTGTCGTTGACCTTTTTGGCTGCTGCAAAATCCCCCTTAAAAGCCAATTGCGTGTATGCATTCATGCGTTGATCAACCTTGGACTGAAGCAAGAAGGGTGGCGTTGAACAAAGGTACAGATTCCAATGAAGTTCCTCCATGTTTCGAAGCCAATCGTCCTCGTCGGGGTTGCTGATTTGTATCTCTGAGCCCGACAACTGTGTTAACTTTTTATACAAATCTCTGTCTGTGCTGTATTTGATGGCGACCATGTTGGGCAGCTTGGCTATTTTTGCGCACAACTCAGGAGACATCACATACCCACAATCAGGGTGGTTCCACATGGCAATACCAATGTCAAGTTGCTCGGACAAATAACGATAGTATTCATAAATCGTCTCATCGGTATGGGCACCAAAATGAAGCACTGGGCTGTGAACAATCACATAATCTGCACCAATGTGCTCTGAGTAGCGAGCCAAATCCAACACCACATCTAAATTGGTGTCCGAACAAGAGGTGATGATCCCAGCATGCCCCACGCCCTTGCGGTCTCCCAAATCCTTTGCGACTTCAACGGATATCTCCATCATTTTCTTTCTCTCGGCAATGGACATGGAGAAAAATTCAGCTTGCTTGCCAGCGATAAAAATCCCGCCCAAATGAAGATCGTTCAACCAATGAAGAAGATTGGACCGGTAGGCCTTTTCATCAAAATTCAATGCCTCATCAAAGGGCGTTAAGTTGGCAGCCCAAATTCCTCTCATGTGCTCTTTTGCGTAGGCTTTGGCATCGTTTTTTTTGTATTTCATGTTCATACTTCTCCTTTAGATCGTCTCAATAAGTTCCACAACTTCTCTGAAGTCAATGGAAAATCAATGTCCTCTTCAACCGATAAGTTCAAGGCATCTCTTGCTGCGTTCAACAAAGAGGCCGGTACACCAATGCAACCCGCCTCCCCAACCCCCTTGGCCCCTAACAAATTATGAGGACTGGGTGTGCATTCGCTGTGAATCTGAATGTAAGGGATGTCGTCCGCCCTGGGCATAGCATAATCCATTAACGAACCGGTTAAAAGTTGTCCATGTCCATCGTAGATCATCTGCTCCATCATGGCTTGTCCGATGCCTTGGGCACACCCTCCAAGCAACTGATCTTTCACCAAGTCTGGATCGATTTGATGACCTGCATCATCCACGTAGACCATGCGCTCGATTAAGGGTTTACCCGTATCAACATCGATGGAAAGTCTGCAGATGACACATCCATAGCCCCAGGCCTCTTTGGAATTGAAAACCTCATGAACCGCAATGGGAAGGGCCTGCCCGCTGTTCTTCAAACGAAGCACTTCGCGACAAGCTTTGACGATTGCACTTCCTCCAATGGCAATGCTGCGACTTGCCAATGTACCCAGGCCTGGGGGGCCGAAATCCGTGTCGCCCAAATTGACTTTGATCTTAGAGACACTGCAGTTGAGTTCTTTGGAAACTATATTTGCAAACGTGGTCTCATGGCCTTGCCCCTGAGCGGGCGAGCCACAGTAAAGTGTTATCGCTTCATCGCTGTGCCATTCAATTGAGGCCGACTCCCAACCCATGCCACAAGGTTCTATATAAAAACCAATACCGATGCCCACGCACTCGCCTCTTTCTTGACGTCTCGACTGATCTTCTCTTTCTTTTTGATAGTCAAAGAGTTCGCAGGCTTTTAGCAAGATTTTGGAATAATGACCAGAATCCAGGACTTCACCAGTTGGGGTGACATAAGGCATTTCCTCAGAAGAAATCAAATGCTGGAGCCTGAAATCGACGCTGTCGATGTTGAAAGACTTGGCCGCTTTCTCCATCAAGGTTTCCATCAAGATGGCCGCCTCTGGCCGCCCGGCTCCACGATAAATGTTCACAGGCGCTTTGTGGCTCAGGTGGGCATGCCCTTCAATGTCAATCATGGGCACGTGGTAGGGGCCAGGTAAAATTCTGCAGGCATTGCGCAGTGGCACAACGGCTGAAAACGGCAACCAAGCCCCAAGATCAAAGGAGAGATGGGCTCGAAGGGCTTGAATTTTTCCGCTTGGAGAAAGTTTCAATTGTCCAAATGAAGTTGATCCTCGTCCATGCATACCACTTAAAAAATCTTCAGACCTGGTGGACACCCACTTGATTGTCTTTTTTAGAAATTGACAACACAAAGCGATGATCAACTCCTCCGGATACACAGAGGATTTGAATCCAAATGCACCGCCTACATTGACCATGGTCACTCGCACCCTAGACAAAGGAACATCCAAAATATTGGCCATGTCGCTTTGAGCTCTGCTGGGTGTTTGACTGCCCAAGAACAGATGATACGAATCTGTTTCGGACATGTACCTGGCCAACATTGAACGTGGCTCTAGGGGGAGTGCGACCACCCGTGGCTGATGGAGTTGAGCCGAGACGACGTTGGGGTTCGCATCGTCAAGTCCGTCGTGATTTTTAAAAACAGACGTGAAGAGGGCTTCATCGGTTTTGTTGACTTCGTAGGACGGGTCGCTTTCAATGTTCAATTCAATCGCCTCACACGCGTTGTGTGCTTCCCAATAACTATGGGCAAGAACAACGCCCAAGGGTTCACCCACATAAGAGATTTTTTCAGACGATAAAACGGGAAATTCAATGGGCTTGTTGGATTTCAGCAAGGCATTGAATGCCGGCATGACGAGGCCTTTAAAGTGATGGCCTTTAAAAACATCAATGACGCCAGGCATTTTTAGGGCCTTTGAGACATCCATGGACTTGATCCGTCCAGATGAAAATTGACTTCGAAAAAAAACCGCATGCACGCATGGGCTTGAGTCGAAATCGTCAATGAATTTTCCAAGTCCCAGCAGCAAACGATCATCTTCAAGTCTAGACATGCATACAGCCTCAATCAAGGGATTCGTGAAGTTTAGATCAGGTGAGTGCTATTTTAAGAGGCATCGTCATTAGCAAGATTGTTCAAGATCGCGAGCAATACTCTGCGCGTTGTAGCGACCTCTTGCGAGCTGATCCCTTTGACACTGACTTGGTTGACTTGCTCGGCCAAGGGCACCAAAATTTGCTTGAGTTTGCGCCCCTTTGGCGTCAAGTAAACGTAGAGGTTTTTTTTATTTTCAGCAGAATGACGTCTGGTGATGTACCCCAAACTTTCCATTTTCTTCATGGCTGAAAAAGTCGTGGGCTCCATGACGCCAGCTTGAACGCTCAGCTCACTTTGCGTCAAGCCATCTGACTCCCAAAGAATTCTTAAAAAGGTCCAATGCCCAAAGGGCACATCGTGTTGACCCAAGCGAACTTGAAGAGCACGTGAATACGCCCTACCCGAATCCCGCACCAGGTGCGCCAATCGATCGTCTGGCACAGCATTTTGCCAGTGCTTGAGGATCAGTTGCGTTTCTTCTTTGTTTTTTTTCATCACCATTGAAGGGGTTCAACTTGATGGCTTGGCAAAACTGTTTTGTTGCTTTGGGCCGACTCCAAGATGGCAAGACTGATTTCCGTCGTGGCACGGGCCCAATCCCCGCTGTGTAAAACAGGTTTTTGATGAACAACCGCATTGTAGAGTTCATCGATCACCTCTTGACGCGGCACGACAGGGTCAGGGATTTCAACAAGCTGGGAATGGGTATCGCCATCGATCCACAAACCGTTAGGAACAGGCCTCAAATCAGCCTTGTCGCAACTGATGATCAAAGGACCAAAGTGCTGATGCTTCGCAGTGAGGTTGGGCTTAGCTTGGTTTTGCCAATCTGATGCCCCATAATTTCTAGCCGCTTTGAGGGCGGATTCTTCCTCTTTGGTTTGAACTGTCGCAAGTCTGCGCTTTGCCAAGCCGTAGGCCATGTTGGTTTTGTCTTGCCCCAACTCTCCCACCTGACCCATCCACATATCGCTGTCGAAATGCGCATATCCGCTGTAGGTGACAGTTGCAAATGCGCCATTGGCAAAGCTCAACAGCGCACTGTAAGCGCCCTGTGTCGGTCTATGGGGGTCCCATGCACCTGTGCGAGCAGAGACACTGGTCACCAACCCACCACCAAGCAATCTGACGATGTCCAGTTGATGCGCCGCTTGGCTGAAAAGAACACCCCCTCCTTGGCTCGTATCAAGCTCCTCAGGTCTTCGAGGACGGTATAAAAAATCAGTGTAGTTCAGTGCGGTGATCATTCTCACCTGACCAAACTCCCCACTTCTGATGCGATGGTAAGCTTGCAAGATGGGTGCATTGAAACTATGGCTATGACCCACCACCATGATCGTACCTGCTCTTTTGACAGCTTGGATCATTCGGTTGCATTCGTCCAGGGTCAAGGCCATGGGTTTTTCAACCAAAATATGCTTGCCATTTGATGCAGCCAGTTCCACATGTCTGGCGTGCAGTTGATGCGGTGTCGCAATGTAGACCACGTCAAGGTCTGGATGGGCGCAAAGCTCTTCAATGCTTTTTACACATTTCGCTCCAAAGTCACGCTCAAATTGTGCGCATGCCTCTTGCTGAGGATCGGTTGCACATACCAACTGAACACGGACATCTTTGACAAAGCTGGGCAGCATCAAGGTGAAGGCACGACCTAAGCCCGCCACACCTATGCGAAGCACAGGCCCACTCATCGGTCCAGCACCAATTCATTGGAGCGCGCTCGAGAGACACAGATCATGATGTTTTGACGTCTTTCATCATCGAGCAAGACCAGGTCTCGGTGCTCGACCTCACCAGACATGAAACCTGTTCGACACGAACCACACGTGCCGCTCTCGCAAGAGCTCGAGACGCTCTCGCCATTGGAGCGCAAAGCCTCCAGGATTGAAACATCGGCGCCAACGTGGATTCTCTTGCCTGTGGATTGTAAGACGATATCAAAAGGGGTGTTTTGCTCAAAGGCTGTTGGTGGCACACCAAAACTTTCAAAATGGATGTGTTCACTCGGCCAGTGTCCGGTCATGTCACGCACACTGTCCATCAAACCCTGAGGCCCACAACAATAGACATCCGCAGCGATGGGTTGCTCAAAGATGGGCCAAAAATCCAAGGCCTGCTGAAGATCTCCATGGTCGTGATGCAGTTGGACTCGATCGACCAAGGAGGGCGACTTCAACTCTTCTAAAAATGCCGTGCTGAGGGCATCCCGGGTGCAGTAATACAGCTTAAAGTTGCTTTTCCCTTGACTGAGCAAATGCCTGATCATAGAAAGAATGGGGGTGATGCCAATACCACCGGCCACAAAGACATGGAATTTTGCAGCGTCATGGAGCTCAAAGAGGTTGCTGCATTGAAGGACTTCTAGGAGATCACCCTCAAGCAAGCCATCGGCCATGCTTATTGAGCCTCCTCGCCCCAAGGCCTCTCGCTTGATCGCAATTTGCCACTGATCGGCATCGTTGGGTGAGCTGCACAAGGAATAATGACGGTGTGAACCCTTGGGTGTTTTGACGGTGATGTGGGCACCAGGCGTGAAGCTTGGCAAGGACAAGCCTTCGGGGTGAGCCAAGTCGAACATGAACACATCAGGGGTTAACGCCTGTTTGTGGGTCACTTTTAGAAATATTGAAGGTTCGCTCATAAAAAAATTTGTGTACCCAGGGGTCACTTGGACGGACTTGACAAGCATTGAAACATGCCATAATCTTAGCGATCTAAGTATTTATTGGCAAGTTGAATTGTCGTATCGGGGGACAAAAATGCTGACATTTGAAGAAAATGAACTCTTGTGCAGAGTTGAAGGTGAAGCGGTCATGGGGCAATTGATGCGTCGCCATTGGCAAGTCATTTGCTTATCGGAAGAGGTCAATGAACCCGACGGCACACCCATACGCGCTCGCGTGCTAGGGGAAGACTTGGTGGTTTTCAGAGACAGTGAAGGTCGTTTGGGCGTTTTAGGTGAACACTGTCCCCATCGAAGGGCCTCCTTGGTGTACGGTAGAAATGAGTTCTCAGGTTTGAGGTGTCTCTACCATGGATGGAAAATGGATGTGTCGGGTCAAGTGGTTGACATGAGCTCGGAGCCCAATGCAAGCGGCCTCAAAGAGAAAGTCAAACACATGGCTTACCCCGCGCATGAATGGGCGGGGATGGTTTGGGCCTACATGGGCCCAAGCGAGACCTTGACCCCCTTCACCCCACCTGCTTGGGCGCCGAATGCATCCGTTCGAGTCTCCATCTCTAAAATGGTGATCCCCTGCAATTGGGCGCAAATCATGGAAGGACAAATCGACTCGGCCCACAGCTCTAGCCTTCACTCTTCGGACATGACCCCTTCTAGGGTGCCAGGCGCCACGGTCAATGACAGCGCTTGGTTGCGCCCTTCAACAGACAAAGCCCCAAGAATGCAGACCCAAAGGGATGACTATGGCTTTCGCTACGCTGCCATCAGGCGCCCTATTCAAAATGCCAACACCCATGAATACATTCGCGCAACCGTCTTTGTGGCGCCTTCAACGGCATTGATTCCTCCCAACAACATGTACAACGTGGCCAACATCAACACAGCCATCGACGACACCCACACAGCCTTTCACTTCATCGCATGGGGTCCCCATGAGACGACGCCGGACACGGACCAATGGCGTCGATTCATGAGCACACAAATCGACGTTGATCTGGATGCCAATTACAAGCCCCACCGGGATGTGAGCAATCATTTTTTACAAGACCGCGCCGCAATGAAGTCCGGCAACTTCACAGGCATCAAAGGCATCCCTAACCAAGACATGGCCATGTGGATCACCATGGGCCCGATTGCCGACCGCTCTCAGGACCGATTGGGCGCCAGTGACATGGCCGTTGTAGAGTTTCGCAAACAAATGATCGATGCTGCGAAACGCTTTGCAAAGGGTGAGCCCCCCATTGGCGTAGGCGAACTTAAAATTCCACCAACGGTTTGCTCGTTTCAAGCCATCGTGCCTAAAGAGCTTGACTGGAGAGAGTTTGAAGCAGCACCAGTCTGAACGAAGGTCAATGATTTCTCAAAACACCCTCATCCACTGAAGGTCTCTTTTTTTAGCCAAGTCCCTCTAGAGTTTTTTAAGAACCCTTTGACCTTGTCGGCTGCAGGTCGATGGGCTTTCTAGGCTGTTGACAAGAAGAGACTCCTATCGTATGTACCAATTCATTATGTTCAAACATTGAAATAGTCTAAGCAGGGTGTGTGAATTCAATACCGCGGGCATGTCTACTGGTGTAGACCGGTCCGTGAAGTCTTACAAAAAAAGGTCGTCGTGATATGAAATTTAAACTTCTCATTCAACTCGCTCTGTTGTCCATGGTGGGTCTCGTTCAGGCCCAGGACTATCCAAGCAAACCCGTCAAATTCTTGGTGGGCTACGTAGCAGGAGGCAGCCCTGACTTTGTAGCTAGGGCTCTAGCGCAAAAGCTCTCAGACATTTTGAACCAGCCGTTCTTGGTCGAAAACAAACCCGGTGGAGGCGGCATCACCGCCACTGCACAGTTGGTCAAGATGCCAGCGGATGGCTACTCTTTGCTTTTGGGAGACACCTCACAACTTGGCATCGCACCCTACATCTTTAAATCCCTTCCCTACGACACATTAAAAGATTTGACATCCATTGCTGGCCTTACTTCAGAGCCCTTGATGATCGTCTCCAATTCAAAATCAAACATCAAAACGCTGAACGAACTGCTTCAAGGTGCAAAATCCAATCCCAACAAGTTCAACTACGGATCCTCAGGTGTTGGGAGCATTCACCACATCGCCATGGAGGCCTTCAAAGCGGATGCTGGCGTAGACATCACCCACATCCCTTACAAGGGCAGCGGGCAATCTGTACCAGCCATTCTCTCTGGGGATGTGACCATTTTGGTCACGGCATTCACGGCCTCAGCGCCACACATCAAGGCCAATTCTCTCAACCTATTGGCCGTGACTTCCGCAAAACGCTGGTCTCGTTATCCAGACACCCCAGCCATTTCTGAGGTCATCAAAGATTTTGATTTTTCAGCTGAAACGGGCGTGTTGGCCCCTGCGGGCTTGCCGCCCAGCATCGTGCAAAAGCTCACCGTTGCCATCAAACAAGCCACCGAGAGCCCAGACTTCATCAGCAAGTTCAAAGAAACGGCCTTCTCAATTGGCTACATGAACCCTGCTGAGTACACAGAACAAATCAAGAAAAATCTTAAGAAATACGAAAGAGCAGTTGCTCTGTCAAAAATTCAAGCTGAATGAAGATCAGTTGTTTTTGTTGAACGATTGCCAACAACCGATACCTCATGCTCACCCGCGAACAAAATGATTTACTGACTCAAGTTGGCCCTGCAACGGGCATGGGCAAGTTACTGAGGTGCTACTGGATGCCTGTTGCTGGCGTCTCTGAATTTGACAGCATCCAAAGTAAACCCCTGAAAATCTTGGGCGAAGACTTGGTGCTGTACAAAGACTTGTCGGGACGTTTCGGACTGGTTGACCGCAACTGCGTGCACAGAAGAGCCGATTTAAGCGCTGGCATGGTTGAAAAGCAAGGTATTCGCTGCCACTACCATGGCTGGCTTTTCAGCGCCAACGGGGACTGTCTAGAGCAACCCTACGAAGATACAGCTCATCCAGAAGCCAACAGCAAATCCAGACTCAAGATCAAGTCCTACCCCACCGAGGTGAAGGGGGGACTGATTTGGGCTTATTTTGGCCAGGCCCCTGCTCCACAGCTGCCCGACTGGGAGGCATTTTCATGGAAGAATGGCTTTGTTCAAGTCGTCATCTCAAGTGTGCCTTGCAATTGGTTTCAATGCCAAGAGAACTCGATCGACCCCATCCATTTTGAATGGATGCATGAAAATTGGGGCAACCGATTAAGAACAAACAAGCTTGAATTTGGCGCCAAACACTTGAAGGTGGACTTCAAAGAGTTTGAACATGGCTTTACCTACCACCGCATCAAAGAAGGCAGTGATGAGCAAGATGAGGCCTGGCAAATAGGTCGCGTTTGTTTGTGGCCCAATGGGTTTTTCTTGGGCGAGCACTTTGAGTGGAGGGTTCCCATTGATGATGAAAACACCCTGAGTGTGACATGGAAATACACCCGAGTTCCAAAAGAGATGGAGCCCTTTGAGCAGTCGGTCATTCCAACTTGGTACGGCCCCGTCTTTGATGAAAAGGGGCAACCCATCAACACGCATGTCATGAACCAAGATTTTCTGGCATGGATGGGTCAGGGAACGGTTGCAGACCGAACGAAAGAGCATATCGGCGCAAGCGACAAAGGCATCGTCATGATGCGCAAAAGGTTTTTTGATGAACTGCAAAACCACGCCCATCAAAAGCCCCTCAAAGCGATCATCCTAGACGCCAGCATGAACCATCACATCCCACTTCCTATGGTCTATGGGCATCAAGTGACCCAAAGTAGAAGCATTCAAGAAATCAAAGAGCACAAAAGCTTGTATCCCTTTTACAAATCTTATGTTTTTCAAGCTGGACAACCCGATTGGGTCAAAAAAATGTCAAGCCAAGCCTTTGGGATGGAGGTTGAAGAATTCGATGGCATTGTCATACCCAGGCAAACCTAAAAAAGCTTGGGATTTGAAGACCCATGGATAGGCAGCTTCTCTCTTGATGATTTCACTTTGATCCAAGACTACAAAAAACCCCACAGAATTTTCTTCTGTGGGGTTTCAATTGAAGACGATGAGCCAAGTATCAGGGAGCGTAAATATTTTTACTTGCTGCTGTGGCTTTGAATTTATCGCCATCCTCAGCCAACAGATATCGGTTTCTCACCAAATCGTCGACTGCTTTTCCTACAGCACTGACATAATCAGCTTTGGTGGGATATCTCTCTTCGATCGAAATCCTAGGGTCTCCAGTTGAAATCCTAGATGCCTTGGTCAAAGGGAAAGGAATATATTGTCCCGTCAAAGCGCAATCTTCATTCTCTGCAAAGGGTGCTCGACGCAGACTCCATCCCGTGTAGGTTCCTAAGGGAGCTTTCACGTTGGGGTTCAAGACACCAGCCACCTCGTTGCCATCAGCATCAGTTTTAGGCACTGTGACGACATACTCTTTACCTTTCATCCACATGTTAGGTAAGCTGGTTTTATCTTTAACAGCAACTGGAATATAAAAGCCTGTGTAATTCACCCCAGGGATTTTAGGAAATGCATTGGACTGGGGCAAAGAAGCCACCGAGGTACCGTCTCCTATTTTTGGATACTGGCTGGGCGGTGGTTCAACTCCTTTGGTTGCCCAGTCATCAAGAGCAACGAACAAGGCACGCACGACTTCGTTGTGTGGATTGGGATTGCTCAATTGTTGGCATGTGGGCGTTACCGCAGCAGTTGCAGACGGCCCGTGCTGGGTGCCGGATACCAAATAAACACGAACATTCTGTGGCAACGAGATGTCTCGACCTAGACCATCGGTGGTGACCAGGTTGTTGGCTTTCAAAAACGCTTCATTTCCACTGTCTGTGTGCATGATTTTTGGACATGTGTTGGTCAGCTGACATCTGTTAAAGATTCCATCTGTTTGCACACTCACTGGATCAAACCGAACTTCATAGGTGAATGGAAACTCCATTTTTGAAGACAACTCGCGTTGATAACTTCTCCCTGTCGCATTCGAATCCCCAAATCGATCGTTTGAAGCAATTGCATGAGCACCAGAGATTTTGGGTTGAATACCTTCAAAGACCATTCGCCCAGCACTGTCTTCGTTGAACCCCCAGTACAAAAAGCCTTTTAAATATCTCCCGCTTTGAGATGAACCATGCGAGATTGCATACTTGATAGAATTTCGAATTGGGTTGAGATTGGACGTGTCATTTTTTAAGAATGAAACAACATCTCTTGTTGCAGCAAAACCAAGTCCTAAAACCACGGGGTCTTTGGCTGGATAAACAAATTCAAATGCAGCTCCCTGGTCATAAGCTGCAAGAAAAGCATTTTTGCGGTCCACTTGTACTGTCTTGTTATCAACATAGGACCATACAGATTTGGGAACTTCAACTCGATCAATCAAACTCGTACCACCGAATTTTGAATGGTTGTGCACCAGCATTTTCGCTTGACTCTGATCTAAGTTGGCAGCTGGATAGGACAATGGAATCTGATTACCCGTTGGCGCATCAAAGATAACCTCGGTGATGGTATTTTCCACAACAGATGAGCCATCCTTGTTTTTTGCGATGGGTAATTTAGCTAAAGCTCTATCGCCACCGGGAGCTACAAGGCTTTCATCCTCCCAGCCAGAAAAAACCATCGTATACCCTAAGCGCATCAGCATTCCATTACCAGCATCCGCTGCAGTTGAAGGATTGTTGGGTCCCACGTCATTAAAAAAACTATGCCCTTTATTCCCACGGTTCACCACATCATAAAAAATACGGTTGTTGCCCTTGGCCATATCGGTCGGTTTAAAAATATGTACATCCATCGAGTACTCAACCAAACCGTTTGCATTTTTTGGAGCCAAATTGATATCAGTGATCAAGGCGTTTCTTCGATCAGTAGGATCAACGACGCCATAGGCTTTGGCGAATATTTTGTCGTAAGTTCCAACAGCACCAAACTTAGTTCCACCAAATGAGGCGGTCTCTGTGGATATGATATCGAGCCTTGTGATCCCTGTTTTACTATCTGTGTTGTTGCTGCCACTGCACCCATAAATCAAAACAACACAGGCCGCCAAACAAAAGGCCAAGAGTTTACCGAAAGTGAATTTTTTATAGTTGAGTTTCATAGTAAGTTCAATAGATTATTGACGCTTGAAAATGTATTCAAGTCCAAGTGTCAATAATGCCGTCTTTTACTCCATCAACTTAGCGTACTTACCCTCATTTTTCATCTGTTTTCAAATATATAACTTAGCGAAAAAATGAACTTGGTCATGTTGCATTGCAAAAAATGTTCTTTTCGAGGCAGTAAGAAAGAGTCAAAAGACCATCTTAAGCATATTTTATTAAAATTATAATTTTATGACTTTTATATTTTTTAACATTTGTCTTTCGCAATCTGCAGCAGATCTTTTTAATGTAAGTTTATTTCTACCAAATCTATACGCCCTTAAGCCGGAGGTACTCATCACCCACTTATTTAGAAAAGTTTTAAGGTGAATTTTTTTGTACGCCTTGGCATTAGATGAGCCCCACTTCATGGAGTGTCATGAAATTTTCATATCGATTCGTACAATGTTTAAAAGAGTTGTGTCGTATAAACCCTTTTTGAAATTCTTTACCTTTTACGGATCATCTATGTCTATCTTCAAATACCTCGGCTTCATTGCAGTTGCATCACTTGCAGCATGCTCAGACACTTCCGCTTTGTATCCCAATGGAACAACCGTGACCGTGTCCTTGCTTGAAACAACTGATATTCATCAAAATTTACTCAGTTATAACTATTACAGCCTGACTGCCGATACCTCTTTGGGCCTAGAGCGTGGCGCAACTTTGATTGCCTCTGCCCGCGCTGAAAATCCAAACGTCGTTTTACTCGATGACGGCGACAATATTCAAGGCACCTTGCTGGGCGATTTACAAGCTCAAGCACAACCTATTCCTTGCACGCAAACCCTGGCCATGCACAAGGTGATGAATTATTTGAAATACGACGGTGCGGGTGTTGGCAACCATGAATTCAACTATGGCTTACCGTTTCTCAGCCAAGTGACCAACACAGACTTTGGCATTCCTGGCGTTTCTAAAGGAAGTAATTGCGGCGCTCCTTCGTTTCCAGTGGTGCTGTCCAATGTGGATGGCGTTTCAAGCGGCAAACCCATCTTCAAACCTTATGCTTTGATTGACAAGAGTTTTACAGCTAAAAAACCTGATGGAACCACCGTGCAAGTTCCGATGAAGGTCGGTATCCTTGGTTTCGTGCCACCGCAAATCATGCAATGGGACCAAAAGAACCTAGAGGGCAAAGTGGTTGTGAACGGCGTGGTGGAGTCCGCCAACAAATACATACCTGAAATGCGCACGCAAGGTGCGAATTTGATCGTGGCTATGTCGCATGGAGGTCTTGATGCGGCACCCTACAGCCCCAAAATGGAAAACGCCAGCTACTATCTCACGAACACCGACATTGACGCTTTGATGGTTGGTCATTCACACCTGATTTTTCCAACACCCAAAGAAGTGAATGGCCCTAAAATTGATGCCTCTTTCACCGCTTTCAAGGCAGCTCTTCCTGCTGGTGTCGTGGATGAAGTCACTGGTATCGTGAACGGCAAACCCACTGTGATGGGACAAAGCTGGGGACGTCGCTTAGGGATCATTAAAATGACTCTGGTCTTCAATGACGGCAAATGGACGGTTCAAAAGGACAAGACTGCTGTTGAGTCACGCGGCTTTAAATACAAAGACGGTGTGACCAACGTGGATGCCGATCCAGGGTTTGCTCCGCTGATTGATGCCGAGCACAAGGCCACCATTGCCTATGCCTCTGGCTCACTGGGTACGTCCACCGAGTTTCCAATGAATGCTTACTTTTCCTTGTTGGGGGACGTGAGCGCCATTCAAATTGTCAATCAGGCCCAACAAGCCTACGTGAAGGACAAAATCGCCACTGATCCCAGCTTAGCTGCCTTCAAGGGCATTCCCGTTTTGTCCACCAGCGCACCTTTCAAAGCCGGTCGCAATGGTCCATCGGACTTTACCGATGTCGCAACGAGCGCTACTGTTGCTTCTCCTGTCGGACTGCAAGTGCGCAACCCTGGGGACCTTTACACCTTCAGCAACAACAACCTGCAGGCCGTTAAGATCAAAGGCAAAGATCTCAGAGCATGGTTGGAAGTTGTGGCCGGTCAGTTCGGACAGATCGACCCCACATTGACCACCGAGCAGGACTTGGTGCCTTCTTATGGTACGGTGTACAACTTTGACGTGTTTTACGCTGACAACAACGGCCTGCAGTATCAGATCGACGTCACAAAAGCTGTTGGCAATCGCATTGCCAGTCTGACTTACAACGGTGCAGCTTTGGACAACAATGCCGATTTCATTGTTGCCACCAACGACTACCGTGCTGGTGGAAAACTCATCCCAGCCCTTGACGGAAGCACGATCTTCATCAAGTCGCCCGACGCCAACCAGGATGTCGTTGCAGCCTACATCAAAAAATCAGCACCTAAGCTGACTTACGCGGCCAATGGATCTGCTCGTTCATGGAGCTTTGTCAAAACAACCACGGCTGGACCTGTATTTTTGCGTGTAGCTCCAGGCAAGTTCTCTGTCGCACAAGCGCAGTCCATTGCACAGGTCACTGCTGCTGAATACGCGACAGATGCGAATGGATTTGGAAAATACCGTGTTGATTTGAGCAAGTAAACCATGCGCTTAAAAACGTATTGGTACGCAGTGTGCATGTGTTTGGTCTTTGTAGGTTGCGAGAGCCAGCACACAGCATTGCCATCAAGCGCTGAAATCGAGTCGGTGGGTATCTTGGCTATTCAGGCTAGGAAACCCGCTGCCGTGTCCCAGCTTGCACGTTGGGCTAAAGACGGTCACTTGGTGGCTCAACGTGAATTGGCACTGGCCTATTCACTCAACTCTGACAACTGGTCTCAGGCCGTGCATTGGTTTCAAAGCGCTGCTGAGGGTGGTGATCGAGAAGCTCAATTCGAATTGGCCAACGCTTACCTTTATGCCAAACTAGGTCTACGGCAAGACTACCCCAAAGCATGGGCATTTTATGAAAAAGCCGCCTTGCAAGGTGAAGGCAAAGCCAGCTTCATGCTGGCCAGAATGGCGAGACATGGTTGGGGGGTGTCAGAAAGTGCAGAGCAAAGTGCCCACTGGTTGATGGAGTCAAGTCGCCAAGAAAATGCACAAGCGATGTACGAGTTGTCGGTCGCATATGCCCAGGGAGATGGCTTACCGCGCGACACGGTTCAGTCTCGTTACTGGCTGAACATGTCTGCTGAAAATGAGTACAAGATTGCCATGCAAGCTTTGGCATTGGAGCTGGAGGGTCAAGGGGGCAAAGACTCCAAGTCCTCTCAACGCAGTAAACTGCTGATGAAAGAAGCTAGCGATCACCGGTTGATGAATTGGAACACCAATTTATAAGAAACCTTCAACGTACGACAGCTAAGCCACAGCTTGATCAGTATTTTTTCATAAAAACACAGGAAAAAAAACCTCATAGTGCTGGTGCACCCATCTGGTCTAGACTCATAAAATTGGGGACTCTCAATCGTCTTTAAGTCAATCCCGTCCCTACCCTCAGATTGATCACAAAGAGGTAAAAACACCATCCATCGTAAAATTACAAGTCAACTTGCTGGTGGATGAGCATTTGAACCAGGAAACGCCGCTACAACACACTGCGTTGAGCTTCAAGAGACTCAATGCACTGAGGCCGTGGCTTGCAATATGTTGTTCTCAACCGTAAAATAGCCCATGATGATCAAAGAAACTTGCATGGATGTTGATGGACTAAAAATGGCTGATGCTATGCAAAACAAATTCGACGTCAATGTGTTGAAGGTGTTCTCACGTAAATACATATGGTGGAAAAGTCCCGAAGATGCAATCTTATGTCCTCAAAGAGTGATTGCACAAGTGATGAACATCGGTGACTATGAGGACGTCCAAAAACTAGCTAACCAAATAGGGGATGAAGCCTTAAGAAATGCCTTGCTCCAAGCTCAACCGGGTCAGTTCAATGAGCGGTCTTGGTCCTATTGGCACTATCGCCTTGGTTTGGCATCCCATCCCAATTTGCCACCTTTACCCATCAGAAAATTAGCATGACTTTTAAGCCGTGCATGAGCATCCTGCCAGCGATTCAACAACGTCTATGGCCTGCTCTTGCTCCTACCAAAAGACTCGGTTTCGTTTTATATGGTGGTACTGCCATCGCACTTCGTTGTGGTCATAGGCAATCGATTGATTTTGACTTTTTTTCAGACGAACCCGTGAACAGAGAGTCCCTGCTGGGTTCAATGCCGCTCTTAGAAAAAGCCACCGTCATCCAAGATCAAGGCCAAGCATTCACTTTGTTGGTCAACTATGTTGACGACGTGGACTCCAACGTCAAAGTCTCATTTTTCGGCGCCTTGAAGATGGGCCGAGTAGGCACACCTGAGATAACCGAAGACCATGTCATTCAAGTTGCTTCACTTGATGACTTGATGGCAACAAAACTCAAAGTCATTCTTCAACGTGCTGAGGCCAAAGACTATAGTGATATTGATGCGATGATCGAAAATGGCATCAGTCTCTCAAAAGGCTTATCGAGCGCCCGATTAATTTTTGGTCCCAATTTTCAACCCAGCGAGAGTCTAAAGGCGCTGGGATACTTCAAGGATGGCGACCTCCATTCTTTGTCGAAAGCTACAAAAGAGCGCCTTGTCCGTGCAGTGAGCGCCGTTAAAGATTTACCTCAAGTTGCACTTCTTTCACCCAAGCTCCACGTCACGACTCAGACAAACAAGTGACTTGATCGACACTTTTCCTTTGATGGCCCATTGATTCGACTGCACCAATGGGTGAGCGAGTCAAACTGCCTGCTCTGCACTTGCTGATGAACATCCAATCTATTTTCTAGGCGCCACCCTTTGAGTTGCCAGCAACGCCAAATTCTCTTTGACTGCTTCACGAACGATCTCATGCAAGTCACTGGTCGATGCGTCATCGATGTTGGTGATGAGCGCTTCTCGCATACGTGGCTCCCAGAACTTTTTAAGATGCTGTGCAATGTCTTGCTTGGCTACTTGACGATCAGGCATGCTTTGGAAAAAATCCCCAATTTGATTGGCCATTTTCACTAAATTACCTGTGTCCATTTTTCCTAACCCATTTCATCCAGTTGAGAGAACGCTTTGACAAAAGCGTTCAGGGAAACTGTACACCACCATCTTTTCATCGCGAACATACCCCGCTAGGGCCAGGTTGTTTTCTTTTGCAACCTCAATGGCAAAGCAAGTCGGCGCAGAAACCGCTGCTAGCAAGCCCGCCCCAAAGACCACGGCCTTTTGAACCATTTCAAAGCTAGCTCGACTGGTGATGCAAAAAAAGCCAGAGGCAGGATTGACCTTGTGGCGCACCAAGTGACCAATCAGCTTGTCCAGCGCAATGTGGCGCCCAATGTCCTCTCTGACCTGCAAAATTCCACCCGTCAGATCGACCCAAGCTGCAGCATGCGTAGAACCCGTTAGCCTTTGGACATGCTGCCAATTGCGCAAGTCTTTTTCCGCTTTGATGACCGCCTGTGCGCTCACCCGCACAGGACCCACAGGCAGCAAATTTCTGCGCACCTGAGAGAGGCTATCTGTCCCACAAAGTCCACACCCCGTTCTTCCTGCAAGGCTTCTACGGCGCTCTTTAAGGCGCCACTCACATGCAGAGGAAACCTCCATATGCAACTCCATGCCCGCCTCAACGGCTCGCGTCTCGACACCGTAAAGCTCTTGGGCAGCGTCAAGCAAACCCTCGGTCAATGCAAACCCAAGTGCAAAATCTTCCAAATCTGCGGGACTGGCCATCATGACCGCATGCGAAATGCCGTTGAAAATCATTGCCACAGGGACCTCTTGTGCAATGAAATCTTGCCTCAATTGGTGATGCTCAGATGTGAAACTCGCGACCACAAGTTGGCTGACCCCAGTTGGAAGTACCTCAACAGAGTTGGCCATCATTTGTTGAGGGTCTCAGCGTGTTGGGCGTCGGTCTTGGGCAACAAATCGATTTGATGCTTGCTGAATTTCACGTAGCGCTTTTGCCAATCAGAGGGCTGGCTCACGGCAACCACTTGAACGGCCGTGACCTTGTATTCGGGGCAATTGGTCGCCCAATCAGAGCTGTCGGTCGTGATCACATTGGCACCAGACTCGGGGAAGTGAAAGGTCGTGTACACCACGCCAGGCTGCATGCGATCACTCACCTCTGCACGCAACACAGTCCGTCCTGCACGACTCTCGATGCCTACCCAATCCATGTGCTTGATGCCGCGCTCTAGTGCATCATGAGCATGGATCTCCAATCGATCTTCGCTGTGCCAGACGTTGTTGGCTGTGCGACGAGTTTGCGCACCCACGTTGTATTGAGACAAGATTCTCCCCGTGGTGAGCAACAAAGGAAACTTTTGCGTCACCTTTTCATCGCTTGCGATGTACTGGGTGTTGAAGAACCTTCCCTTGCCCCGCACAAAATGGTCAATGTGCATGGTGGGTGTTCCGCCCTCTTGCGTCTCTTCGTTACAAGGCCACTGCAAGCTGCCCAAGCGTTCAATCTTCTCATAACTGACACCTTGAAAGCTCGGGGTCAAGTCGGCGATTTCCTGCATGATTTGCTCGGGGTGATCGTAATGCATCTTGTAGCCCAGTGCATGGGCGAACTTCAAAGTCACCTCCCAATCTGCCAAGCCAGCTTGGGGAGGCATCACTTGGCTCACCCTTGAAATACGACGCTCAGCGTTGGTGAAGGTACCGTCCTTTTCTAAAAATGAGCTGCCTGGTAGGAACACGTGCGCAAATTTAGCCGTTTCATTGAGGAAGATGTCCTGGACCACAATGCAATCCATGGCAGACAAGGCGGCCTCAACGTGCTGTGTATTGGGGTCTGATTGGACAATGTCCTCGCCTTGGCAATACAAGCCCTTGAAGCTTCCATCCAAAGCCGCTTCAAACATGTTGGGAATTCGAAGACCCGGCTCAGGACTCAGGGTCACGCCCCAAGCATCTTCAAAGAGCGTGCGAGTTGTCGTGTCCGAGATATGACGGTATCCGGGCAACTCATGGGGAAAGCTCCCCATGTCACAGCTTCCTTGCACATTGTTTTGACCACGCAAGGGACTGATGCCAACACCTTCTCGACCGACCATCCCGCAAGCCATGGCCAAATTGGCAATACCTAGAACCATGGTGGAGCCTTGGGCATGCTCCGTGACGCCTAGACCATAGTAAATGGCTGAATTGGGGCCACTTGCATACAAACGAGCCGCCGCACGAACTTCTCCCGCAGGCACGCCTGTGATCGCTTCAAACGCTTCGGGTGAGTTTTCAACTTTTGAGACAAACTCGCTCCAGTCCTTGAAACTTTGGTCTTCGCAACGCTCTTTGACATAGGCGTCGGCGATCAAACCTTCGGTCACAACGACATGCGCCAAAGCGGTGATGATGGCGACATTCGTGCCAGGTTTCAGCGCAAGGTGATGGTCAGCCTTCACGTGAACAGAATTCACCAAATCTATTTTGCGCGGGTCCATCACAATCAATTGAGCGCCCTTGCGAAGGCGGCGTTTCATGCGAGAGGCAAAGACGGGGTGTGCGTCCGTGGGGTTGGCGCCAATGACCATGATGACATCTGCATGTTGAACGGACTTAAAAGTTTGTGTTCCTGCAGAGGTGCCCATGGTTTGTCCTAAACCATAGCCCGTCGGTGAATGACAAACGCGGGCACAGGTGTCGACGTTGTTGTTTCCAAAAGCAGCACGAACCAGTTTTTGGACCAAATAGGTTTCTTCGTTCGTGCAGCGAGACGAGGTGATGCCACCAACAGAATCTATGCCATGCTCGACTTGGATCTTCTTGATGCGACTGGCTGCATAACTGAACGCCTCCTCCCAACTCACAATCTTCCA
This sequence comes from uncultured Burkholderiales bacterium, assembly GCA_903842945.1. GTDB lineage: Bacteria > Pseudomonadota > Gammaproteobacteria > Burkholderiales > Burkholderiaceae_C > Limnohabitans. Next base: position 34,358 of record CAIMNS010000129.1, read on the forward strand.
AGGATCGCTGATCTTGTCACGAATCATGGGTGTGGTGATGCGGTCTTGATGGGTCGCGTAACCCCAAGCAAAGCGCCCTTTTACACAAGAATGTCCCTCATTGGCCTTGCCCTCTTTCCATGGCACCATTCGAACAACGGTGTTGCCCTTCATTTCGGCTTTGAAGCCGCAACCTACCCCACAGTAGGCACACGTTGTGATGATGCTGTGCTCGGGTTGACCCAGCTCGATGATCGATTTTTCTTGCAAAGTGGCCGTCGGACAAGCTTCAACACAGGCACCACAAGAAACACAGTCACTCTCCATGAAGCTTTGGTCTTGACCGGCTGACACACGGCTCTCAAAGCCACGCCCAGAAATGGTCAGCGCAAAGGTACCTTGCGTTTCTTCACAGGCCCTGACGCAGCGGTTGCAAACGATGCACTTGCTGGGATCGTAGGTGAAATAGGGATTGGACTCGTCCTTTTCTAGGTCACAATGGTGAGCGCCCGCTTGGGCTCCCACGCCATAACGCACATTGCGCAATCCCACCACACCCGCTTGGGTTTGCAATTCACAGTTGCCATTGGCACTGCAGGTCAAACAATCCAAGGGATGGTCACTGATGTACAGCTCCATCACACCTTTGCGCAACTCTTGCAATCGAGGTGTTTGCGTGTGCACCACCATGCCCGCTTCAGCAGGGGTTGTGCATGAGGCAGGCGTGCCTTTTCGACCATCGATCTCCACCAAGCAAAGACGGCATGAGCCAAAAGGCTCCAAACTATCGGTGGCACACAGCTTGGGCACTTGAATTCCTACATCGACTGCTGCACGCATCAAAGACGTTCCCTGAGGCACTGAAACTTGATAACCGTCGATCGTCAAGTCGACCCATTCCAAGGACTCTCTAGCTGGGGTCCCGTGATCAATGTCTTGTTTGAATGGATTTAACATCTCGCCTCCTTAAGATTTCTCTTGTTCAAGTGCTTGGATACCAAAATCCTGAGGATAGTGATTCAAGGCTGACAACACCGGGTAAGGCGTCATGCCACCCATGGCACACAAACTGCCACTGAGCATGGTGCTGCACAAGTCACGCAACAGATGCACTTGTTGTTCCTTGTTCTGGTTCGAGGTGATGCGATCAATCACCTCGACCCCGCGAGTTGAACCAATTCGACAGGGTGTGCATTTACCGCAACTCTCTAGCGCACAGAACTCCATGGCATAACGCGCCAGTTGAGACATGTCTGCTGTGTCATCGTGAACCACAAGGCCACCATGCCCAACCACCGCACCGATTGCGGCGTAGGCCTCGTAATCCAGGGGCACGTCCCATTGCGATTCTGGCACATAGGCGCCGAGTGGTCCACCTACTTGTACCGCTTTGATCGGGCGAGCGCTTCGGCTGCCGCCCCCAAAATCGTACAAAAGCTCACGCAAGGTGACGCCAAAGGCTTTTTCAACCAATCCACCCTGTTTGATGTTCCCAGCGATTTGAAATGGCAAGGTGCCGTGGGAGCGGCCCACACCAAAGTCACGGTAGAAAGAGGCTCCCTTGGCCAAGATCAAGGGGACTGTGGCGAGCGTGATCACATTGTTAATGACAGTGGGAAGGCCAAACAAACCCTCCACCGCAGGCAAGGGTGGTTTGGCACGCACAATACCGCGTTTGCCTTCAAGGCTCTCAAGAAGGGCTGTTTCTTCGCCGCAAACGTAGGAGCCAGCGGCTTTTCTCACGGTCAACGTGAACGCATGGCTCGTCCCACAAATGCTTGGACCTAAGTACCCAGCCTTGGTAGCAAGTTGGATGGCCTCGTTCATCACGGCAACAGCTCGTGGATACTCAGAACGGATGTAGATATAGCCTTCATCAGCACCGACGGCGAGGCCTGCGATGACCATCCCCTCAATCAACATGAAGGGGTCGCCTTCCATCGTCATGCGATCTGAAAACGTACCCGAGTCCCCCTCGTCTGCATTGCAAACGATGTACTTTGAGTGGCCCGGTGCATTCAAGACGGTGCGCCATTTGATGCCAGCTGGAAACGCTGCACCTCCGCGACCACGCAAACCAGCGTCAGTGACCTCTTGAACAATGGCCGCACCCTCCATGGACAAGGCGCGCTTTAACCCTGCCCAACCTGAGTGAGCTTCGTAATCCACCAATGACAAAGGATCGGTGACCCCCATTCGGGCAAACGTCAGGCGTTCTTGCTTTGCAAGGTAAGGTATTTTTTCAGTGATGCCATGACAGAGTGGATGCGCCTCACCCTTGAGCATACCGGCGTCTAAGAGAGACGAGACATCTTCTTTTTCAACGGGCCCGTAAGCAACTCGGCCACGAGATGTCTCCACCTCAAGCAGTGTTTCCAACCAAAAAAGGCCACGAGAGCTGTTTCGAACGATCTGAACAGCCAAGCCACGTGACTTGGCTTGCTTTTCTACTTCCGCAGCAACCTCATCTGCACCTACGGCCAGTGCAGCGCTGTCACGGGGCACAAAAACCTTGATGGCACTCATGGGCTTGCCTCCAATTGGTTCAAGATGTCCTTTAACTTTTGAGCAGACACACGGGCGAACAATCGGTCATCGAGCTGAATGGCTGGAGAAGAGGCACAAAGGCCTAAGCAGTAAGCTGCCTCTAAAGTGACTGCGCCGTTTGAGCTTGTGGCGTTGGTCTTGCACCCCAAGATGTTTTCTGCAAGCACCATCAAGTCCTCTGCTCCGCAGGCTTGACAAGACTCAGCTCGACACACTTGCAAGGTGTGTTTCCCCGCTGGCTGTGTTTTGAAGAAATGATAGTAGCTGATCACGCCATGCACTTCAGCTCTTGACAAGTTCAAACCCTCTGCAATGGCACTCACCGATTCAGGAGGGACATGACCGATGTGGTCCTGAATCGCATGCAAGAGGGGCAACAAAGCCCCTTTCATGCTCTGGTGAGACTCAATCAACTCATGGATTAAAACAAGTTGATCAGATGTGATGTTCATGATGGAGGCGCGAAAGCTAAGTTTGAGGACAGGTGATGAAAGCTAAGGCTCAAGGGGTCGCAAGTTAGCCACCCCTTTGCACACTTAGTTAAAAAACTTACCGACGCTTAGACCCGTGCGATAGACACCCCAAGCCAAGGGAACACCCACAGCGGCCCAGGCCAGCCACACCCATTGAGCTTTGTTTTGATGAAAGGCCTCGTCACTGCTACCAAGCTCAGAGGCAGCAGCACGCTCATGCGCGAGTTTTTTCTCTTGAGCCAACTCTGCGTCAGTCATGAAGTACTTGCGATCCACGGGTTGAACCAACAAGTTACAGATCAAGCCAATGACCAACATCCCGACCAAAATGTACATGGTCTGGTTGTAGACCTGCTCACGTGGAATGCCCAAGCTCAATTGATAGTCACGCATGTAGTTCACCACCACTGGCCCCAAAATCCCGGCTGTGGCCCATGCTGTCAACAAGCGACCATGGATCGCGCCAACCATTTGCGTACCAAACAAATCGGCCAAGTAAGCGGGTACCGTCGCAAAGCCTCCACCGTACATGCTTAAAATAATGCAAAAAGCCGACACGAACAAGAGCTTGTTGCCAGAACCCGCACTTGCAGGAATGCTTGCATACAACAGTCCGCCCAGCACAAAAAAGACGACATACGTCATCTTGCGGCCGAGTTTGTCTGAAAAGCTGGCCCACACAAAACGCCCACCAATGTTGAACAAGCTGAGCAGTGCAGTGAAGCCCGCCGCGACACCAGCAATGGCCGTCAACTGCGCTTTGTCGAGTTCGCCAAATTTTACGTCGAGGCCCATCAAGGCTCCACCAAACACCTCTTGAAGCATGGGACTGGCCATGCCAATCACACCTATGCCTGCCGAGACGTTCATGCAAAGCACCATCCACACCAACCAGAACTGAGGAATACCCCATACTTTGCTGACATGCACGTGACCTTGGGTGATCATGGCATTGGAGCTTTGTGCCAAAGGAGGGGTCCAATTGTTGGGCTTCCAGCCTGTGGCTGGCACACGGTAGGACAATGCACCTCCTATCATGAAAACAAAATAGGCTATGGCCATCGAGATGAAGGTCTGAGTCACGCCAACATCGGTGTCGCTCGCAAAGGTCTTCATCAACTCAGCGGCCAAGGGCGAGCCAATCATCGCTCCACCACCAAAGCCCATGATGGCCATGCCCGTGGCCATGCCCCGTCGGTCTGGGAACCACTTGATCAAGGTGCTGACCGGCGAGATGTAGCCAAGCCCAAGCCCGATGCCCCCAATCACCCCAGAGCCCAGCAACATGAGCCAGAACTGATGCAGGTGCACACCCAGTGCGGAGATCAACATTCCGCCACACCAGCAAAAGGCACTGACCACACCAGCCTTGCGAGGGCCAACACGCTCAAGCCACCCACCCCACAAAGCAGCAGAGGAGCCCAGCAACACAAAGAAAAGTGTGTACATCCAGCCTAAGGTTGAGATCTTCCAATCGCAGTTGGTCACGAACAGCTCTTGAAAGAAACCAATTTCAGGGCCGCATTTGATGGCCTCCTTGATGCCCAAAGCTTTTGACAATGGCAACCAAAAAACAGAAAAGCCGTAAGCCATGCCAATGCACAAGTGAATGGCCAAGGCGGCGGGCGGCACCAGCCAGCGGTTGAATCCAGGATTGGCGATGATTCTTTGCTTTGATAAAAAGCTTGCCTGATCATGCGCCTCAGCGTCTTCTGCATGAGCGTCTATGGTCATGTCGTCTCCTTTTTAGTTTTAGGTATTAATTCCTAGAAATCAATAGATATGCTTTGAATGCATATAGATAGTATAGGAAATACGCTTTAACATCAAACGAACGTAACAAATGGCTAGATACAAACCCTTATAAAAGTTTGAATTGAATCAGAAAATATGATTTTTTTTAATAAGTTAAAACTTCACCCCAGTTCTGAACGCTTCAAGGCGAGCTTTTATTTGAGGGGCAATCAACTGTCCGTAGTGCTGCATCTCTTGAATTTCAATGGCCTTCATGGGCTGCAAAATACTTTGATGAAATTGTGGCAGTCCTTGAACTCGAGTCCACCATTTTTTGATGTGAGCTTGGTCTTCCAACCACACATTCAACAAGTCTAGAAAATGCAGGCGAGCCACATAAGGGATCAAATTCACATCCGCCAGGGTCAACTCCTGGCCCAATATCCAAGGTTGATCATGGCTCAAAGCGGACTCTAGCAAAACAAAGGCCCTGTCATAGGCCTGAATGGCGTAGCCAACAAAGGGGGACTCCACGCCTTTCTCAAAGGTGGATTGAAAACGGTCGTACCTCTTTTGATCACCTACATTTCTGAGCCTGACCTCTCTTTCAGCAGGCGTCATGTTCTTCATCTTTTCTCTGAACATCGCAGAAAAACTGATCTCTGAAATCCCCTCATGCAAGCCTTCATCGACCAATTTGCTCCAAATACGCATTTGAGACTTCAAGTAAGGGTCTTGGGGCGTGAGCTTTGGCGTCGGATAGATATCGTCCAAGTATTCACAGATCAACGTCGACTCGACAACAGAGCGGTTATCGTGCACCAAGGTTGGTACAACCCCTTTGGGGTTTAATTTCAAATATTTTTCTTCGTATTGTTCACTTTTAAAAAGATTGACCTGAACAGATTGCCACTCAAGGTTCTTCAAGCTCAAGGTCAAGCGTACTTTTTGGCAGCACACTGAATTTCCAAATTCATACAAAGTCAACATAGATTTTTCAGTCAAAGTTTAAAGGATCTAAAAAGAATTCAAGGCGGCATCAACTGAGCATGCCCAAGAGGTCGCATTGACCCAAGGCATCCATGACTTCTGAGGAAGAACGTCTCAGGCATTGGTTTTTGTTCCCAAGGCCAAGAAAATGGGGTAAGCGCCATTTTTGCGCTCTGCAACATGGGCCGTTACAAACCTGATGTCCCTAAAACCAAACTCTTTGAGTTTGGAGGCAAACTCATCGCGATCAAACCCCAGATGAAAAACTCCCTCTGTGGGCGTGGCATGAAAACCGCCATCCTCGGTGTCCAAGTCTGCCAAAGCAATATGACCACCAGGTTTGAGATGCTCGGCAAATTTTTGAACCATGTTGTTGGTGTCTTCAACATGGTGCATGGCCATTGCACTCATGATCAGATCATGTTCAACGCCCATGGGATGGGCCGTGATGTCTTGACAAAGAATCTCCACCTTGCCTTGCAAGTCTGGTTTTGACATCAACTTCTCTAACATGGACTCGGAGACATCCACTGCGGTAATTTTTTTCACAAAAGGTGCCACTTGAGAACTGATCAAGCCAGTACCTGCTCCAAAATCCATGACCGTCATCTGATCGTTCAATGGCACATTGTCCAAAATGGCGGCTCCAATGGCTTGAGACATCTTTTTCCTCATCTCATTGGCATCCCAATTTGTGGATTTTTCTTTGAATAAATCAGTCATGTTTTGATTCCTTTTTTAAATTTGAAACTGCTCTGACAAGAACTTTTTAAGTTTTTTTTCACCGAGGATTGAACACCCGTTTGAACGCTCATGACAAGTAATTTGTAGATGCTTGAACGAGCATATAAACCGATACACACAGCAACAAAGCAGAAAAACCAAGTTGCACTTGCCAAGCTTCTAGCCGATGGGACAGTTGACGCCCAAGCAGCATGCCCGTGATCATTGAAGCCACAAAACCAAGGGTCTCGGTCACTGGAAGTTGTGCGCCGAGCAGCAAGGCATTGATCACACCTCCAGTGCCAACCAGTGTAATGACAAAGAGGGACGTTGCAACAATTCCGGGGATGGCCAGGTGGGTAAAACGTCTCATCAGGGGTACGATCAAAAATCCCCCACCTACGCCGAGCAAGCCCGTCATGAGACCCGTTAACACTCCAATGGCAGCAAGGACACACGCGGCAACAGGCGTCCAAATGAATTTACCCGTCTCAGAATGGATGAAAGCAAGCCTTAAGGCCTCCTCTTCAAAAGCAACTTGTGTTTGCTTGGATGATTTGTAAAAGCGCCATGAAACGACGATCATGATCAATGAAAACACGCCCATCAAAACAAACTGAGGCAGGACTTGAGCCCATTTTTGTCCTACATGGGCCATGGGAAGGCCACAAAGGGCCATCAGCATAGCGGCCTTGTACCTGACCAAGCCGTGCCTAAAGCCGTCCAGTGCACCGACTGCCGCGCCTGAGGCGACCGCGATCAAAGCCACTGGAGCAGCCTCTTGCATGCTCCAGTGCATACCTGCCACCAGGACTGGAACAGCCAAAATCCCACCACCTGCACCAGTAAGCCCCATGATGGCGCCAATCAAGATACCCAACACCATCACCATCACCAGGCTCATACACATTCACTCATCATCATCCCTTGACTATAAGTTGAAAATCATCGCTTCACCCTTGAGCCAAGAGCAACTAGGGGTTTACGCTGAAGCCCATCGTGTCCATGAATCACGATCATCCACTTCAATGCAAGATCTTGATGAAGTGATCTTATACTAGCTTTCTATGAACCCCTTGACCCATCAAAATGGGATCGATCACGCGAACGGAGAAACCATGAAAATTTTAAAATCAATCCTCTTCTCTGCTTTGGTGCTCGGCAGCTTGGTTTGCCAAGCACAAAGCAGCCCAGGCAGTCCAAGCACCTTGATCATGCTGGGCACTGGGGGCGGTCCTTTGCCCCGAGCACACAGAGCACAAACCTCTCACGCATTTGTCGTCAATGGTCAACCTTATCTGATTGATGCAGGAGACGGGATGACCAGAAGAGTGGCGCAAGCGGGTCTCAATTTTACCAAAGTCAATCAAATTTTCATCACCCATCTGCACAACGATCACATGGCTGGATTGGCCACATTTTTAGACACCTCATGGCAATACTCAAGGCGAACTGCACTGAATGTTTATGGTCCCATGGGAACTGAGGCCACGGTCAAAGGTGCGATTCAATACATGTCGATCGAAGCAGAAATTCGTGGAATTTCTGAAGGAAAAAATGTCCCACTTGCAACGGTCTTTAAAGGCAACGATGTCAAGGAAGGGGTCATTTTTCAAGATGCCAACATCAAGGTCACCGCGACTCAAAATAGCCACTACCAGTTTTCAGCTGAAGATGCCAAGCGCCATCAATCTTTCGCCTACCGGTTTGAGAGCAAAGACAAGTGCGTGGTGTTCACTGGCGACACAGGACCGAGCGCCAACGTTGAGAAATTGGCCAAGGGGTGTGACATTTTGGTGGCCGAGGTCGGTCAAGTGGAAGATGTCATCGCCCTACAGGAAAAAAATGGTACTTGGCAAATGAAAACCCAAGATGAAAAAACATCTTGGATCAAACACATGGTTGAAGAACACATGACCCCTAAACAAGTGGGTGAACTGGCCCAGCGCGCGGGCGTCAAGCTCTTGATCTTGAGCCACCTGCTGCCCTCATCAGACCCAAACGATACCTATGAAAGGTTCAAAGTTGAGGCCTCAAAATTCTACAAGGGCGAAGTTGTGGTTGCCAAAGACTTGATGAAATTTTAGATCGCTGGAGAGGGCCTTACAGTGTTTAGGTTCTTAGAAATTTTTGCGTATGAAAGGGCTGAAGGGTCTCAATGTCGTCCACCGATTGCGAGTTCCTGTCCCATTTGAAGAGCTTGATTTCAACCGCATCTTCAGTGAACTCGGCAAGGGTGAAACCATGGTTTTCAATGGGCTTGATCATCTCCTCCATGGTCAAATGAAGAGAGGGTTGAGCGCCGATTTTTCTAGCACCTGAAGGCCACCCTCCGGGGCGAGTCCCTATGGGCCCGGTCAAAACAGAGATCACCGGGTTGCTTGATAAATCTGTCTCACCGCTCTTAGAGATACGGCCCAAGCCCAGCGCGTGAAGATCCCCACTCATGGACAAGGGCAACTTGTGATCCATCTTTGACATGGCCGCCAAGAGACGGTCATGTTGTGACAACCATCCCCTTTGCCAGTACGGCTTTTTGATGTCCAAACTTAATTTCCCGTTTTTATCCAAAACATCTGGGTACCACTCACCCCATTTGCCCGCTGTCCAGCCTTGCGGGTTCGAAGGGGCATGAACGACGTGGGCGGCATGAGAGTTTGACATCCGATCCTTGAGCCACGTCTCAACGGTGTCCTCAACGAAGACCGCACTTGGACCGGCCATGCTCATCGTGGGTCTCACACTGTAGAGAAGAATTTCCAAAAGCTTTCCATAGCGAAGCGTTCCAAAGCTTTCACTCACACCTTGGTCCCGCCCCAAAATAGCCGAACCGGGTAGGCCTAGGGGCCTGGTGCTGTCGGCAAGGAATTCCGGATAGTACATAGACTGAGTTGCTCGAGCCATCTGCTTCATAAAGAAGTCGGGCGGAAAGGTGATGATCTCGTCATAGGCATCGTCGTTGTCAAAATAATCGTGATCATCTTGTACGAAGAAAACAGGCGTGGATCTAAAATTTGTTCCATACACAGGGGTGATCTGTGGGGTAACGGCCCTCTTCAGAAGCATTTCATTGTTGCTGCCTAAAGCCACCATGGATCTATCGAACTCACCACCTATCAGTTCTTTGGCCTTCGGAGATGCGCCAGAGGCTTTCGCCGTCAATGGAGAACGTAAATCCCA
>CAIMNS010000130.1 GCA_903842945.1 uncultured Burkholderiales bacterium
AGAGAAGACCTCTTTGACATGTACGAGGCAGTGTCGGGGGCTCGCATGCACGCAGCCTACTTCAGGCCAGGTGGGGTGTACAGAGATTTGCCTGCCGCCATGCCGCAGTACCAAGCCAGTAAAATCAAAAATGCAAAGACCATTGCAAGGTTGAACGAGAACAGGCAAGGCTCCTTGCTTGATTTCATCGAAGACTTTACCAACCGCTTTCCTAAGTTGGTGGATGAGTATGAGACCTTACTTACCGACAATAGAATTTGGAAGCAAAGAACGGTTGGCGTCGGTGTGGTCTCTCCTGAGAGAGCTAAGAATTTAGGTTTTACTGGTGCCATGTTGCGTGGCTCAGGCATTGCATGGGACTTGAGAAAGCAACAGCCCTACGATGTCTATGGCCAGATGGATTTTGATATTCCTATCGGTAAAACTGGCGATTGTTATGACCGTTACTTGGTTCGTGTTGAAGAAATGCGTCAATCCAACAAGATCATTCAGCAATGCATTCAATGGCTAAAGGCCAATCCTGGCCCTGTGATCACGGACAACCACAAAGTGGCTCCTCCTAGCCGAGTGGCCATGAAGTCGAGCATGGAGGAATTGATCCATCACTTTAAACTGTTCACTGAAGGCTTTCATGTGCCCGAGGGTGAGGCCTATGCTGCGGTTGAACATCCAAAGGGTGAGTTTGGAATTTACTTGATCAGTGATGGGGCGAACAAGCCGTATCGATTAAAAATTCGTGCGCCTGGGTTTGCTCACTTGGCGGCCATGGACGAGATGGCACGTGGTCACATGATTGCAGATGCAGTTGCCATCATCGGCACAATGGACATTGTTTTTGGAGAGATTGATCGATGAGCGCATCACAAGACAGTTTCGTGTTCAGCTCAGAGTTGATCAGCGCCTTTGACCGGGAAACGGCAAAATATCCTGCTGATCAAAGACAGTCTGCAGTCATGGCCTGTTTGACGCATGTTCAGCAGGCGTTTGGTTACATCAGCGCCCCAACAGAGTCGGCCTTGGCTGACTATTTGGGCATGCCTGCCATTGCAGTGCATGAGATCACGACCTTTTACAACATGTACAACACCTCCCCAGTAGGGCGGTTCAAGATCAATGTGTGCACCAACTTGCCTTGCCAGCTAAGAGGCGGTCAAGAGGCGTTGATGCATTTGTGCCAAAAGTTGTCGATAGAACCGGGTCAAACCACCCAGGATGGCCTGATCACTTTGCAGCCAGCCGAATGCATGGGTGCATGTGCCGATGCGCCAGTGCTGCTGGTCAATGACGTGAACATGTGCAGTTTCATGGAGCGCGACAAAATTGATCGCCTTATTGAAGGTTTAAAACTAGAGGCCCAGTCATGAGTTTGGAGTCGTTGCTCAAATCTTTTCAGGCCACAGGTCAAGAGACCTGTTTTCACGATAGACACATCAACCCACAAATCTATGCGGGTTTGAATGGTCAAAATTGGTCGATCAAAGAGTACGAGGCCCGTGGTGGCTATCAAGCCCTGAGAAAAGTATTGGGCTTGGACGGTTCAGAGCCCATGACGCAAGACCAGGTGATTGCAACCGTCAAAGAGTCGGGCTTAAGGGGGCGTGGTGGAGCGGGTTTCCCCACGGGACTCAAGTGGAGCTTTATGCCACGTCAGTTCCCGGGCCAAAAGTATTTGGTTTGCAATTCAGATGAGGGCGAACCTGGAACCTGCAAAGACAGGGACATCCTTGAGTTCAATCCGCACATTGTGATTGAAGGCATGGCCATTGCCGCTTATGCCATGGGCATCACGGTTGGCTACAACTACATTCATGGTGAAATTTTTCAGTCTTATGAGCGTTTTGAAGCAGCGCTTGAAGAGGCCAGAGCGCATGGCTATTTGGGACAACATATTTTAGGAAGCACCTTTTCCTTTCAATTGCATGCAACACACGGTTTTGGCGCATACATCTGTGGTGAAGAGACGGCTTTGCTTGAGTCCTTGGAGGGCAAAAAAGGACAACCAAGGTTCAAGCCGCCTTTTCCTGCTAGCTTTGGCCTTTATGGAAAACCCACAACGATCAACAACACTGAAACCTTTGCTGCGGTTCCATGGATCATCAGAAATGGGGGACCTGCTTATTTGGCTTGTGGAAAGCCCAACAATGGTGGGACAAAGATTTTCTCTATCAGTGGCGATGTTGAGCGCCCTGGTAATTATGAAATACCAATGGGGACTCCATTTTCAAAACTGCTTGAACTTGCAGGTGGGGTTCGAGGTGGACGGGCTTTGAAGGCGGTTATTCCAGGGGGTTCATCTGCGCCCGTTTTGCCCGCATCCATAGCAATGGAAATCACCATGGACTACGACTCCATTGCCAAAGCTGGTTCCATGTTGGGTTCTGGCGCAGTGATTGTGATGGACGACACACGTTGTATGGTGAACAGTTTGAAACGTCTAAGTTACTTTTACATGCATGAGTCTTGTGGTCAATGTACACCTTGCCGTGAGGGCACGGGTTGGCTTTGGCGGGTGGTCGATCGGATTGAAAACGGGAAAGGTCGGCAAAGCGATCTGGAGATGTTGGACAACGTGGCAGAAAACATCATGGGGCGAACCATTTGCGCTTTGGGTGATGCGGCGGCGATGCCCGTGAGAGGCATGCTCAAACATTTTCGTTCTGAGTTTGAACACCATATTGAACACCAATGTTGTGTCGTTCATTCCACCCTATAAGGCAAAGAACACATCATGGTAGAAATTGAACTTGACGGTAAAAAGATTGAAGTGCTAGAAGGTAGCATGGTGATGCATGCTGCTGAAAAAGCGGGCACGTTCATCCCTCACTTTTGTTACCATAAAAAGTTAAGCATTGCAGCAAACTGTCGCATGTGTTTGGTCGATGTTGAGAAGGCCCCTAAACCCATGCCTGCTTGCGCGACACCTGTGACTCAGGGCATGGTGGTCAGAACTCAGTCCGATAAGGCCTCCAAGGCTCAGAAGTCTGTGATGGAGTTTTTGCTGATCAACCACCCTTTGGATTGTCCAATCTGTGACCAAGGCGGTGAATGTCAACTGCAAGATCTGGCGGTCGGCTATGGTGGTTCGGCTTCCAGGTACCAGGAAGAAAAACGCGTGGTGTTTCACAAGGACGTGGGTCCACTGATCAGCATGCAGGAGATGAGCCGTTGCATTCATTGCACGCGTTGTGTTCGTTTTGGGCAAGAAATTGCGGGTGTCATGGAGCTTGGCATGACTCACCGTGGAGAGCATTCTGAGATTGAAAGTTTTCTTGGAACAACGGTTGATTCTGAGTTGTCTGGCAACATGATTGATATTTGTCCAGTTGGAGCATTGACCAGTAAACCGTTCAGGTACCAGGCCAGAACTTGGGAGCTGAGTCGTCGTAAATCGATCAGTCCTCACGATGCAACAGGTACCAATTTGGTCATGCAGGTCAAAAACCATCAAGTGCTCAGAGTGGTTCCCTTGGAAAATGAAGCCATCAACGAGTGTTGGATAGCCGATAGAGACCGTTTTTCTTATGAGGCTTTGAATTCTTCTGATCGATTGAAGTCACCCATGATCAAGCAAGCCGGTGTATGGAGTGAGGTGGATTGGCAAACAGCCCTTGATTTCATCTCGCACGGTCTGAAGGACATCAAGGCCACACATGGTGCTCAATCGATTGGGACATTGATTGGTCCTTCTAGTACACTTGAAGAGTTGTATTTGGCAGGCGAGCTCACCCGAGCTTTTGGCAGCCAAAACGTAGACGCCAGACTCAGAGCCGCTGATTTTCACCATGAAGGACATGTGCATTGGTTGGGAACATCCATTGCTTCTTTGGCTCAAATGCAACGTGTGTTGGTCATTGGATCCAACATTCGCAAAGAGCAACCCCTTTTGGCACAGCGCATTCGACAGGCCTGTAAGGTGGGCGCTCAAGTCTTGAGCATCAATGCCTTTAAGCCTGATTGGGCAATGAGCGTTCAAGAGGCCTTGAACGTGCCTAGCAAAGAATGGACGCGTGCATTGGCCATGCTGTGTGTGCAAGTTGCTCAATTGACGCATGCCACTTTGCCAAACGAATTGAAATCCTTTGTGGCTGAGGGTCAGGGTGATGATGTTTTGATCGCCAAAATTGCGAAATCATTAACCGATGTCCAGGGCAATAAATGTATTTTGCTTGGAAACGCTTTTGCGCATCACCCCCATGCAAGCAGTTTGTTGGCCATGGTCAATTGGATTGCGGACCATACGGGCTGCACTTTTGGTTTCCTTGGCGAGAGTGCTAATACGGTGGGTGCCCAATACGTTGGGGCTAGACCGGCATTGAATACTTTAGGTTTGAACTCGCAACAAATGCTCTTGCCTGGGGCTTTAAAGGCTGCCATGCTGGTGAATGTGGAGCCGCAATTTGACTGCGCTAACCCCAAGCAGGCCATTGAAGCGTTGAACCAAATGGACTTGGTCGTGAGCCTATCGCCCTTCAAGACCAATTTAGAGTTCAGTGATGTGCTGTTGCCAATTGCGCCTTTTAGTGAAACGCCTGGAACGTTCATCAACACTGAAGGACTTGCACAAACTTTCTATGCCGTGGTCAAGCCCAAGGCAGAAGCCAGGCCTGCTTGGAAAGTGCTGCGTGTGTTGGCCAATGTCTTGGATGTGCCAGGCTTTGACTACGAAACGGTAGAAGAGTTGAGGGCCAAAATGCAATCCAGTTTGCCCAACATTTCAAGCGTTTTATCCAACAAGACCCAAGCGGTCATTGATTTGACCGTCAGCGATTTGGAGCCATGTGTCAGCCCCAGTTATCAACTTGATGGTTTGGTCAGACGATCCTCGTCCTTGCAGATGACTGCTGACGCTAGGATGGGGAGATAAGACCATGGTGGATGCACTGTTTCATTTTGGGTTGGATTTATTCCCTGTGCCCTGGTGGAGTCAAATCGCTTGGCCCATTGTGTGGAATTTGTTGAAAATTGTTGCTTTATTGATCCCATTGATGCTGTGCGTTGCGTATTTGACCCTTTGGGAAAGAAAGGCGATTGGTTTTACTCAGATTCGTCTTGGACCCAATCGAACTGGGCCTTTTGGTTTATTGCAACCTATCGCTGACGCTTTAAAGCTGTTGACCAAAGAGATCATCATGCCAACACAAGCCCATAAAGGCTTGTTCTTGTTGGGCCCCATCATGACCATCATGCCTTCCTTGGCTGCTTGGGCTGTGGTTCCCTTTGGCCCTGATGTGGCTCTTGCCAATGTCAATGCGGGATTGTTGTTTTTGATGGCGATCACATCCTTGGAGGTCTACGGTGTGATCATCGCCGGCTGGGCGTCTAATTCCAAGTACGCATTCTTAGGTGCCATGAGGGCTTCGGCGCAAATGGTGAGTTATGAAATTGCGATGGGATTTTGTTTGGTGGTGGTCTTGATGGTGACCGGCTCGTTGAACATGTCTGAGATTGTGCTTGGGCAAAACAAGGGCATGTTTGCCTCCATGGGTTTGAGCTTTTTGTCTTGGAACTGGTTGCCCTTGTTACCGATTTTTGTGGTGTATTTCATCGCTGGTTTGGCTGAGACGAACCGCCACCCCTTTGATGTGGTTGAAGGTGAGTCGGAGATTGTTGCAGGTCACATGATCGAGTATTCAGGCATGTCCTTTGCCATGTTCTTTTTGGCTGAATATGCCAACATGATTTTGGTTTCATCCATGTCAGTGATCATGTTTCTTGGCGGGTGGTTGCCTCCCATTCAGAGCGAACTCTTGACATGGGTACCTGGTTGGATATGGATGGGTTTAAAGACCTTTGTGGTTGTGACCATGTTTCTCTGGGTAAGGGCAACTTTTCCAAGATTTAGATACGATCAAATCATGCGTTTGGGGTGGAAGATATTTATACCGATCACCTTGGTATGGTTGGTCGTGGTAGGCCTTTGGATGCAAACATCTTGGAGTATCTGGAACTAATAAGTCTGGAGCTAATTTAAATGACCACCCTCGCTTTAAATCACGATCGATCAGCCTTTTCATGGCGAGATTTTTTGTCAAGCTTTTTGCTTCTTGAGTTGTTCAAAGGCATGGCGCTCACAGGCAAATATCTGTTTGCTCGAAAAATCACCATCCAATTCCCTGAAGAAAAAACCCCCGCCAGTCCTCGCTTTAGAGGATTGCATGCACTTAGGCGCTATGAAAATGGTGAAGAAAGATGCATTGCTTGTAAATTGTGTGAGGCGGTCTGTCCTGCAATGGCCATCACGATTGAGTCTGAGGTGAGAGACGACGGTTCTAGAAGAACCACGAGATACGATATCGATTTGACCAAATGTATATTTTGTGGATTTTGCGAAGAGAGCTGTCCGGTGGACTCCATTGTTGAGACACATATTTTTGAATACCACGGTGAAAAAAGAGGGGATTTGTATTTCACCAAAGAAATGCTTTTGGCTGTAGGCGATCGATATGAGCCCGAAATCGCCAAAAATAAGGCGGCTGACGCCATGTACCGATGATTCAAAGTTTGACTTCACACCACAAGATAAAAACCACTTAAACCTATGGATCCTCAGTCAGTGCTTTTCTATGTATTTTCGGCCATTCTTTTGGTGGCTGCATTTCGTGTGATCACGGTGAGCAATCCCGTGCATGCTGCTTTATTTTTGGTCTTGAGTTTCTTTCAGGCCTCTGGCATTTGGATGCTGCTTGAAGCGGAGTTCTTGTCCATCACATTGGTTTTGGTTTATGTCGGTGCTGTCATGGTGTTGTTCTTGTTTGTTGTGATGATGTTGGACATTGACATAGAAGCCATGAGAAGGGGCTTTTGGAGCAACTTTCCCTTGGCTGCTACGGTTGGTTCAGTGATTGCTCTCGAGCTGGCAGCTGTGCTGATGGGCGGCTTTAGGTTAAGTCGACCGGCCCAACCGTTGATCACTGATACGCTGACAGATGTTCAATACTCGAACACGCAAGTGTTGGGTATTTCTTTGTACACAGATTATTTGTACCCACTCGAGTTGGCCGCTGTCATTTTGTTGGTGGCCATCATTGCTGCAATCGCCTTGACCCTTAGAGACAGAAAAGATAGCAAATATCAAAACCCATCGGATCAAGTGCGTGTTCGCTCTTCAGATCGCTTGACCATCGTGAAAATGCAAGCGGTGCAGCCTGTTGCAGATCAAGTCGTGGTGCATGAGGTGCCTGCCTCTGGTGCCGAAGGGCAAAACAAAGATTCGGAGCCTAAAAAATGACGGTGACACTTGGGCATTATTTAACCCTTGGAGCTATTTTGTTTGCTCTATCGGTCACAGGTATCTTTTTAAATCGCAAAAACATCATTGTTCTGTTGATGGCCATTGAATTGATGCTGCTGGCGGTGAACATAAATTTCATTGCCTTTTCTCATTATCTCAATGACATTCAAGGACAAGTTTTTGTATTTTTTATCTTGACTGTCGCTGCGGCGGAGTCTGCGATTGGGTTGGCTATTTTGGTTCTATTGTTCAGAAACCGCTCCAACATCAACGTTGATGAACTCAATACACTCAAAGGTTGATTGAGTTATTTAACCCAACAAACATTCAATTCATGAGCCAAACCCTTAATCTCACCACCCTGACGCTTATTCCCATGGCGCCCCTTGTGGGCTCCATCCTCAGTGGCGTGTTGGGCACGCGCATGGGTGGAAATCTTTTTGGTCGACGCGCTTCACATGGTGTGACCATCTTGGGTGTGCTCATCTCCTTTGTTCTCTCGGCGCTGACCTTGCAAAGCGTTGCCGTGGATGGTGTGCGCTTTGAAGAGACTTTGTACACTTGGATGCAAGTGGGTGATCTGAAAATGGAAGTGGGTTTTTTGATCGATGGACTCACTGCGCTGATGATGTGTGTGGTGACCTTTGTGTCTTTGATGGTTCACATCTACACCATGGGCTACATGGACGAGGATGATGGGTACAACCGGTTCTTTTCTTACATCTCTTTGTTTACCTTCGCCATGTTGATGCTTGTGATGAGCAACAATTTGTTGCAACTGTTTTTTGGCTGGGAAGGTGTGGGATTGGTGTCGTATTTGTTGATTGGTTTTTGGTTCAACAAACCGACTGCGATTTTTGCCAACATGAAAGCTTTTTTGGTCAATCGTGTGGGTGATTTTGGTTTTATTTTGGGTATTGGTTTGATTGCCGCTTACACGGGCAGTTTGAATTATTTGGAAATATTTGACAAAATTGCCGCTCACTCACAAACACTGTTGCCCGGTACCGATTGGTTGTTGGTCACGGTCATCTCCATTTGTCTTTTCATCGGTGCGATGGGTAAAAGCGCACAGTTTCCACTGCACGTATGGTTGCCCGATTCTATGGAAGGCCCCACGCCGATCTCGGCCTTGATTCATGCGGCAACCATGGTGACGGCTGGGATCTTTATGGTCACTCGCTTGTCGGCGATTTTTGAGATGAGCGATGTTGCTTTGAATTTTGTATTGGTGATTGGGTCAATCACAGCTTTGTTCATGGGCTTTTTAGGCATCATTCAAAATGATATCAAAAGAGTGGTGGCCTATTCGACCTTGTCACAATTGGGCTACATGACAGTGGCTCTGGGTGTATCGGCCTACCCGGTTTCTATTTTCCACTTGATGACACATGCTTTTTTCAAGGCTCTGTTGTTTTTGGCCGCTGGCTCTGTCATCATGGGTGTGCACCACAATCAAGATATTCGATGGATGGGTGGGCTTAGAAAATACATGCCCATTACCTGGATCACATCCTTGCTTGGCTCATTGGCTTTGATTGGAACTCCCTTTTTTGCTGGCTTTTATTCCAAAGACAGCATCATCGAAGCCGTGGCTGAAAGCCACCTTCCAGGATCGGACTTTGCCTATTTTGCGGTTTTAGCTGGTGTTTTTGTAACAGCTTTTTACTCGTTCAGAATGTATTTCTTGGTCTTTCATGGGCAAGAGCGTTACCACTTAAACCCAGATGCCCATCACGCTCATGATGATCACGCTCACGATGCAAAGCCCCACGAGTCTCCTTGGGTGGTGACATTGCCCTTGATTTTGTTGGCCATTCCTTCTGTCTTCATTGGATATCTGACGATTGAGGGGGTCTTGTTCACTGAGTTCTTGACGGACGCCATCCGCATTCAAAATGAGCATCACCCAGTGATGCACGAATTGGCTGAGAAGTTTGAAGGTCCATTTGCGATGGGTGCACTGGCTTGGAAATCTTTGCCATTTTGGTTGGCTCTTGCTGGCGTTTTTTCTGCCTTTTATTTCTACATGGTCAACACCGCGATACCAGTTTGGTTCAAAACCCAATTGTCCTTGGTGCACAACATACTCGAACACAAATACTATTTGGACTGGTTCAATGAGCATGTGCTTGCAAGAGGCGCGCGAATTTTGGGCGGGTTGCTTTGGAAAACAGGCGATCAGCGCATCATAGATGGTTGGGTGGTCAATGGCACTTGGCGACTGATGGGACGGTTGTCGGTTTTGATTCGTCCTTTGCAAAGTGGTTTTTTGTACCACTACGCTTTGGTGATGATACTTGGCGTATTTTTGTTGATGTCTTGGTTTGTCTGGATCAAGCCAAGCTTGTGATCGAATCGTTAAAGACGAAATAAATAGAGAGAATCTAAACAACATGGGACTGTTAAGCATAGCGATCTGGACACCGATTATTTTCGGTTTGCTCTTGCTTTTTTTGGGGCGCGATCAGCATGCCAAGGTCGTGCGTTGGTTGGCGCTTATTGGTGCATTCACCAGTTTGCTGGCCACTCTTCCACTTTATTTGCGTTTCGATCCTTCTCAGTCGAAGATGCAATTTGTCGAGCAGGTTTCTTGGATAGAGCGCTTCAATGTGTTTTATCACATAGGGATCGATGGCATCTCTATTTGGTTTATTTTGTTGACTGCTTTCATGACCTTGATCGTGGTGATCGCTGCATGGGAGGTGATCACGGAACGCGTGAACCAGTACATGGGTGCATTTCTCGTCTTGAGTGGTCTCATGATGGGCGTTTTTGCTGCTTTAGATGCTTTGCTTTTTTATGTGTTTTTTGAGGCGACCTTGATTCCCATGTACCTGATCATCGGTGTCTGGGGTGGCCCGAGAAAAATTTATGCGGCCTTTAAGTTCTTTTTGTACACCTTGCTGGGCTCGGTGTTGATGTTGGTGGCCTTGATCTATTTGTATGTCCAGTCGAGTGGTAGTTTTGAGCTTACCCGCTGGTACCAGTTGCCCTTAGACGCACATGTTCAAACCTTGCTGTTTTTTGCTTTCTTTGCTGCATTTGCTGTCAAGGTGCCGATGTGGCCGGTTCACACTTGGTTGCCTGATGTGCACGTTGAGGCACCAACCGGTGGATCGGCTATTTTGGCCGCCATCATGTTGAAGTTGGGAGCCTATGGATTCATTCGATTCTCCCTGCCCATTCTTCCCGATGCTTCACACACTTGGGCGCCATTGATGCTGGGTTTGTCTTTGGTGGCCGTGATTTACGTCGGTTTGGTGGCCTTGGTTCAAGAAGACATGAAGAAACTAGTGGCTTATTCTTCTGTGGCTCATATGGGATTTGTGAGTTTGGGTATTTTTCTCTTCACCCCTTTAGGGCTTGAAGGAGCGCTGGTTCAAATGATTGCTCACGGTTTTGTTTCGGGCGCTATGTTCTTGTGCATTGGCGTTTTGTATGACCGGGTTCACTCGAGAGAGATTTCCTCTTATGGTGGTGTGATCAACACCATGCCTAAGTTTGCTGCATTTGCAATTTTGTTCTCCATGGCCAATTGTGGTCTACCGGGTACTGCTGGTTTTGTGGGTGAGTGGATGGTCATTTTGGCCAGCATCAAAGAGAATTTATGGCTTGGACTTGGGGCTGCAAGCGCTTTGGTTTTTGGCGCAGCATATACCCTTTGGATGGTCAAGCGGGTTTACTTAGGCCCAGTCACCAAGCCTGAAGTGGCCGAGTTGACGGACATCAACGCCAGAGAGTTCGTGATGCTTCTTCTCTTGGCCGCGGCTGTGATCGCGATGGGCGTGGATCCCAAGCCCTTTACAGATGTCATGGGCAACTCGGTCGACGAGTTGCTCAGATTGGCTTCAGTGAGCAAAATCCCAGCATGAACAATCTTCAAACAATCATTCTTCTAAGAGCGGAAAACTAACATGATCAACGTTTCGAGTTGGATCAGTATCAGTCCTGAAGTGGTTCTCTTGGTCATGACTTGTGTCATTTCTTTGCTTGACCTTGGGGTCAAATCTTTGAAAAGAACGCTCACCTTTGTCCTGACGGTGATGACGCTTTTGCTCGTGAGCGTCATGGAGATCGTGTTGGCCCAAGAAGGTTCGGTGAGCTTTGGTTTTTCTCATATGGTGGTCTTTGACCCCATGGGACATTGGCTAAAGGCTTTTTCTTGTCTGGCTGTCTTGACCACATTTGTTTATGGTCGCCCTTATGCGGCTGATCGAGGCATGTTGAGGGGCGGGGAGTTGTTCACCCTAGGTCTTTTTGCCCTGTTGGGCATGATGGTGATGATCTCAGGCAATCACTTTTTGGTGATCTATCTGGGCTTAGAGATGTTGACGCTTTGTAGCTATGCCTTGGTGGCTTTGAGGCGTGATCATGCCGCGGCCACAGAGGCGGCGATGAAGTATTTTGTCTTGGGCGCTTTGGCCAGTGGTTTCT
The DNA here is from genome assembly GCA_903842945.1 of uncultured Burkholderiales bacterium. Taxonomy (GTDB): domain Bacteria; phylum Pseudomonadota; class Gammaproteobacteria; order Burkholderiales; family Burkholderiaceae_C; genus Limnohabitans. The sequence goes on from CAIMNS010000130.1 coordinate 11,669, forward strand.
TGCTTTATGGTTTGTCCATGTTGTATGGTGCCACAGGCTCACTCGATATCAGCAGGGTGTATGAGAGCATTTCCTCTGGACAAATACAGCCCCAAGTTTTGGTGCTTGGCTTGGTTTTTGTGGTGTGTGCATTGGCGTTCAAGTTGAGTGTGGTTCCTTTTCACATGTGGGTCCCCGATGTCTACCAAGGTGCTCCTACTGCAGTGACCTTGATGGTTGCTGGGGCTCCTAAGCTTGCTGCCTTTGCCGTGACGATCAGACTCTTGGTCAGCGCACTCTTGCCCATGGCACAAGATTGGCAGCAAATGTTGGTCATCTTGAGTGTCTGTTCATTGGCCGTTGGAAACTTGGCTGCAATTGCGCAAACAAATTTAAAGAGGATGCTCGCTTTTTCAACCATCTCACAAATGGGCTTTGTATTGGTTGGCCTGTATTGTGGGGTTTTTCAAGGTAGCAGCGCCGACGCTGCTAACGCTTACAGCTCTTCGATGTTTTATGTGATCACATACGTCATCACCACATTGGCTGCATTTGGTGTGATGTTGTTGTTGGCCAGAGAGGGGTTTGAGAGTGAAGAGATCTCTGACTTCGCTGGTTTGAACCAACGCAGCCCCTTGTACGCTGCAGTCATGGCCATTTGCTTGTTCTCTCTTGCTGGCGTTCCTCCCTTGGTCGGTTTTTACGCCAAACTTTCTGTTTTGCAAGCGCTACTGGCTTCGCAAATGTTCGGCGCCACCTATTTGGTGATTTTTGCATTGATCATGTCACTGCTTGCCGCCTTTTACTATATTCGCGTCATCAAGGTCATGTACTTTGATCAACCTTTGACCGTCAGCACGGTCTCTGCTTCTTGGGAAGTACGCTGGTTGTTGAGCATCAATGGTCTTTTGATTTTGGCGCTGGGACTCTTCCCCGGCGGCTTGATGACGCTTTGTGCCGAGGCTATCGTCAAGTCCTTGGGTTGAGTATGTTCAGCCCCCGTTTTCTATAGCCATTGAGCTTGCTAGGATCGGATAGCTTGATCTTTGATGGGCTGCAGTTCAATTAACCCTCATTATTCATCCCATTTGCTTTTTAAAATCAGCGAATGAGTCATTTTTAAGTCATAATTTCGACATGAAAGTCTTAGATCTCCAGTGCTTACAAGCTCACCAATTTGAAGGTTGGTTTGCTTCTGAGCACGATTTCCAA
>CAIMNS010000131.1 GCA_903842945.1 uncultured Burkholderiales bacterium
CTTGATTTTGAAATGGGCGTGAAGCTCACCGGTTCACGCTTTACCGTGATGAAGGGCCCTATTGCCAGAATGCACCGCGCACTCGCGCAGTTCATGCTTGACACGCAAACCCAAGAACATGGCTACACCGAGTGCTACACGCCCTACATTGTCAATGCGCTCACCTTAAAAGGCACGGGTCAATTGCCTAAATTTGAAGAAGACTTGTTTGCAACCAAAAAAGGCGGACAAGGTCAGGCCAACGACTTGACTGAAGGGCCCCAAGCGACAGAAGCCCAGGCCGATGCTGCAGCACTTTATTTGATCCCCACCAGCGAGGTCACCCTCACCAATTTTGTACGCGACACGGTTCTAAGTGAAAGCGATCTGCCGATCAAGCTGACCGCCCACACCCCTTGCTTTCGCTCTGAGGCTGGGGCGCATGGCAGAGACACAAGGGGGATGATCAGACAACACCAATTTGACAAAGTTGAAATGGTTCAAATTGTGCACCCCGAGACCAGCCAAGAGGCCTTGCAGGAGATGACCGCTCACGCAGAAGCCATTTTGCAAAAACTGGAACTGCCCTACCGTGTCATGTCTTTGTGCACGGGTGACATGGGCTTTGGTGCAGCCAAAACCTTCGATCTTGAAGTCTGGTTGCCGGCACAAAACACCTACCGCGAAATCAGCTCCATCTCCAATTGCGAAGCCTTCCAGGCAAGAAGACTTCAAGCGCGGTTCAAAAATGGACAAGGCAAGAACGAGCTCGTGCACACCCTCAACGGCTCAGGTCTTGCCGTCGGTCGTGCCTTGGTGGCCGTCCTTGAAAACTACCAACAGGCCAATGGCAGCATCGTCGTGCCCAAAGTGCTCAGACCTTACATGAATGGGCTTGAGGTCATTCAATAAGCTCACCTTGCATCTGAAACACCCATCGCCCTCTTTTTTAAATGACCTCCCTTCAGCTTGGTTTTTTGACATGCCCCTCTGTGCCTTTGAGGCACTTTGGACAAGGTCCTGAAAGTAGGCTGACCCCTCCCCGTGGAGCTCAGACTTTGCCATGAGAATCGACAAATGGCTTTGGGCAGCACGCTTCTTTAAAACCCGTTCTTTGGCCAGCGAAGAAATTCAAAAGGGCCGGGTCAAAGTCAATGACATCCAAGCCAAGCCGTCCAAAGAGATCAAAGTGGGGGACATGCTGATCGTGCGCCAAGGGTCTTACTTCAAAACCGTCGAAGTGCTGGGCATGAACCCCTCGAGAGGCTCAGCCACGGTGGCGCAACAGATGTACGCGGAGACCGCCCAAAGCCTGGAGCTGAGGACAAAAGAAGCCCTTGAATTCAAAAACCAGCGTGAACCCGCCTTGAGCATTGAACACGGCCGCCCCACCAAGCGTCAACGACGAGACATCGACAACGCTCGCCATGACTGGAACGACCGCTGGAGCGCCTCGGTGGATTGATCCGTCTCTTGCGCCGCGGATGCATTGGGCCCATCGGTTGGGCCACGAGTTTGGGCTGCCAGTTTGGGCCCCATGCTCTGAGCGAGGCCCTAAAAGGCCATCAGGGCTCAACGACGACTCCACCATAAAGTTGTCCTAGAACAACAACTTACTTTGATTTACTACACTAAGTTGTTAATATCCTCAGCCCGACGTCATCTTTTTTGTCCTCATGTAGACGTCAAAGACATTTTTTTAACACATTGGTGTTCAAGGAGCGGTGCGATCATGGCATTCAAAATCTTGGTGACAAGTCAAAAGGGCGGCGTGGGCAAAAGCACCATTGCAGCCAATTTAAGTGCCTA
>CAIMNS010000132.1 GCA_903842945.1 uncultured Burkholderiales bacterium
TGACCAAACGCAATTTGTGCTCTGCCCTAGGCTTGAATCACTCTGACCGTGATGGACTGGATGTCCCAGCCCTTGGACCTCAGATGGGCGCAAATGGCGGGTCCCATTTGTCGCAGTTTGGCCGCACTGGCGCCGCTTTTGAGCATCAAAATCCAGTTGCCCGACTCCATCGGGCCCGAATGAATTTGTTTCAAAATCAAGGCGGGGACCAATCCCGTTAAATCGTCAACCTGAGACCTTGAACGTGACGCTTGCGCGATCAATTGCGCAAGTCCTGGAGCAGATTGAGCTGCCTTGAGCACTTGCACCGATTTGCCCCGCAACAGGGGGCCGCAACGAGGCACTTTGGAGTAGCCCAGGGCACGCAGCTGGGCCAAAGCGCTGGCTTGGGTGTTCAAAGCCTGCTTTTTTTCTTCAGAAACGGGTTTTTTGGGTTGGCTTGGATCCATGGCTTCATTATCTCTGTTCTCCCAGTTAAAATGGAGAGATTCAGTAAAGGAAAGTGTGGCAAAAGCTTTGGACTTTCACCAAAGCGCACTTGCACGTACCGTTTTCATGGCTTTTAACCTACTTACCCAAATATTTGGCAGTCGCAACGAGCGACTTCTCAAGCAATACCGCAAAACTGTGGAGCGCATCAATGCGCTCGAGTCCTCCTTGGAGGGCTTGAGCGATGAAGATTTGAGGGCCAAAACCGTCTCTTTTAAAGCGCGTGTGGCTCAGGGTGAAACCTTGGATGCGATTTTGCCCGAGGCCTTTGCGCTGGTGCGAGAGGGCTCCAAACGGGTCATGAAGATGCGTCACTTTGATGTCCAAATGCTTGGAGGTATTGCCCTGCACAACGGCAAAATTGCCGAAATGCGCACCGGCGAAGGCAAAACCCTCACCGCCACGTTGGCGGTTTATTTGAACGCTTTGAGCGACCAAGGCGTGCATGTGGTCACGGTCAACGATTATTTGGCGCAGCGCGATGCCCATTGGATGGGGCGTTTGTACAATTTTCTGGGTCTGAGTGTGGGGGTGAATCTGCCCCATTTGCAAAGAGCAGACAAACAAGCCGCCTACCGCTGTGACATCACCTATGGCACCAACAACGAGTATGGTTTTGACTACTTAAGAGACAACATGGTCTATGAGGCTCAAGACCGTGTGCAAAGAAGGCTCAATTACGCCATCGTGGACGAGGTGGACTCGATTTTGATCGATGAGGCGAGGACCCCGTTGATCATCAGTGGACAAGCCGATGACCACACGGCGGTCTACATCGCGATGAACGCCATCGTGCCCCACTTGGTCTGCCAAATTGGTGAAGAGGATCCCAGAACGGGCGAAGGCATCATCAAGGCGGGTGACTTCACCTTGGATGAAAAATCCAGACAAGTTTTTTTGAGCGAGCAAGGCCATGAGAATGCAGAGCGTTTGTTGACGCAAGCCCAACTGTTGCCTGAAGGCGCCTCGCTCTACGACCCGTCCCACATCAGTTTGATGCACCATTTGTATGCGGCCTTGAGGGCCCACCATCTGTTTTTCAAAGACCAGCACTATGTCAATCAAGGTGGCGAGATCACGATTGTGGACGAATTCACGGGACGCTTGATGTCGGGCAGGCGTTGGAGCGATGGTTTGCACCAAGCGGTGGAGGCCAAAGAGGGGGTGGCCATCCAAGCTGAAAACCAAACCATGGCGTCGATCACCTTTCAGAACTATTTCCGCTTGTACGCCAAATTGTCGGGCATGACGGGCACGGCAGACACCGAGGCCTATGAGTTTCAAGAGATCTATGGACTTGAGACGGTGGTGATTCCTCCCAACCGCTCAAGCCACAGAGACGATCAACTCGATCGCGTGTACAAGACCACCCAAGAAAAGTACACGGCGGCCATTCAAGACATCACCGAGTGCTTCAAGCGCGGACAACCTGTGTTGGTTGGCACCACGTCGATTGAGAACTCAGAATTGATTGCGGAGCTCTTGGTCAAAGAGGGCTTACCGCACCAGGTGCTCAACGCCAAGCAGCACGAGCGAGAGGCCGACATCATTGCTCAAGCTGGTGCCGCCAAGTCCATCACCATTGCCACGAACATGGCTGGTCGAGGGACGGACATTGTGCTTGGCGGCAACATTGAAAAATCCATGGCCACCCTTGAGGCCGATGAGTCTCTCTCCCCCGCTGAGAAAACGCAAAAGCTTCAAGAGCGCCGCGAGCAGTGGCTCAAAGATCATGAGCATGTGAAGTCTTTGGGCGGTTTACGGATCATTGCCACAGAGCGCCATGAATCCAGGCGCATTGACAACCAACTGCGCGGGCGCTCTGGGCGCCAAGGCGACCCTGGATCTTCTCGCTTTTATTTAAGCCTGGATGACCCCTTGATGCGCATTTTTGCGGGGGACCGGGTCAAAGCGATCATGGACCGTCTCAAAATGCCAGAGGGCGAGGCGATTGAAGCGGGCATGGTCTCTCGAAGCATTGAGAGTGCTCAAAGAAAAGTCGAGTCCAGAAACTTTGACATGCGCAAACAACTGCTCGAGTACGACGACGTCTCCAACGACCAAAGAAAAGTGATTTACCAACAGAGAAATGATATTTTGGATGCGGGCGATTTGACCGCTCAAATCGCGTCTTTGAGAGAAGGGTGTTTTGATGACTTGGTCCATCAGTTTGTCCCCCCCGACACCTTGGACGAGCAGTGGGACATCAAAGGCCTTGAAGAGGTGCTCAAAGCCGAATGGCTGCTCGGTTTGGATTTGTCGTCTCAAGTCCAAGCCTCAGACAGCTTGGTGGGTGAAGACATCAAAAAGTGGGTCCTCCAAGCGGCCAACCATGCCTTTGAGTCCAAACTCCAACAAGTGGGCCTGGATCAATTCATGCCTTTCATGCGTTTGGTGTTGTTGCAAAGCATTGACACGCATTGGCGAGACCACCTCTCGGCACTAGACTACTTGAGGCAAGGCATTCACTTGAGGGGTTATGCTCAAAAGCAACCCAAGCAAGAATACAAACGAGAGGCCTTTGAGCTCTTTGGTCAGTTGCTCGATTCGGTCAAAAACGAGGTGACCAAGACGCTGATGACGGTTCAAATCCAGTCCCAGGATCAACTGCAAGAGGCGGCACAAAGTTTGGAACAAAAGGCTGAACAAATCTCCAATGTGACCTACAGCGCGCCTGACGAAAGTGGGGACGTGCAAACGACCTTGGACGTTGCACGCTTGCTGTCTCAACCCGCACAAGCGCCGGTCACACCTGTTGGTCGCAATGAGCCGTGTCCTTGCGGGAGCGGCAAGAAGTACAAGTTTTGCCATGGCCGTTTGAGTTGATGGACAAGGGTCAACATGAGAGACCCATATGATTTTCAAGGGGAGAGTTTGATCCATGGCAGTTCATTTAAAAGCGCCTGATGTTGACGCTTTAAGGCCCATCAAGGGCTTAGAGATTTCAGTGCTAGAGGCGGGGATCAAGAAAGCCGCCCGAAAAGACTTGACGGTCATGGTCTTGGAGGCGGGCGCATCGGTGGGTGCGGTGTTCACCCAAAACAGGTTTTGTGCGGCACCGGTTCAACTGTGTCAAGCCCACTTGCAAGCGGGACACGGCATCCGTGCGCTCTTGATCAACACGGGCAACGCCAATGCGGGCACTGGGCAGGAGGGTTTGATGCGAGCGACAGCGACTTGCATTGCCTTGGCCAGGTTGCTGGACATCTCCCCTGAGCAAGTGCTTCCCTTTTCGACCGGGGTGATCATGGAGCCCTTGCCCCATCAAAAAATCATTGACCATTTGCCCAAAGCCTTGGACCAAATGGGGCAAAGCAGCTGGGGCGATGCAGCCACAGGCATCATGACCACCGACACCGTGCCCAAAGCGGCGAGCCGTGAGTTGATGCTGAGCGGGCAGCGCGTGTGCGTCACAGGCATCTCCAAAGGGGCTGGCATGATCAAGCCCAACATGGCCACCATGCTGGGTTTCATGGCGACCGATGCGAGTGTTTCCCCTGAATGCATGAAGGACTTGGCCAAGGCTTTGGCCGATGCCTCGTTCAATCGAATCACGGTGGATGGAGACACCTCGACCAACGACTCCTTTGTGGTGATGGCGACAGGCAAGGCACAACATACGCCCATCACGCAGTTCAAGTCGGGTTTGGGCTTGGAGCTTTTTAACGCCATGCAGGAGGTGGCCATCGAGTTGTGTCAATCGATCGTTCGAGACGGAGAAGGGGCGACCAAATTCATCACCGTGCTGGTGGAGCAAGGACGCAGTGACGAGGAATGCATGAAGGTGGCCTATGCCATTGCCCATTCTCCTTTGGTCAAGACGGCCTTCTTTGCCAGTGACCCCAATTTGGGGAGAATTTTGGCGGCCGTGGGCTACGCGGGCATTGACGACTTGGACCCGTCTTTGATTGAACTTTACTTGGATGATGTGCATGTGGCCACCCACGGCGGGCGACACCCTGGTTATTTGGAGACCGATGGGCAAAGGGTGATGCAGCAAGCAGACATCACGGTCAGGGTTCAATTGGGTCGTGGCACGCATGCTCAACACGTTTGGACGTGTGACCTCAGCCATGAGTATGTGAGTATCAATGCAGATTACAGAAGTTAAAAAGCAGCATGTCAAATTCTTTAGATCAATTTTTATCTCGTGCCGAAAAACTAATGGACCAGCTCCAAGCAATTTTGCCCAAGCCTTTGTCCGAACCTGATTGGACGAAAAGCACGGCTTATCGCTACCGCAAACGCCAAGGCGGTCATGGGGTGCTGGAGCCGGTCATGCATGTGGCCAATTTGCGTTTCAATGACTTGAAAGAAATTGATCTGCAAAAGGAGAAAATCACCCGCAACACACTTCAGTTCATTCAAGGCAAAGGCGCCAACAACGTGCTCTTGACGGGTGCCAGAGGAACGGGCAAGTCGTCTTTGATCAAAGCCAGTTTGAACGAGTTCGCGCATTTGGGCTTGCGTTTGATTGAGGTGGACAAGGCGGATTTGGTGGATTTGCCAGACTTGGTGGAATTGGTCAGCCAAAGACCAGAAAAATTCATGATCTTTTGCGATGACTTGAGTTTCGAGGAGGGCGAGTCCAGCTACAAGGCCTTGAAGTCCATGCTCGATGGAAGCGTTGCTTCAACGACACCCAATGTGTTGATTTACGCCACCAGCAACCGTCGCCACTTGCTGCCCGAGTACATGAAAGAAAACTTGAGCTACGCGCCTTCCGTGGACGGAGAGATTCACCCTGGCGAGGGCATCGAAGAGAAGATCTCTTTGTCTGAGCGGTTTGGTTTGTGGATCAGTTTTTATCCTTTCTCACAAGATGAGTACTGGAGCATTGCGCAGCAATGGTTGCACTTCATGAAGGTACCAGACAAGCACTTTGAAGACGCCAAGCCAGAGGCTTTGCTTTGGGCTTTGGAGCGTGGGTCTAGAAGCGGTCGGGTGGCGTTTCAGTTTGCCAAAGACTATGCCGGGCGCATGAATTTGAGTGCATGACCAGACAGGCCAACACGTCCATGCCACAGGCCAACGCTCACCATGAGTTGAACATGCGATGAGCCCGTCCAA